>CAJUSM010000040.1 GCA_910588935.1 uncultured Oscillospiraceae bacterium
GCACACCACATTTCCAATGTGGCTCCTTACCAATTAGAATACCTCTCCGTATCCCCGGCTCAATTATTATAGCTGATTCCTTTCAAAAAATCAAGCCCTTTGACAAAAAAAGTTTTTTGTCCCGTAAAAGGCAAAATGAAACCCCCTCCTCTTCACCGCCGCCCGCCCTGACAGGCGGCGGTTTTTGGGAATTTTTTGAAAAAAAAGAAAAAGAAGGTTTGAATATTTCCAGAAACTTTGATATAATTATCTTAGATTCACCTTTTAGGAGGGATTTCCTTGAACAAAAAAAACGCCGCCCGCCTGGCGGCGGTCATTGAAATAGGTTCTAGCAATGTAAAAATGCGGGTATCACAGCTTAGCAAGGGCCGGGTACAAACCCTGGACTATTTGGAATATCCGGTTAGCCTGGACCACGATGTCTTTGAAACCGGCTCCATCCGCTTTGAAAGCCTGCGGGAGCTTTCCGCGGCGCTTTCCAAGTTTTCCGCCGCCCTGCTTTCTTATAATATTGAAAAGCCCCGGGTGGTCTCTTGCACCGCCCTGCTGGAGGCAAAAAACCGGGCCCTGGTGGTAGACCAGCTAAAGGTGCGCAACGGCATGGAGGTGGCTGTGCTGGACAGCAGCCTGGAAAAAGCCTATCTTTTTTCCGAAATCGAAAAGCGCTTAGGCCCTGCCCTAGACAATGGCAGCTCTTTAATTGTGTTTATTGGGGCTGGCAGCATTGGCGCGGCGGTATTCGACGGAAAAAAAGCTGTTTACTTCCAAAATATCCCCATTGGCACTTTAAAGCTGCGGGATATATTGGGGCGGATGCGCCGCAGGGACGAAGAATTCCACTGCATTCTGGAGGAATACATGGACGCCCTGCTGAACCGGATTGACCTTTCCGGTTTCCGCATTCAGAACCTGGTGCTAACAGGTTCTCAAATTGACACCATTGCCCGGCTCTGCGGGGCCACAAAACAGGGCCAGGCTTACCATATCCAGTCTCCAAAGCTTCAGGAAATCTACGATTCCGTGCGCTCCCAAACTACAGAAAGCATTGCCTTGCGTTATGGCATTACCGAAAACCAGGCCTCCCTGCTCTACACCGCCCTGTTCATCTACCGAGGAATGCTCCGGTTCTGCCCTGGCGCTGGGGAAATCCTCTCTCCCCCTGTGCACATCTCCCAGGCGGTGGCCAGATATATGCTTACCCCCAAGGCAGAAGGGGATTGGGCGGACTATCTCCGGGAGAACGCCTTGGCCTGCGCCGAAACCGCCGCCGCCAGCTTTCACTGCGACCTGAGCCACAGCAGGCTGGTTGGGTCATACGCCTGCAAGCTCTTTGATAAAATGAAAAAGCTCCATGGCCTGGATCCTTCCAAGCGTCTGATTTTGGAGCTGGCCGCCGCCCTGCACAGCTGCGGCAGCTATGTAAGCGTGCGCCAGCACAACCGGTGCACCTTCGACATAATCCGGGGCATGGACCTGTTTGGCCTTTCCGCCGGGGAAGTGCTGGAGGTGGCTATGGTGGCCGGCAGCATTGCCGCGGACCTTAGCGATACCCTGGAATTTGCCGCCCTGCATCAGCAGGAAAAAATTGTGGTCTCCAAGCTTTCCGCCATTTTCCGCCTAGCCAACGCCATGGACAAATCTCACCGGGCCAAGCTGCGGAACCTAAAAATGACCATCGACCAGGACCGGGTGCTGATACGGGCAGAGTCCTCGGCCAACACCTTGCTGGAACGCTGGGCCTTTGAGGAGGCCGCCAGATACTTTAAAGAAATATTCGGGCTTTCCCCCGAGCTGGCAATTAAATTTGATATGATATGAGGTGTGCGCTTTGGCAGACAAAAAAATGCCCTACTATAACCGAGAACTCAGCTGGATGGATTTTAACGCCCGGGTGCTGGAAGAGGCCACAAAAAAAGAGAACCCCCTTATGGAGCGGCTGCGCTTTTTGGCTATTACCGGCTCGAACCTAGACGAATTCTTTATGGTCCGGGTAGCCGGGGTTAAGGCCCAGGTAAACTCTGGCATGAAAGCCAAGGAGCGCTTTGACCTCCCTCCCCAGGATCTGCTTAAGGAGCTGGAGGAGAAAACCCACGCCTTTATGGAGCGCCAGTATTCCTGCCTGCACCGCTCCATTCTCCCCACCCTGGAGCGGGAGGGCATCCGGTTTCTCACCTTTGAGGAAATGGATGAGGCCCAAAAAAGCCATGTAAACGATTATTTTCACCATGTGCTTTTCCCTGTGCTTACACCCTTGGCTGTAGACGGCAGCCGGCCCTTCCCTATGCTGGCCAATAAATCTCTCAACATTGCCGTATGTCTGGAGAGCAAGGAGAGCAAAGAAAAGGAAAAGAACTTTGCCGTGGTCCAGGTACCCTCTATCCTGCCCCGGTTTTTAGAGCTGCCCTGCCAGGAGGGCCGGGCCTTTACCCTTTTGGAAGAAATTATCATTGCCCATTTGGATGAGCTGTTCGAGCTGCACATTATCGACGCCGCCTGCCCCTTCCGGGTTACCAGGGACTCGGACCTGGAGATTGACGAAGAGGCCGAGGACTTTATGAGCGAGGTAAAAAAGTCGATTAAGCGGCGAAAACGGGGTCGGCCCGTGCGGCTGGAGCTGCTGCAGAAATGCGGCAAAGATTTGAAAGGCTTTTTGGTGGATATGCTGAAAATAAAGAAAAATGAGATTTACCAGCTTCCCGGGCCTTTGGATTTGACCTTCTTCTCTAAGTTTGCCGGCATTCAGGGCTGCGAGGCCATGTGCTTTAAGCCTGTTGTTCCTGTGGCCCCCGCAGATTTTTGGGGCTACGACGATATTTTCACCGCCATACGGGACAAAGACCGAATGGTTCACCACCCCTACGAGAGCTTCGACTGTGTGGTAAAGTTTATTGAGCAGGCAGCTGAGGACCAGGATGTGCTGGCCATTAAGCAGACTTTATACCGGGTAAGCGGCAATTCCCCTATTATCGCCGCTTTAATCCGGGCGGCGGAAAACGGAAAGCAAGTTACCGTGCTGGTAGAGCTAAAAGCCCGGTTTGATGAGGAAAACAACATCAACTGGGCCCAGAAGCTGGAAAAGGCCGGCTGCCATGTCATCTACGGCCTTCATGGTCTAAAAACCCACTGTAAAATTGCCTTGGTGGTCCGTCAAGAGGAGGACGGCATCCGCCGCTACCTGCACTTGGGCACCGGCAACTACAACGATTCCACCGCCAAAATCTACACCGATGTGGGCCTGTTCACCTGCAACAGCCAGTACGGGGCCGACGCCTCCTCCCTGTTCAACGTGATCACCGGCTACTCCCGGCCCCCGGAATACAGGCATTTTGCCGTGGCGCCCCACGGGCTGCGCGGCTTTTTCACCCGGCGCATCCGGTTGGAAACCGAAAACGCCAAAAAGGGCCTGCCCTGCGGTATTACCGCCAAGGTAAACTCCTTGGTAGACCCGGAAATCATCTCCTTGCTGTACGAGGCCAGCCAGGCCGGGGTACCGGTAAAGGTAATTGTACGGGGCATTTGCTGCCTGATTCCCGGCCTGGAGGGGGTCAGCGAGAACATTCAAATTATCAGCATTGTAGGCCAGCTGCTGGAGCACAGCCGGGTATTCCGCTTTGAAAACGCCGGCGATCCCAAAATTTATATGGGCAGCGCAGACTGGATGCCCCGGAACCTGGACCGGCGTATTGAGTTGGTATTCCCCATCGAGGACGAGGACCTGAAAGCACGGGCTTTCGGCATTTTGGAAACTCTGCTCAGCGATAACACCAATGCCCGGGTGATGCAGGGGGATACCAGCTACCAGCATGTCAGCCGCCGGGGCAAAACAGCATTCAGCAGCCAGCAGGCCTTTTACAAACAGGCTCAGGACCGGCTGAAAGCCCTGCAGAAAATCGAACACGACAGCCCCCTAATCCCCATCCACTCTGCCGAGGACGCGACCTAAGGGCTTCGTCTCCAGCTCAGCTATGATACACGCAAAGGAGGCGCGTACAGTGAAGCTTATCTTATTGTTTGGAAATGCCGCGGTGGGCAAAATGACCGTAGGCCAAGAGCTGATGAAGCGCACAGGCCTGCGCCTGTTTCACAACCACATGACCATTGAGCCGGTGCTGGAGGTGTTCGGCAATTTCAACTCCGCCGCCATTGCCCGGTGCCGCCAGGTGATTTTTGAGGAATTCGCCAAAACAGATCATTATGGCATGATTTTTACCTATATGTGGGCCTTTGACCAGCAGTCCGACTGGGATTATGTGGAACAAATCAAAGAGATTTTTGCCCCCTATGGCACGGAGTTCTATTATGTGGAGCTGGTGGCCTCTCAGGAGGTCCGCCTGCAACGGAACGCCAGCGAAAACCGCCTGCGCAACAAGGGCTCCAAACGGGACGTGGAAGCCTCCAACCAGCGCCTGCTAAGCGACGACGCCCAATACCGGCTGGAGAGCCGGGAGGGGGAAATTTCTTTCCCCAACTATCTCAAAATCGACAACTCCGACCTGCCCCCTGAGGCGGCAGCAGAAAAAATCAAAGATTATTTTAATCTGTAGGAGGAATGAAACATGAAGCGAGTAGGAATTCTCACCAGCGGCGGCGACTGCCAAGGCCTCAATGCCTCTATCCGGGGCGTGGCCAAGGGCCTATATGAGGAGTTTGGCAAAGACGTGGAAATTTACGGCATCAAGGACGGCTACACCGGCCTGATTTTTGGGGAATACAAGAAGATGGAGCCCAGCGACTTTTCCGGTATCCTCACCTTAGGCGGCACCCTTTTGGGTACTTCCCGGCAGCCATTCAAGACCATCCGGGTCATTGACGAAAACAATGTAGACAAGGTGGCCTCTATGAAGGACCACTACAAGAAAATGAAATTGGATTGTCTGGTGATTTTAGGTGGCAACGGCACCCAAAAAACCGCCAACCTCCTTCGGGAAGAGGGTTTAAACGTTATCCACCTGCCCAAAACCATTGACAACGATATTTGGGGCACAGACGTAACCTTTGGTTTCCACAGCGCGGTGGAGGTGGCCACCAATGTAATCGACTGTATCCACACCACCGCCACCTCCCATGGCCGCATTTTTATTGTAGAGGTCATGGGCCACAAGGTTGGCTGGCTTACTCTTTCCGCCGGCATTGCCGGGGGCGCCGATGTTATCCTGCTGCCGGAAATTCCCTATAGCATTGATAAAGTAGCTAAAACTTTGAACAACCGCATAGAAAACGGCAAAAAGTTCTCCATTTTGGCTGTAGCCGAAGGCGCCATCTCCAAAGAAGAGGCCAAGCTCTCTAAAAAAGAGCTGAAGAAGCGCCGGGCCGAAGAGAACTATCCCTCTGTTGTATATCGCATTGCAGAAGAACTGGAAGAGAAAATCGACAATGAAATCCGGGTGTGCGTGCCAGGGCATTTCCAGCGGGGCGGCAGCCCCTGCGCCTACGACCGGGTTCTCTGTACCCGCCTAGGCGCTACCGCCGCCCGCTTTATCAAGGAGAAAACCTTTGGCGTAATGGTGGGTATGGTCAACGGGGAAACCGTGCCTGTTCCCCTGGAAAATGTAGCCGGAAAACTGAAATCTGTACCTGTAGACTGCGGAGAAATCCAGGCTGCCCGGCAAATTGGCATTAGCTTTGGCGACTAAACAAAAAATAGAATTTCTCCGGCTTTCTCTGGCCGTACCGACTGTACGCCAGGTAAGTTGGGCTGGAGCAAGGAATCTGTACCCTAAACTTTGCGGCTGCCCAGAAAGGCCCTGCTGTTATCTGCCCTACAAATCCTAATGTAAAAAGAGGAGAAAGCCTGTGGATTTCCGTATTATCTCACTGCCCCCCTTTACCGCTGTAACCTCAGGGCCTGACCCTGACTTTGATTTTTCTTCAAGCGGCGTGCTGGGGAAATTTGAGGCCTATTTCAGCGCCATCACCCCTTCTCCCAGAGACAGTTTTATGCCCCGGGACTTTATGCTCTTTAACGAAGAGGCCGGCGGCATGGAGTGGTGGTGGGCCCTGGAAGAAGGAATGCCTGACGGCGGTTTTGAGAAGGTCTTTTTTGAGGGCGGCTACTTCCTTACCTTTTTCTATCGGGACGGAGACGAGGAGACCCATAACCGGCTCTATACCCAAGCGCAGCAGTATATTGCGGAAAGTACTCTCTTTGAGCTGGACGACCGGCCCGGTCATCGTTCCATGGGGCATATTATCACGCCCCATAATCTAATAGAAAAACAAGGCTATGCCTTGATGGAGTGCTTTGTGCCTATACGGCTAAAAACTACCCCGCCCTCATAATTTTAGATGCTCCACAAAATTTATATATCATTCAACGAAAGAAAGGGTTATTGCTATGAAATTCTCTGTTAGCCTTTACAGCTTTTATTCTGCACTGCGCGCCGGGGAGCTTACCCTCCTGGACTGCATCGACAAGGCCAAAGAGATGGGCTTTGACGCCGTTGAGGCCGTGGACTTTGTGATGGGATGCTCTCCAGAAGAAATGCCCGAAAAAGCGCAGGAGCTGAAAGCAAAAGCTGACCAGTGCGGCCTGCCCTTCTCCTCCTTTGCTGTTGGCGCAGACCTGCTCAACGGCCTGGACGGCTCTGGGGACCCCCAAAAGGAAATTCAGCGGGTAAAAGGTATGGTGGATATCGCCGCCATTCTGGGTGCCCCTCGGATGCGTCACGACATTACCACCGGCCAGAAGAACTCCCCCAAGAGCTACGCCGCCCTGGTTCCCCAACTGGCAGAATCTGTTCGGGAGATTGCAGACTACGCCCAAAGCAAGGGGATTATGACCATGACGGAGAACCACGGCTATTTTTCCCAGGATTCCCAGCGGGTAGAACTGCTGTACAACACCGTAAACCATCCCAACTTCGCCCTGCTCTGCGACATTGGCAACTTTATGTGCGCCGATGAGAACCCGGCCATGGCTGTAGCGCGAGTAGCCCCTTATGTGAAATATGTTCATGCCAAAGATTTCATCTGGAAAAGCTACAACGATGCAGACCCCGGGGAGGGCGCTTTCCCTACCCGGGCAGGGAACTACCTACGGGGCACTGTAATCGGCCACGGAAATGTACCGGTAAAGCAGTGCCTGCACATCCTAAAAAAGGCCGGATACGACGGCACCATTGCCATTGAGTTTGAGGGCATGGAGCCCGCCCTTACGGCCATCCGCATTGGGCTTGCCAACTTAAAGCGGTACTGGGAAGAGGCCTAAACACAGAGGACCGCAGCCATTTGGGTGCGGTCCATCTTTATGCATAGCAGGGACGGCTTGAAATTAAGGTATAAAACCTGACAGAGTATAGGAAGTGCCGCGGTATTTGGGAAAGCCCTGCCGCTATTCCAGATCAATCGTTTTATGAACGGAAAAGCGGCAGCCATACTTTTGGGAGCAGGGCTTTATAACCCAATGGCTGGCAAAATCCTTAAACCTTTCCAGGCTATCTTCAAGCACAGAGGCAAAGAATACCATTCTCCGCCACCTATTAAGAAAAAGCCTTACCGCTGTCTGCTTCTAAGGAAGAGGCAAGCTAGGAGAGTATCTGAATCCGCTAGCAAAAATTATAATTAAATAAGGAGGTTCTATTATGCTTCGTTTTGCAACCATTGGCTCTGGCTGGATTACTGACGAATATATTGCCGGGGCCAAAGATACCGGCCTGTGGCAGCTTATCGCTGTCCACTCCCGAAGCTTGAAACGAGCTAGGGAATATGCCCAAAAGCATGGCGCCCAGCACGCCTTTACCCAGGTGGAAGAGCTGGCCAGGTGCCCAGAGGTAGACGCTGTGTACGTGGCCAGCCCCAACGCCCTCCATTATGAGCACTGCAAAATTCTGCTGGAGCAGGGAAAGCATGTAATCTGCGAAAAGCCCCTTTGTGCCCAGGCTGCCAAAACCCGGGAACTGATCGAACTAGCCGCGGATAAACAGGTGGTCTTTTTGGAGGCCATTATGTATATGCACCAGCCCCAACGCAAAAAGCTGGAGGAGGCCCTAAGCAAAATCGGCAAAATCACTATGGCAAAGCTGGATTTCTGCCAGCGCTCCTCCAAGCTGGACCGGTACCTAGCCGGAGAGCTGCCGAATATTTTCAATCCCCAAATGGAAACCGGGGCCCTGATGGACCTGGGAGTCTACTGTGTATACCCCGCCCTTCACCTGTTTGGCCGGCCGGAGAGCTTTTCTGTAGAAAGCCTGCCAATGAAAAGCGGGGCGGATGGCGGCGGGGTAATTACCATGCGCTACCCGGATAAGCTGGTGGCCCTCACCTACTCCAAGCTGGGCCAGGCCGGAGCCGACTCCGATTTTCAGGGTACCCAGGGCACGGTGGCGGTTCAGTCCATTTCCCGGCTAGGGGGAATCACCCTGCAGCGCCAGGATGGCAGCAGAGAAGTAATCCATGGCCAGGACGAAAAGTACCGCCTTATGGGGGCAGAGGCCCAGAGTTTCCACCGCTTTATCACCCAGCCCCAGGAGAGCCAAGAGGAATATGCCCTTTGCACCCAGCTAAGCCTGGAGACTTCCGAATTTATGGAGGAGGCGCGGCACAAGGCCGGCATTGCCTTTTCCAGCGACAGTAAGTAGCCTGTATGTTTCCTAAAGATTTCTATTTCGCCCTTTCATCCTACTTTGATCGGAGGTCCCAATGAAATATTTAACCACTTTTGCCTATGCCCTGCTTGCGGGTCTGGCTATCTCCATTGGCGGGGCAGCCTTTTTGGCCAGCGACAGCCGGGCCGTGGGAGCCGCCCTGTTTTCTGTGGGCCTGTTTGCTGTATGCACCTTGGGCCTAAACCTGTTCACTGGAAAAATTTGCTATGCTCTTGATAACCCTCCTGCCTATCTGGGAAACTGCGGGCTCATCTGGCTGGGAAATCTGGCCGGCGCCTTTTTGGCCGGCGCCGCTTTTCGGGCCACCCGTCTTACCGGCCTGGCGGAAAAGGCCGCAGAGGTCAGCGCCGGAAAGCTGGCAGATTCCCCTGGCAGCATATTCATCCTCGCGGTTTTCTGCAATGTGCTCATCTATTTGGCAGTAGAGAGCTACCGCTCCAACCCCCACGAGCTGGGAAAATATCTGGGACTTTTTTTGGGGGTTGCGGTTTTTGTGGCAGTGGGCCTCGAGCACTGTGTGGCAAACATGTTCTATTTTACCATGGGCGGGGCCTGGTCTCCCAAGGCGGTGGGGTACCTCTTCCTGATGTCCTTGGGAAACGCCGCGGGCGGCTTGCTTTTTCCCCTGTGTAAAAAGTTGAAGCAGCAAAGCGAATAGCCTGAGAGATTTCCCCTTTTCCATACCAATGGCAGCTAAAGGGCTGCCTCGGGCTCCAAGATCCCCCCTTTGAACCGCGTCAACTATAAAACAGGGAACATGACACCCATGCGCCATGTTCCCAAAATCGCGGTATTGAAAAACTTACAGTGTAAAAGTCACGTCTCTTAAATATTCGTTCACTTCTAAGGAAAGGCCCATGGAATGCTCCTCTGCTCGGGCGCCCTCCAAATCCTTTATATGGGCAACATTCCGCAGCAGCAGCTTTAGGCCTTGGGCAATTCCTTCAAAGGTAAAGCGCACCCGGCCGTTTTTGTTCTCTGCATGTACTGCCAGCAAATCCTGGCCATACATATCCACCAGCTCCACAGAAACAGAACCGGTTAAGTGAAATACATGGAGAGTGAGATCCTGGCCATAGTCGTATTCCACGGTGGTGTGGTTTGCTCCCACTGCAATTATGCTGTTTTCCCGGGCCATAAGAGGCAGGCTCATAAAATCATGGACCTCATGCTGCCATCCCCCTCCCTCTACCTCTTGGTTGGTAAGAAAATTGGTCCACCTGCCTTTGGGCAGATAATAGTCCACATCCCCTGTTTCCGTAAAGACCGGGGCCACCAATAGGCTGCCGCCCAGCAGATACTGCCGGTCTAAATCCTGGCAGCACAGGTCCTCAGGGAACTCTAGTACCATTGCCCTCATCACAGGCACGCCGGTTTGGTGGGCCTCTGTTGCGGCGGCATAGAGATAGGGCATGAGGACACACTTTAGGCAGGTAAATTTACGTACCACATCCACAGATTCCTCGTCAAAAAGCCAGGGCACCCGGTAGGAGTTGGAGCCATGAAGCCTGGAATGCGTGGATAATAGCCCAAAGGCCGCCCAGCGCTTGTATACATGGGCCGGGGCCGTGCCCTCAAAGCCGCTGATATCGTGGCTCCAGAAAGCAAAACCGGAGAGGCACAAAGAAAGACCCGCCCGCAGGCTCTCGCTCATGGAGAGGTAGTTGGAGGAACAGTCGCCCCCCCAGTGCACCGGAAAACGCTGGCCGCCCACCGTGGCGCTGCGGGCAAACAGACAGGCCTGCCCTTCTCCCCGCCGGTCCTCCAGCACCTCGAACACGCACTCGTTGTACAAATAGGTGTAATAATTGTGCATGAGCTGGGGATCGCTGCCATCGTAATAGGTTACATCGGTGGGAATCCGCTCGCCAAAATCTGTTTTAAAGCAGTCCACGCCCATGTCCATTAAGCCCCGCAGCTTGCCCTGGTACCAATCCCAAGCAGCTGGATTGGTAAAGTCCACAATGCCCATGCCAGCCTGCCACAAATCCCACTGCCACACATCGCCATTTGGCCTGTGGAGCAAGTAGCCGTTCTGTGCCGCCTCTTGGAACAGTGGGGATTTCTGTGCAATGTATGGGTTGATCCACACGCACACCCGCAAGCCCCGGTTGCCCAGCCGCCGCAGCATTCCCGGTGCATCCCGGAACATGTTCTGGTCCCAGGTAAAATTGCACCACTCGTTCTCTGCCATCCAATAG
The DNA here is from genome assembly GCA_910588935.1 of uncultured Oscillospiraceae bacterium. Lineage (GTDB taxonomy): Bacteria > Bacillota > Clostridia > Oscillospirales > Acutalibacteraceae > Acutalibacter. Next base: position 10,805 of record CAJUSM010000040.1, read on the forward strand.
CAGTCAAAGTGGAAAACCTGCAGGGGAATGCCTCGCTGAGCCATGCCATCCACAAAACTCATGGCGGTTTTTTCATCGTAATCCGTAGTAAAAGAGGTGGAAAGCCAAAGCCCAAAGGTCCATGCGGGAGGCAGCGCCGGCCGGCCGGTAAGAGCGGTGTAATTGCTTAGCACCCCTTTGGGGCCGTCGCCCCCAATTACCATAAAGTCCAGCTTTTCCCCAGGCACAGAGAATTGCGCCCGGGTAACCACCTCAGAACACAACTCATAGCTTACCTTGCCCGGGCTGTTTACCAGCACCCCATAACCCCGGCTGGTTAGGTAAAAGGGTATGTTTTTGTAGGCAATTTCAGAGCAGGTTCCCCCATCTTCGTTCCACATATCTACCACCTGGCCGTTTTTTACAAAGGGGGTGAAGCGCTCCCCCAGGCCATAGATCTTTTCCCCAATGCCCAGGTCCATTTGGCAGCGCATAAAAGGACCTTCTGGGGTTTTCATATAGCTAATCATAGCATGGCCAAAGCGGTCGCCAATTTTGGTAAGGGGCTTTCCCTTATAATAATAGGTAAAGCTGGCAGGATTTTTGGTGATGTGCAGCTCTGTTTTGCCGCTGCGGAGCATCACCCCTTTCTCGGATTCGCTGATTACCAGGGGGAACTCTGTGGTATTCAGCTGAAAGCGAGGCTCCTTTTGGACGCTGCCGATAAAGTGCCAGGCCTGGACGCGGATGATGTCTGGCCGGGGAGAGCTGATGGTCATTTCCAAGACCGGGCCTCCCATTCCCCGCTCGTCCTGGGGATAGGGCACGCAGTACAGGTAAACCTCGCGGTTTTCCACGCGAACTTGGCGAATCTGGACACAGTCGTAATTTTCTACGCCGGGCAAGTTGAGCCAGTAACCTTTGGTAAATTTCATTTGATAGGTCCTTTCTGTTAACTTTTCGTTAACTTTTTCTGGGTTGTTTCCGGCGGGCTTGAAAATAACCGTCTTTTGCTTTATTATATCACCAGTTGTCAGGAAAATAAAGAAGATTTTTAAGCGAATTATAAGTTTTTTCTTAAAGTCCCGGTACTTTTAGGCTAATGCCAATTATTTTTATATGAAACAGGTGTATCATTATGATAATCTTAATCTTGCTTACGCTGGCGGTGCTTCTGGGTCTTGTATGGGTCTGGCTTATAGGCCCCCGGCGCACCCACCGGGCTGCCCTTGCCCCGTTTCGTGCTTACAATTATGCCCACCGTGGCCTGCATAATCAAGCCCAGGGTGTGCCAGAAAACTCTTTGCCGGCCTTTGCCCAGGCTGTGGCGGCTGGCTATGGCATGGAGCTGGATATCCAGCTAACCAAAGACAAGCAGGTGGTTGTGCACCACGACCCCAGCTTGGCCCGCAGCTGCGGGGAGAAAAAGCAGATCGGGGACCTAAGCCTGGCACAGCTACAGACCTGCCGGCTTTTCGGCACGGCAGAGCAGGTTCCCCTGTTACGCCAGGTACTGGAAGAGGTGGACGGTAAAACTCCTATTATTGTGGAGCTAAAAGGCTACAATGATCCCCATGAGCTGTGCACTTTGGCCATGAAAGAGCTCGACAATTACCACGGAATGTACTGCATAGAGAGCTTTGACCCCAGAATTGTGCGGTGGTTCCGGCAGAACCGGCCGGAGATTGTACGGGGACAGCTGATGTGCCACTTTAAAAAAGGGGACGATGGCCTTACCGCCAGCCAGGCCTTTTTTGGCCGAAACCTACTAACCAACTGGTACACCCGCCCCGATTTTGAAGGCGACGATATCCACACCCGTGACCGCCTGGCCATGAAACTGGCTACCCGCCTTTTAGGGATGCAGGAGGTAAGCTGGACCATCCGCACCCAGGAGGAGTACCGCAAGGCCAAGGCCTTGCGCGGCATTGTGATTTTTGAGCACATACGGCCCTAAAAAAAAGAGAGGCAACCCTGCACCGGAGGGACTGCCTCTCTCTTATTGTGTTTACTTAAGCCAACCTATTGATAGGGTGGCTTAGCCAATATTATTACCATAATGGCTAGGACATGGCGTTAGGTAGTCCTGTTGTTTTACAGTACAATACGCCTTCCTCCAATTGCCGGATAGCATATGCCACTGTGTCTCTTGTGTAAGGGTTAGTAAAGCCTAGATTGATTGATTCAATCCCTCTAAAGCTAGAGCCTGTCATTGTAAGGTAAGTCCCCCTTACACGAATCTTGGGATTCTCATATGGAGGCGTGTCTGACCCAGATCTTTTGGGGCGAACAGCCGCATTTGAGATAACCAACGGCGGCAAATCGCTTTGCGGTGTCGGTTCATCCGCTTCACTTTACAGCACACTCAGCACTTAGAGCCTTTTCAAGCGATGCTTCCTTGGGAAGCTCCCACCCTGGGAACAGCTGGCTAAATTGAGGGAGCTCTTCTTCCTCCCCTGTTTCAGGGTTCAGCACAAACTCTGACATGCCATCCGCTACCCAGCTGGAACGGAAAATGATTTCGTCCCGGGCAGCAATGATCTTTTCCTCCACTTCGTGCTTGGCGGCCGCAATGTCCTTGTAGGCCCACTCCTTCACTTCCGCCTGGCTCTTTGGCTTGTCTTTTTCCGGCACCTTCGCCATCATGTCATATTCCACCTTGCCGGGGTTGTCCCAGCCTGGGAACAGCTCGCCGAAGGAGGGCAAGGCTTTGCCTCCTACAATCTCTTTGGTCACAGGATCATAGGTACCGCCTACATAGGAGGGACCGCACTGGGTCTCATCGTACCAGCCATCGCTGGTACTAAAAATAATGCTTTCCCTGGCAATAAGGATCTTACCCTCCACCTGGGCCATGGCCTCTTCGATATCCATGTGGGCATAGCGCTGGATTTCCTCTTCTGTCATACCTTGAATGGGGTTGGCCTCCATGGTCTCCTCCACCGGCACAGGCAAAGCATAGGCCGGAAAAGCGGCAGCTGCCAGCAGTACAACTGCCATCAGGAAACAGATGAAACGTTTCATATAAACATCATCCTTTCTCCGGTGCAACCCTATTTTATCATCTTCTTGCGGTAAAATAGTTTCCGCCTAGAAACAATTACACAAAAAAAGGTGTTTTTCACTATCTTTCCACAAAGAACTCTTTGTACCACACCAAAAAGGTATACACTGTCCACACCTTCCGGCTGTTGTCCGCCTTTCCGTCCCGGTGGTCGTTTAGAAGCTTTACCAGCTTCTCTGTGTGGAAAAACTGCTCTGCCTGGGGCCCGGTAAAGGCGGCGAGCACACGGTTGTAGTATTTTTCCTCCTTAAGCCAAACCCGGGTAGGCACTGGGAACCCTAGTTTCCGCTTTTCCGCCCATTTCTCCGGCATACGCCGCTGGGCAGCCAGGCGCATAGCGTACTTGGTGTTCAGCTCGTTTACCCGCCAGCGGGTAGGGATGCGGCCTGCCAGAGCCATTACCTCTTTATCCAGGAAGGGGACCCGGAGTTCCAGAGAATTGGCCATGCTCATTTTATCGGCTTTCAGCAGAATATCCCCCACCATCCACATATTCAGGTCTACAAACTGCATTTTTGTCACTGCGTCCTGATTCGCCATCTGGTCATAGCAAGGCTTCACCAGCTCCTCGGGAGCAGGGGCTCCCACAGGATTTTTCAGCAGGGCTTTTCGCTCCTTTTCCTGGAACATATAGGCATTGCCAATAAAGCGCTCCTCTAGGGGGCGTCCCCGGCGAACAAGAAAGTTCAGACCTCGATGAGCAGGGAGCATTCCCGCAATTTTGCCGATCAGCCGGCGCAGGGGCAGGGGAATCCGGTCGTACCAAGCCATTTCCAGGGGCTCGCGATAGATGTTGTAGCCGCCAAAAATCTCGTCTGCCCCTTCTCCAGAAAGCACCACCTTTAGGTGCTGGCTGGCAATGTTGCACACAAAATACAGGGCCACAGCAGAGGGGTCAGCCAAGGGCTCGTCCATATGGTACTGGATTTTTCCAAAATTCCCCCAAAACTCCTCTGGGGTAATCACCTTGCTGATGTTCTTTACCGGGATCTGCTGAGAAAGCCCTTTTGCCCAACTGATCTCGTTATACTTTTCTCCATTGTCAAAGCCTACGGTAAAGGTTTTGTCCACATTGGCCGAGCAGGCCACATAACTGGAATCCACCCCGGAGGATAGGAAGGAGCCCACCTCCACATCGCTGATTTTGTGGGCCTCTACACTATTGTCAAAGACCTTTTCTATTTCGTCAACCCAGTAGTTCAGGTCCTTGTCCTCTTCGGCGTGAAACTGGGGAACCCAGTACCGGGTAATCTTCAGCTTGCCCGCCTGATATGTGAAATAATGGGCAGGCGGCAGCTTGTACACCCCCTGGAAAAAGGTTTCGGGGCCAGGAGAATACTGAAAACTTAAATAGCTTTCCAGTGCCCGGGGATTCAGCTCCTTTTTAAAGTCTGGATGGCTGAGAAAGCTTTTAATCTCAGAACCAAACAGAAAGGTTTCGCCCATTTGAGCGTAATACAAGGGCTTAATGCCAAAAAAGTCCCGGGCGCCAAAAAGCTTACGGGTATTTTTATCCCAAATTACAAAGGCAAACATGCCCCGGAGCTTATTCAGCAGCTCCGGGCCGTATTCCTCGTAACCATGCAGCAGCACCTCGGAGTCGGCGGCAGTTTTAAAAACATGGCCGGCAGCAACCAGCTGCTCCTTAATCTGGGAAAAATTGTAGATTTCCCCATTAAAAACCAGCACCTTGCTGCCGTCCTCATTCACCATGGGCTGCCGGCCTCCCGCCAGGTCGATAATGGACAGCCGCCGAAACCCTAAGGCAATCCCCTCATCGGTAAAATAGTCCGCGTCGTCAGGCCCACGGTGGGCAATGGCGGTAGTCATGCCGCGAAGCACGCCCTGGTCCGGGTCCCCGGTAAATCCCACAAATCCACACATAGTTTGTCTCCTCTTTTCTGTCGGCTTTAATAATCCTTCTATTTATACCGGGTCCTAGGCCCGGATGGTCTGCGCCTTTTAGCACATTATAGCATGTTAGGAAAAAAAATGAAACCCTTTTCCTGCAGCAGGGAGAAACGAAGGCCCAGAGGTACAGCCTATGGGGCTTCTTCCAGCCTTTCTTCTTGTCTTGTTTCTTTCTGTTCCAGCTCCCCTGCAATCCTTTCCTTCCCGTCCAGCTCCTCCAGCAGCTTCCAGATAACATACAGCGCCCGAACATAGGTGGCGCTGCCATTCAGCTTTTTGTCCTGGCCGCTGCCCATCCCTCGCAGGCCCAGGCGGGTATATACCTCCTCTACCGCCGCTCTGGCCCACTGGGGCACGTCATCTATGGTTTTATACCGTTGCTCATTCTCCTGATAAACCTCTTGGGCCTGCTTTCTGGCCAGCTGGGCCACCTGTTCTGCTGTCATATCTGTCCAATCCTCCCCATTTATTATGGCCGGGTAATCCCGGTAAGCTCGATTCATATCAAATATTTTTCCGCCAATCTGCCCGCGGTCGCTGTACTGCCAAATGCCCGCCCCGGGGTAATCCAACTGGGGGGCCCACTGGGCTACCCACCGGTCGATATGGGCCAGGCGAGGGCTGTTCAGCCGGTTGCGCATCCAGTACAGCGAGGCATAAATGCCGCAATAATACCCGGCCTGCCGGATTGCCTGATAGTAGGCAAGGCAGTTGTTTACCAAGGCCTCGCCATAGGGCAAGGTAGGGTCTTCCACATCGTACCAGACGCCATACAGAGGGCGCAGGCCCCGGAGCAGGCGGAGGGTATGGGCCGCCTCGCTCCTGGCCATCTCTGTATTTTTGGCGTAGGAATAGAGATAGACCCCAAAGGGGATGCCAGCGGCAAGGCATTTATCCACATTTGCCCGGTACTGCGTATCGTCCTGAAAGGCATAGTCGCTGCCATATCCACAGCGAATGATGATGAAATCTACCCGGCCTTTTAAAGCGTTCATATCCAAATTGCCGTTAAACTGGGAAACATCGATGCCTGAAGCGTAAATTTCGGGCATATTCTCACCTCCTGGCCAGTTTATGCCCAAGGGAAGGGAATGGTGCGAGAACCTATGGCCCAAATGCCTTCTGTTATATGGGGACGAAAACAGGCGAACCCTCGCCGAGAGCTCGCCTGTCTCATAGTTCAAAAATTTTTATCCAGCGGCAAATCGTATGTGGAGCGTGAAAAAGACCAGAGGCTTTCTGTTTTGGTCAAATGCCCTCTCGCTCCAAAAAGGCCATAAAGGCCCGCAGCACCTCCCGGTCGTTCTCGTAGGTGATTAGCTTTATGGCCTGAGAAAGAGTTGCCCAGCGCACATCCTCCACCTCCGCCTCTTGGCGGGCCAGCCGCCCCCCAGAGGGGCAGGCGGCAAAGTAGATGACATCCTTCATAACCCGGGGCTTGGGGGAATAGGTAACCACCTTGCGAAAGCCCTTGTTCAGCTTTACCTTTAGGCCAGTTTCCTCCCAAATCTCCCGGCGGGCGGTTTCCTCTTCTGTTTCGCCCGCCTCCACATGGCCCTTAGGGAAAGCCCAGTGCCCCCCATTTTTGTGGCGGATCACCAGCACCTGGGGCATTCCCTCCGCTTCTCTGTACACAACAGCGCCGCAGGATTTTTCCATTTTGATTGCGTTGATTTTCATTTCGTACCTCCCAGACCAGATCAGGAGGCACAGCCAAAAAACGGCCCTGCCTCCTGTAGGGGATCTGCTTGTGTCACACTTGTGTCGGCTTGTTCTTACCTAGCTGAAAACTTATACACGGTCTCACTGGCAAAAGGCTGGCCTTTCTCCAAGAAGCCTCCTGGAAAATGGTCGTGGTGCATGGTATCCGGATAAAACTGGGTTTCCAAGCAAAACGCAGTATGGGGCCGCATAGGCTGGCCATCCTTGCCGGTTAAGCCGGGCCCCGGCCGGTTAAAGGTGTACAGCTGTACCCCCGGCATATCGGTAAAAACTTCCATAACCCGACCGCTGTCGGGCTCATAAGCCTCCGCAATTTTCCGGAACCCGGAGGAATCGATGCAGAAATTGTGGTCGTAACCCCCACACAGCTTGATCAGATGGTCGTCTGCAAACATATCCTGACCCAAAAGTTTGGGGCTACGGAAATCCAAAGGCCCATTTTCCACCTGGATAAACTGACCAGTAGGAATCAGGTCATCCCGAACCTGGGTAACCCGCTGGGCATTGATGGTTAGGCTTGTACCCAACACATCCTTCCCCGGGTCGCCAGAAAGATTGAAAAAGCTGTGGTTGGTGGGGTTATATGGCGTTGTGGCGTCGCTTTCTGCCTGGTAGCTGATCTTAAGGCAATTGCCCTTGGTTAGGGTATAAGTAATGCTGGCCTCCAGGTTTCCCGGAAAGCCCTCTTCCCCATCTGGGCTTTTCAATGTAAAGCGAACCCAAGGCTCCTCATCGTCCTGGGCATGCCCCTGCCACAAAGCCTGATGAAAGCCGCCGGGACCTCCGTGAAGAGAATTTTGCCCGTCATTTTTAGCCAGGCTGTATTCCCGGCCCTCCAGGGTAAAGGCCGCGCCGTCTATGCGGTTGCCCCAGCGGCCAATTGCCGCGCCCTGATAATTGGCGCCAAAATACTCTTCTAGCGTGCGGTGGCCCAAAACCACATCTCCCAGTTTCCCGTCTCTGTCTGGAACCTGCAGGGAAAGAATACGGCAGCCATAGTTTGTCACGGTAAGAAACATATTATTCCCGTTGGAAAGCGTATAGGCTGTTACATCGCGTCCATCAGGCAGCTGGCCAAAGGGTTTGGTTTCTACTGCCATAGCTCAGCCTTCCTTGCCCAGCATAGCCGCGCCAATAATCCCGGCGTCGTTGCCCAGCAGAGCCTTGCAAATTTTCGTTTTCGCGTTGGGATTGTGACCATACTGCTCTTTCTCCACAATCACCCGCACCGGGGCCAAAAGGTTTTCACCCTCGTTGCCCACGCCGCCGCCTACACAGAGAATGTCCGGCTGGAAAATGTTGATCATATTGATAAGGCCTACGCTCAAGTATTTTACATATTCATCTACAATCTTTTTGCCCACAGGGTCGCCCTGGCGCATTGCGTCGAAAGCTGTGCGGCCGTTCACTTTGTCAATGTCTCCGCCTACAATAGTCCACAGGGGCGCGTCCTTGGGGGCCTCGTCCATATGAAGCTTGGTCATCTTAATGAGGCCGGTAGCAGAGGCATAGGCCTCCCAGCAGCCTAGACGGCCGCAGGTGCAGGGCCAGCCGTCTGCTACAATAACCGTATGACCCAGCTCTGCCCCGGCAAAATTGCTGCCAGAGTAGATTTTGCCCTCAATGATTACACCGCCGCCCACGCCGGTGCCGAGGGTAATGGCAATGGCGTCCTTAGCGCCCTTTAAAGCGCCTGCCATATACTCGCCAAAGGCCGCGGCATTGGCGTCGTTCTCCATATAAATCGGTTTGCCGTCTAGGCGCTGAGAAAGCATTTGCTGCATGGGTGTATCCCGGAAAGGCAGGTTGTTGGCGTACTCAATAATGCCAGTAGCCTTGTTTACGGTGCCGGGAGAGCCCAGGCCCACCCAGGGCACATCGGCCAGGGTGATTCCAGCCTTCTCCAGGGCCTGCCGGGCCGTGGCAGCCATAGCGTCGGCAATTTGCTCCGCATTTTCAGTGGCAGTGGAGGAGTTGGCTTTCGCCACAATTTTGCAATCCTCGTTTACAACCCCTACGGCAATGTTAGTGCCGCCAAGGTCAATTCCCAGATAATACATAGCGCATACTCCTTAACTTAATAGATTGGGGGTTCCCCTTTGCATATCAGTATACTATATTTTGCCCATGAAAGCAAATACTTTCAGAGATTTTCCCTAGTTTTTTTAAAAAGATTCTGCTCTTGCCCCCCTTGCTTTTTTGAGTTTTTCGTGGTAAAATAGCAGAAACGCCGCCGTGGTGGAATTGGCAGACACAAGGGACTTAAAATCCCTCGGCAGCAATGTCGTACCGGTTCAAGCCCGGTCGGCGGCACCATATTTACACATCTTAAAAGATGCTACACCGAAAAAACCCCGGAATTCCGGGGTTTTTTCGCGTTCAAGAGGCCAAGCAACGCGCTTTGCGCTTATGCTCCAACGACCGTCAGGTTGTAACGTGTTTTTAGGGATGCCATACCCGATTTTGGGATCTGAACCTGTGTAGTTGAGAAAAGCGAGCCAGGGCAGAAGAAAAACAAAATATTTTTTGAGAGGAACCAGAGAGAAATCTTTGGCCCCCTCAGCCTGTCAAAAAGCAGCCTGCCTAGGGAACTTCCAGACAGGCCGCAAAAGCAGGAAAAAATAGGGGCAAAATAGTAGGTGGACAGCGCCCGCCATCGCTAAATGCTTTTTTGCACATGTGTGGAGTTTTATAGGCGGAATCCGCCACAATGGTTTCAATCTCCAGGAAGGTCTGGGTCACTTTATCGTAAACTTCATCGAAAGCCACGCTGTTATGGACATTGCCTACGGTTACCACCGTTTCCAGCACATAGTCGTTCTTTGTCGCAGGCGGTGTAGGCCTCATAGTCAAACTGCCGCTGGTGTTCCCTCTTCACCGTTTTGAAACCCGCCTTTTTCCGTGGGTTTCCCGATCTGCATTGATCTCTGCCCACAGTTCCTTTTGATACCCCTTGGCCCCGGGGTCAACGCCCCCGCGCTGACCGCCTCCTCCAATATCCAGTGGAACACCGCCTCTATCGTTTCTTGGGTGAAACGGTGCCGGAAGCTATAGCTCACTGTGGAGAAGTGGGGCGGCTCCTCACTTAGCGTATATCACAAAAACCACCGGTACGCCACATCTGTCTGTGCTCTGCGCAGCGTCCCACGCAGCGAAGATTTCCCGTCCAGATGCTGCAGCAGAACAATCTTGAACAGCGCCACTGGGTCAATGCTGTACCGCCCCTCGCTTATTTTTCTATCGTACTAACATCTTAATTGTCCCTCTTCTGTTTCCTTTATGCATAAAAATGGAATTATAACGTAACACATTGTCCTCTTCCTAAAAAAGCAGACACAAGAATCCAAAAAAGCGAATGAACACCAAGCACTCAAGCGGCAAGCCCAAAGCGATCTGGTGACAGCCCACCGAAAGCAGAATGCGGGGGCAAAGAGAAAAAGCTTCAATATACTCAAATATATCACTTCGAGCCTGCGCGGGTGGCATAGCGGCGCATATGCACAAGTCCTTGACCAGAGTATGCATACGGGCTTTTTAAGATCTCGATCACATCCTTTTGCTCCGCTATTTGTTTGCGTAGGGCGCAATTCTCCTCCTCCCCGGATATTTCAGATACTGGAAGGGATGGGCATACAGATATATACACCTGGCACAACTTATCAAGTGGGGCTGAAACGGGAAACCTTCTCGTATGATGCACAAACGGATCAATTCATTTGCCCCAAAGGAAAACAACTCCCATTGCGCAGTTTGGAGCGCTGGAAACGCGGCATAATTTAACACACCTTTTCCGGCAAGGCTTAGGGGCATCGGAAGGTCACTGCCTCTTGTCAGCAATCGCTTTTAACATGAAGCGCATGGTTCGCTGCCTAGGCTAAGCGCCTATGGCGGTTTCCTGCTCATAGCTCAGACCGGTGTAAATTAGACATGCGATTATTAGATTGTCTCCACCGTTCATCTTGCGCGTGGCCTCAATGCGCCGCTGGACGTTTATGACGTTATAGCTGCCGTCCCGGTGGCTGACCCCGATGAGCGGCAAATAGACCGGATCCCAGCACCCGATCAGGGCGTTCACGTCGCCGGGCTTTACCGAGTGCTGATCCACGATATCCGGAGGCACCTGACCGCTATAAAAGGGCTTGCCCAGGAGCAGAGCGCGGATTCTGTGGTGGACTATGTTACCAGGATGAAAGCGTTGCCAGCCCTGCAAAGCAAAGCGCGGTATTGCGATAATCCTATCCTATGCTAAATGTGGTGCTCTCCCGCTATGGAGATACACATTCTGACGCAAATCTCTTTGTTCCCCTGACAAACTTCTGCGACAGTGAGCCACTTAAAGACAGTGCCGGTAATTTCTTGACACGCAAGCTGAACAAGGAGTGCATGGAATGGGGCAGAAAAGTATTAAGAGAGCCGTGAAGAAATATGGCGGTACTTTAGAACACCGATATAGCAAGGAAATCCATCTGTTCCACACGTCTATTTTATTTTGAGAAAGTACACTGTGATATGTACACCCCTTTTTTGACCATGCTTGTCAAAAAGGGGTGCATTTTTGCAGAAAACCCGCTGCTTTCTAAGGTTCCCGGCGCTTCAGCAAGATAGAATTTAATCGATACAAAAATACTTATATACCAAAAAGTGTTGTTTTTTTACCGTTCGTGCAGAGCTACTTGAAAACGAAAAGCACTTGTGCTAAACTATGGATTGCTCTGTACATGGCGGTATAAACGATTATTATGAATACGAAACAGCTATTGTCCTGCGTAACACCTTTTATTCTGCAGCGAGATAATGATAAGGAAGTAAATCCTTCGGGGTTTGTTTCCTGCTTATCTGCATATCAATGGGGGGGGGGAATAAAAATGAATTATAAACACAAACGGCATCACCACAAAATAATAGCTTTTCTCTTTCTCTTTTGTCTTTTTACTTCAATCGCCGGGTGTTCAAGAAATACACCAGAAAACCAGAGCAGTCCAGGTGACACCCAGGCAACGGCAGAGGAAGCAGAGGAAAATCTTAGCAAACCGGTGGTGACAGTGCTGATGGATTTGCCGGTGGAGGCAGACTACATGCCGGGTGAGTTTTCAAAAACCTTGGAAGCGATGCCAGGTTACGGCGAAGACTTTATGGTGCGGTTTGAGAGTCTGCCTAAGTCAGGAGCAGACCGGGATACAACTCTTACTCGCATACGCACGGAGATACTGGCCGGAAAAGGGCCGGATTTGTTCTTGTGCGCACAAAAACTATATGGAGTCACTGCCGGACCAGATGATACGCCGTTTTTCCCGTTCCCGATGCAGGCCATGGCAAACCATTTGTTTTTGCCTCTAGACGACTACATAGAAAAAGCGGAGTATATGGATATGGGCGCGATGCAGCCAACGGTCATGGCGGCGGGGTGCAACGAGGAGGGTCGGCAGATCATACCTTTAACCTACACATTCGAGGCTACTTTCTTTGACAAAAAAGAATATGCTCCAGAACGGGATTTCCCTATGACATGGGAGGAAATGCTGGATGACCCAGACCCTGTAATCCGATATGTTGCTTCTTCTGCTGGATCACGACTACAGGATATTATCGGCGAATTGGCAGACTATTCCAAGGATGTTCCAGCCTTTTCAGAGGAGGAGCTTCACTCATGGGCTGGGATGTGGAAGGATGCTTGGCAGACATTGCCTGAGAATATGAAAGAAGAAATATTGCAGACGGTTCCGTTTACTCCACTCAGCCTCAGCAATTCTGCTGTTGATTTGAGCAGTGACCAGGAGTACACTATTATCCCTGCCTATAACCGTGACAGAGGAATCACCGCAAATATCACGACCTTTGCAGCCATCAATCGCAATGCCCGCCGCCCTGATGAGGCATTTAAAATCATTGACTATCTGATGAAGCCACAGATTCAGCTTAGCAGCCCTCTTTTTCAGAACCGCATGGAGGGAATACCAGTGTATATGTTTACAAGTGATGATAAAGCAGTCCTGACTAGTTCGTGGAATATGAGCGAAGCAAATTTCAAGACGTTTTCTGCTTTGAGGGAGCAGATCAACACTGCCAAATTTCTGGGACCGCTGGATGCGTGCCTATGGAGTGTTCAAACTTATGATAAAGATGTAATGGAAAAGTCAGTACATGAGCAGTATATTTTGATGCAGATGTACCTGGCGGAAAGTTGATACTTAGAGGACAAATAAATGAAAAAAGCAAAAGTGCTCTCCATGGCTGGTTATTGATAACCCCTTTACTTTTTGGATGCCTGCTGTTCTACGCCATCCCCTTCGTGCTGGTGATCCAATACTCGCTCTCCACCGGCAGCGGTAATTCCCTATACTTTATAGGGTTTATCAACTACCAGGACGTGACCGCCAACGGCATGTTCACCCTGGCATTCGGCAACACCATGCGCTTTCTAGCTGCGGCTCTGCCCCTCATCATGGTGCTGGCCTACGCCATAGCCCTGCTCATGTAGAAACACGCCAGCAGGCACAAGCTGCTAAAATCCGTGTTCCTGTTCCCTTACATCATGCCAGTCGTTGGCGCGGTGATTCTAGTGGAACTGCTCTTTGCCGACTCCGGTCTGGTGCCCCGCGTTACTTGACGCCCTGGGCCTGCCTCTGGTGGACTGGCTGGGCGGGCCTGCGGCGTTCGGGGTGGTGCTGCTCTTGTACTTATGGAAAAGCACCGGCTACAGTGTGATTTTGCTGCTGGCGTTTATCTCCATCGCCCCCTTCTGCTATGTGCTGATTCTCAGATTTATTCCATCGGGCGGCGGCGTTACCTTTGACTATTATTATGACGTGTTCCTGGGCTCGCCCCAATACCTCCTGCGATTCTGGAAGAGCATGGGCATCTGTCTGTGCATCGTTGCGGGACAGCTTGCGGTGTCGGTGCTTACGGGATACGGCTTCGCAAAATGCGAGTTTCGAGGTCGGGATACCCTGCTGTTCGTCCTTATGATCCCGATGGTGGCCGGAGATACCTGCTGCCCCACAGGGCTCCACACTGCTCTCACACCGCCTGTACCGTTCTATGATGGCACTTTCAAAAGAGCCGCCCTTGAAACGGGACACACGGAGTATGACATCGCCGGATGTAGTGGTAGGTTTCCAGTCGCAGCAGCCGCTGTGGTAGCCTTGGCGAACCTCGTTTTGCTCGTATCTGGCAGCCTGGGTTAATTTCTCCGCCTCTTGCTCCAGCAGCTCATTCAGCGTTCTTTTTACGCTGCCTCTGACCATTTCTTTTAGCTGGCACTTGATTACTTCCTTGTTGAGTTGTACAATTCTCTCGGACATGGTTTGTAATCTCTTTTTGGAATGGCGTATGATAACTTCATTCTATCAGTGCGCCGCAAAACCTGTCTTTTTTTAATTTATTTCAATTTGCGCAACTTATTATACCTTATCGACAAGTAAGGGGAATGAAGAAAGTAGAAAGATACGGCGATACCTCCCAAACGGTTGCCGCATCTTTCAAACAGAAAGAGCCGATAACCGCACTATTAATCTGCGCGTTATCGGCTCTGCGTTTATGCGTCTGGTCCTTTGGTAACGGTTATTTGTAGATTTTTGCACTAACTAAAGTCTCTTTTTTGCATTTTATGCAGTAAAGAGAAGTCTTACAAAACCGCGCCTTTTTGTTTTATCACGTGTTTTTTCTACCGCAAACAGGGTAATATGTCCATTCGATTCTTTTGTTATGTAATAGATTTCCCAAGTTCACAAGCGGCAGATACTTCGGGTTTCCCCTCAATATCTCCTATGTCCCCATTTCCTCCGGCAAGAACATGGCCGAGATTATCCCACTGCAAATGCTCCATCAAGTGATTATAGTAAAGAAGAACATCATCAAAGCCGTAGCCCTCCGCAGCCATCAACAGTGCGGAAGCCCTGCTATGTCCCCGCAAAAGGTTGCCGTCCCCCTCTTCCAACGCAAACAGGCGGTCAACAACAGTTCTGATTTGACCGCTCATGTTCCAGTAATAGAGGGGGCTTGCCAGCACGATCACATCGCACTCCCGCACCGCCGGATAAATTTTGTCCATGTCATCCCGCTGGACACAGGGACACTCTCTGCTGCTATGTCCGCCAAAGCAGCCTTTGCAGCCGTGGATGCTCATGCCATCCAGGAAAAATTCTGTTACAGTATGACCGGCACTCTCTGCGCCGTCAGTAAACGCTTTGACCAGTGCGGAGGTGTTTCCTTTTCTGCGGGGACTGCCATTGAGAATGACAATTTTCTTGGGCATGGTGTTTTTCCTCCTTAAAACTTCTCTGCCAGAGCCGCCGCCTGTTTACAGCCGTCTGTCTTAGCAATATCACCGACATTCAGCACGCCCGGAACCAGAACCTCGCCCACCATCTTCCACTTCATCAGTGCGGCAGAGCGTTCTATGGGGACGCACACACCATCAAAGACAGACATATCATCTTCTTCACAGCAGGCCATCACAGCACACTCTTTGCCCGCAATATCCTTGCCGCCTACCACAAAAGAGAACAGGCGGTCAATGACGCCCTTAATCTGTGCGGGAATAGAATACCAATAGACGGGCATGGAGAAAACTACTGCGTCGGCCTCCAGGATAGCGGGGGCAATCGTGTTGAAGTCGTCGTCAAAGGAGCAGGCTTTTCCAGTCT
>CAJUSM010000041.1 GCA_910588935.1 uncultured Oscillospiraceae bacterium
CCACGTTGGAAATCAGCTCCGCCATGCCAATGCCTGCGCCTACCCCCAAAAGGCCGCCTAGGCTGGTGAGCACTGCCGCCTCGGTGAGAAACTGCCACAAAATCCGGCTCTTTTTTGCGCCAATGGCTTTTTTCAAGCCGATCTCCCGGGTACGCTCGGTAACAGACACCAGCATAATATTCATTACGCCAATGCCGCCCACCAGCAGAGAGATGCTGGCAATCCACACCAGCTGCTGGTTGGTGGCGTTGCTCAGGTCCTGGAGCTCCTTGGCCTTTTCCAGGGTATCCTCTGCCTTATAGCGGATTTTTTCGTTGGTAGCATAGGTGTTCAGCAAATCCTCCACCGCTTTGCCCACTGTGGACATGGCCTCGGTGTGGCTTACCTGCACCGCAATATCCAAGGGCTCGTCATAGGAGAATATAGTGGGCCAAATTTCTTTGGGCAGGAAAATCGCGCCAGAGGTTTGGCTGCTCATATAGGTGTAGTATTCATCGATAGAGTTGATCACTGGCTCAAACTTGGTGTTCAGCTCCACCACGCCCACAATAACCAGGGCAGTGGAATTGTACTCCAGGGTTTTCCCAATTGGGTCTTCACTTTGAAACACCAGCCGGGCCAGGTCGCTGTCTATAATAGCCACAGGCCGAAAATCGGTAGAATCCTTGGGCACAAACAGCCTGCCCCGCTTTAGCGAGTACCCGCAGGTGGTAAAGTAGGCATTGTCTACGCCAAAGGTAGGCGCGGAAACCGATGTGTTGCCATAATACAGATTGCTGCTGTAAGACCGCCGGGTATAGGAAGCCGCGCTGACCACATCTGGCATTACGGAAATCTGCTCCATCAGGTCCTCTGTAACTGTTGGGACCCCGTCGGTGCTCAGGCCCATATTGGGGTCATATAGATCGTTCCACTCGGTATAATAGAGCTGAATGCGGGTTAGGTTGTTCCCCGCGCCAATCAGGTTCTGCTTAATCTGCTCATTTGTCCCCTTAATGGTGGAGACAATGGAGATAATGGAAGCAATGCCAATGATAATGCCCAGCATGGTCAGAAAAGACCGGAGCTTATGGGCCCAAATTCCCTGAAAGGACAGGCGTATATTCTCGATCACGGGATTACCACACCTCCCTCTCCGGTTTCTGTATAGATCTGGGTTCCTTCTGTCCCCTCATCCCCCACAGTGGAGGATTCTTCCCCCACCGCAGAGGAATCAGTTCCAAAATTCTCCTCGGGCAGGCCGTCTGGGCTTATGCCGTCTTCTGGCGTAACCACCATGCCGTCATCCGGGGCTGGGGTCAGCCCATCTTCTGGCAACACAGCGCCATCTTCCAGCAAGCCGCTGCTCACCGGGTCTTCCTCCAGGCCGTCGGGCCAGGGCTTCTCGCCCTCTGTGCCCTCCAGCACCACCCGCACGCCTTCCCTTACATCTGGCCCGTAGGGGAAAGCCACAAAGTCATCGTAGGTAAGGCCAGACTTAATTTCCATATTCTGGCCGCCCCAAATGGCCTTGCCCACCAGAACATACTGCTTTACCAGCCGGTTGTTTTTGCCGGCTTTCATCACATAGTAGCCAGAATCATCCTCCCGCAGGTAGGGCCTTTGCAGGTACAGCCCTTCGGCAGAGGTGGTGTCCTGTACGTCCATGGTGATATCCACGTAATTGTAATCATTGGCGGTCAGGCTGTCGTCTGGATTTTGAATAACCCCTGTAAACTCATAGCTGGAGCTGTTGGGGTTGCTCTCGCCCCCAAAGTAGCCTCCCTCCTGCTCCGCGGGGTAATCAGAGATGGAGACAATTTGGGCGCTGTAGGTTTGGCCGGTCATCCAGGAATTCACGGTGATTGTATCCCCCACATTCACGCTGCCCAGCCAGGCCTCGCTGATGGTGCCGGACACATAGTATTGCTGTTCGCCAGAAACTACCAGCAGGGGCTTGTTCTCCGCCAGGGCGGTGTCCAAATCTACCAAAGAGGTTACCTGGCCGTCCATGGTGCTGAGCACGGTGGAATTTTCCAAGGCCCGCTTGGCCTTCTCCAGATCCAGATTGGCCTGCTTTAGATCATGCTGGAAATTGGTGATCTCCCGCTTCTTTTCTTTAATCATCTGGTTCAGCTCAGCGCTTGTATAGCCCATATCATTATAATTGTTGCTGGGCGTGGCGCTGGGCTTGGGGGTATTAGTGGGCTTAGGCGTGGGGGTTGCCCCCTTGGGCTGGGGCTCCACGATGCCGCCGGCCACAATGTCTCCTGCTGTCATCCCGTTGAACAGGCCGTTCAGGGTAAGGGCGGCGGAGTAATTGGTGCCGTCTATTTTTAGGGAGGAGACCAGGTTGCCATAATTGGAGTTTTGCTCCCGCACCTCAAACACTGCCGCAAAGGGAGACACCAGCTTGGTGCCGGGCTCTGGAGATTCCTGGGCAAAACCGTTTTCCCCAACCTGGTCAGGGTTGGTTACGGTTTCGCCCCCTGCCTCATCCTCTTTTTCCATTTCCCCCACATCCTCCCCTTCCGCAGTCCACTCCATCTGGCTGCCCGGATCCTCTGTGGCATCGGGCTCCTCTGGGGTGGGCTCTGGGGTAGGCTGGGCTGTGGGTTCCGGCGTGGGTGTGGTTGCGTTATCCAACCCCAGCATGTGCCGGAAAAAGGCGGGGGTTAGGGCATACCCATTTTTGCACAGGAACACATAGGGGTCGTCTGTCGTGCCCGTGCCCTTATAAGGGATAGAGTCCAAGTCCAGCTGGCTATAAACCCCCACGTCTGGGGTAGGTATGGGGCTGTTGCTGGGGGTTGGTGTTTTGGTGGGGCTGGGTTTGGGCGTCTTGGTGGCGGCAGGGGTTCGGGTGGGCCGGGGGGTAGAGGTGGAGGAAGAGCCCGGCTTCCGGGTAGGCCGAGGGGTGGAATTGGAGGCAGGCCTGGTATTCTGTAGCTTTTTCAGCTGGCGCTGGGCCTCGTCAATTTTTACGTCTACCTGCTTTACCTCAATCTCCTTGGCCTCTACATCCAGCTCCAAAGAGGTTTTATCGTATTGAAGCAGCGGTGTGCCAATGCTCACCTGCTGGCCCTCGGTGACAAACACCTCGCTAATGGTTTTCTCGCTGTCTGGATAAAGCTGCTGCACATAGTCGGAGACAATTTGGCCTGAGGTGGAGATCTGGTCGCCCCAGTAGCTTTCTGCCACATTGCCCACAGGCAGAACATTTACGGTTTTCTGATCGTTTCGGTACTGTATATATAGGCAAACACCCAAAATGATTCCGGCAACAATAGCTCCCGCAATCCCCAGGGCAATTAAGCGCTTGCGCATATTGGCCTTATTGTTCATCGGACGATTCCTCCCTGTTCTCGGGTGTGCCGTCCCGTTCTTCTGAGAGCTTTTTCAGCTGGCGCTCCAGGGCCTCGATAATGGATTTGCCGCTGATGGGCTGGGCAAAAGACCGATCCTCCCCGGCATTTTCCGGGGTGCTCTTTTGGGGAGCCTCTTTTCCCTTTAGGGTCTGGTCAGCAGGGGCAGGCCTGGCCACAGGCGGCTGGGTTGACCGGCCCTTATTCTCCGGCTTTGGATTCTTGGGCCTTTTCCCCTGGCCCTCCTTTGCCTGGGCATTTTCTGGCCGGGGCTTAGGTTTCCGGCTGCCCTCTGGGGGCCGGCCAGGCTCCTGCTTTTCCTTCAAAGGCTTTTGCCGAGGCTCCAGCCTAGAATACACCTGTTCCTCCTGGGGCACGGCAGGCCGGGCCGGCGGGCTGCCGCCAGGCTTTCCGGCGGGCCTTTCCCCTTGGCGGGGGGCGGTTTTCTCTGGCCTGCGTTCAGGGGCCTGCTGGGCAGGCTTTTGGCCTTTGGAAGGCCTGGCTTCCCCTGCCTTGCTTCTCTCCAAAGGCGCCGCCGGCCCACTGCCGGCGGCAGAGGGAGAGCGGGGAACAATAGGCGGCTGGGGCTTTGGCTGCCGGGTCAGGCCGCCTGCCGGCGGAACGGCAGAGAACTCTGGCTTAGGGGCGGGCCTCTCCCGCCGGACCCCGCCTCCATCCACCAAAAGGCCGTCTCGAATGTGAAGGGTGCGCTTGGCATGGGCAGCGATTTCCGGCTCGTGGGTAATCATAACAATGGTAACGCCCTCTTCGTTCAGCCGGCGAAAAATTTCCATAATCTGTTCCCCAGACTTGGTGTCCAGGGCGCCGGTGGGCTCATCGGCCAGCAGAATTTTCGGGCTGTTTACAATGGCCCGGGCAATGGCCACCCGCTGGCACTGGCCGCCGGAGAGCTGGGTAGGCTTAAACTCTGTACGGTCCCCCAGACCCACCCGTTCCAGGGCCTTTCGGGCAATCTCCATTCGCTCCCGCCGGCGCACCCCGGCGTACAGCAGGGGCAGGGCCACATTGTCTATGGCAGACTGCCGGGAGAGCAGGTAAAAGCTCTGAAACACAAAGCCTATGCTGTGCAGCCGCACCTCAGACATCCGCTTTTCGCTGACCTGGGCAATGTCCTCTCCCTCCAGGATATATTCCCCGGAGCTGGGATTGTCCAGGCAGCCGATAATATTCATCAGGGTGGTTTTTCCCGAGCCAGAGGGGCCCATAATTGCCAGGTACTCCCCCTCTGCTACAGAAAGGGAAATGCCGTTGAGCACCGGAACCTCCAGCTTGCCCTGAAGATAGGTTTTGTTAATGTCCCGCAGTTCAAGCATCATGGCAGAATCTCCTCTGCGCTCGCCTCGGGCGTAACGCCCGCCCCGGTATCCTCTCCCTGGCTCTCTCCCGTCAGGCCAGATTCATAGAGGCCGGCGCCGTCTTCGCCGCCCTCCGGCGTCACGGTCCCGTCCAAACCAGGATCCACCGCGCCGGGGTCTGTCAGGCCAGGGTCTACCATGCCAGGATCTACCATGCCGTCATCCAAGCCCGGCTCCACAGAGTTCATAGCGTCGTCTGGCAGCACCTGGGCGCTGGCGTCTGTGGTAGTGGGGCCGCCGGGCACCAGGTCCTCTCCCGGATAGGCGATAAAGTCGGAGGCCTCCAGCCCGCTGACAATTTCATACAGATCCTCCTGCTGGTCGTAGGTGCCCAGCATAATGGCCCGCTTTTCCAGCTTCTCCTCCGCGTCCCTGGCCCATACATAGCTGCCGGAGTCGTCGCTGACCACATAGGCCGCGGGCAGCCAGATGCCGGCCCGGGCCGCGGCGCCGGTGCTGGGCTCGATATATACATGCTGGCCCAAAATCAGCCCGTCCAGGCTGCTTAGGGTTACATAGAAGTTGTATTTGGAGCTCTGCTCCCCAGAATCCATGCCTCCATAATAATTATTGTTCTGAATGGGCTCGAACACAATAGAGCTGATGGTCCCCGGCCAAGTGGCGTTGGGGTCTACGCGAGAGCGCACCGTAACAGCCTGGCCCTCGGCAATAGAGCCGGCGTTCATTTCAGAGATAATCCCCTTAATCCGGAAATCGCCGGAGGAGAGGATGCTCATAAAGGGCGACGGCTGGCCGCTGGAATCGGTTTTTGGGGTAATATTTATTTCCTTTACAATACCCGCCACCTCCGAGTAGACCTCGGCGTTTTCCAAAGAGTCCTTCAGCTTATCCAGCTCGTTCTGCTTCACAGACTTATTGTACTGCTCGCTGTTGATCTGGTGCTCTACAGACTGGATTTGCACGGTGTAGGAGTACTGCTCGTCAGAGCTGGCTTTTTTCTTCTCGTCCTCCAGGGTTTTCTTCTGGTCCTGCAGGGTGGTAATGTTGTTGGTAATCCCCTCCAGGTCCAGCTCCGCCTGCTGAATAGACAAATTCATCTCCTCGGTATCGTAGGCAAACAGGGCGTCTCCCACGTTTACCGTGTCTCCCTCAGAGACCAGAACCTGGTCCACCGTGCGGGACTCGTCCTTATTGATTTTCGTAATCTGCTGGGGCTCCACCAGCCCGGAGTACCTGGGGTTGGTGTCCAGGTAAATGCCGGCAATGGAGGCCACGGAATTCACATAAACCGGCGAAGCGTCCTTGGCGGCCAAATAGCCCCTAAGCCAGAAAAACCAGACGCAAAAGCCAATAATCACCAAGGCCCCTACCGTGCCGCCGGCAGCAATGGCTACCTGCTTTTTATCCAAGGGCTTTTTCCCGTGTTTCTGATTTGCAGTTTTATTTTCCATAAGCAGATGCGCTCCTCAGTGTTCAGATAGAGTGTAGGGCATAAACAACCCATATTAATGAAACTAAGCTTATTATACATCATTTAGTTGGCCATGGCAACAGGTTTTTGCCTCTAGAAACTGAATTTATCGTGAACAAACCCGCAGATATGGGGGTAGCCAGGCCCCAGGGCTATCCCCCTTAGTATAAAAGAATCGTCAAAAACAGGGGATGGTTGCACCCAATTTCAATTTTTTCCATTTTTTCCGGCTTTCCCCGTTTTTCCGCAAAAAAAACAACAGGCGGGCAGCCCTAAAATCAGCCTCCCCCCTGTTCTTGTTTCCCTTAAAAAACCAATTTATCCCTGATTTTCCCTCTGGGTATAGTTCTTAACCCACTGGGAAATCAGGGCCCTGCAGGTATGCATTTGGATACAGGCATAGAAGTTTTTGGTTGCCTCCTTACCCTGCCCCACTGTGGTTCCGTTCTTCGCGTCTTCCTCGCTCTCCCATAGAACAAAATCGGTCCATGTATTGTCCTGAACAAAGTGTTCCCAGGAAATAAAGCCTTTTGCCTGAGAGATCACTTCATCGTGGAGCTTTTGTGTCCGCTCCATAAACTCCTCCGGGCTCACGCCCTTTTTTAGCTTGTAAGAGAAAATCCACGCTGTTTTTGCCATTCCGCCCCTCCGTTTCAGATTTTTTGATATTTTACCATGCCCCGGCAGTCCTTGTCAACGCGGCGCGCAGCTGGTGGCTTTGGGATTGGGGCACACCCCCTGCCCTAATCCCCCTTGTCATCTCTCTCCCCTTCGGGTATAATGGCAAAAGCAGGCCGGCAAGCTCCCGCCTGCCAACATCCGGCAAAATCAGGAGGCAGTTATGGCAAAAAAATTCTACGCAGTGCGGGTAGGCAAAGACGGCCCAGGAATTTACGAAACCTGGGAAGCCTGTAAAAAGCAGGTGTTTGGGGTAAACCGGGCGGTTTACAAAAGCTTTCCCACCCGGGAAGAGGCCCAGGCCTTTCTTCTGGGCGGCGAAACCCAAAACCAAAAGCAGCTGGACGAAAGCTGGGCAGTGGCCTATGTAGATGGCAGCTACGACAAGCATACAGGAGACTTTGCCTGCGGGGCGGTGCTGTTCTGGCAGGGGGAGCAAATTGAGTTTTCCCAGCGGTTTACCCACCGAGAGCTCTCCCAAATGCACAATGTGGCAGGGGAGATTATGGGTGTGCTGCTGGTGCTCCGTTACTGCCTGGAGCACGGGGTGCCGGGGCTAGAAATTCATCACGATTACGAGGGCCTGGCCTGCTGGGCGGACGGCAGCTGGAAAGCCAACAAACCTGGCACCCAGAGCTACGCGGCAGAGTGCCGCGCCGCAAAAGAAAAGCTAAAGCTGCAGTTTGTAAAGGTAAAGGGCCACTCTGGGGACCAATATAATGATATGGCGGACAGCCTGGCCAGAAAGGCCTTAGGGCTCTAAGGGGCCCCTCTGCCTTTTGCAGCCGGCCCATTTTCCGCCAAAAGGGCGGAAAATGAAAAGGGCTCCTGGCACGCAGGAGCCCTTTCTTTTGATTTCGGGGCGGGCTTCCCCGAAATCACTGGCCGGCGTCTGGGGAGATGCCGGCTTGTTTTAGGCCTGGCCCCGTACAGCTTTTTCCAGCCGCTCCAGCGCCCCCTGAATCACCCATCGGGGCGCGGCCAGGTTTACCCGTTCAAAGCCAATGCCCTCGTCGCCAAACATATAGCCCTCGTCCAGAAAAAGCTCGGCCTTTTGCACCATGAGCTCCTCCAGCTCTTCCTTGCCTTTCCCCAAGGCCCGGCAGTCCAGCCACAGCAGGTAAGTGCCCTGCAGCGGGACCACCTGAATCTCCGGCAGCCGCTCCCGAATAAAGTCTTCCGCCAGCTGGCGGTTGCCGTCAATTACAGAGATCATCTCCTCCATCCAGGCTTCGCACTGGGTGTACGCAATGCGGCAGGCCTCCAGCCCCAAGGCGCTGGGCCCCCCAAAGCCCGCAATTTCTTTGAACCGCGCCCGGTCCTTCTCATTGGGAATCACAATATTAGAGGTCTGCATGGCCGCCAGATTAAAGGTTTTGCTGGGGGCGGTGCATACAATCACGTCATCCCCAGGCTGGGCAACATTAGAGATTACCGTATGCTGGAAACCCGGCATAATAATATCAAAATGGATTTCATCGCTTATTATGCGCACATGGTTCTCCCGGCAAATATCCACCACCCGCTTTAGCTCCTGGGGGGTCCAAACCCGGCCCACCGGGTTGTGGGGGCTGCAGAGAATGAGCATTTTGTTGTCAGGATCCTGGGCCAGTTCCTCCAGCAGCTCAAAATTCATGGTATAGGCGTTGTTCTCGTAAACCAGGGGGCAGCGCTTAATCTGGCACTGATGCCCCTCAATGGCCATGTAAAAGGGGTAATACACAGGGGTAAACACAATTACCCCGTCTCCAGGCTGACAAAATGCCTTTACGGCAAAAAACAAGGCCTCTACCACGCCATGGGTGCCACAAATCCACTCTGGCTCAATATGCCAGTTATGCCGCTTTTCCATCCAGGCGCAAACCGCGGCAAGATATTCCTGGGTAGGAGAGGTGTAGCCCAAAATATGGCCATCCATATACTCCTTTAAGCCCTGGGCAATTTCCGGGGCATTTTTAAACTCCATGTCCGCTACAGAAAGGGGCACAATGCCCTGGGAGAGCTCTGGCTTCTTCTGCCGCATGCCGTCCCATTTGCCGCTTCCGCAGTGGGAGCGGTCCACCAGGGTTTCAAAATCGTATTTCATTTTTTGACCTCCAGTCATTCTTTTTGACTTTGCCCAACACAAAGCCCACAGCTTTTTCGACAAAATAATTATGAAACTCTTTTCCTCTTTTGTCAATAGCTTTCTTCCTCATGGGAGTGTCCAAAACAAAATAGATTCGGCGGGATGAAAAAACCGCTCCCCATAGAGCTCCCGCCAATAATCCGCAGGCCAAAAAACCCGCCGCTATTCACAGATCATTGTGGCAACGCGGCCCAAGGTCTCCTCCACCGGCAGGGCGTCCACATGCAGGCCCGGCGCCACCTGGCCCACCGGCGTAGGCGGCTGGCGGAGCCAGGGGCCGTTATGAAAGCTGACCCGCCAGCCTGCCGCCTCCATCATAGCGGCCAGGGCAGATTGGGCGTAGGCCCCGGCCAGGCCAAACCGGGCCGCTGCCTGCTGGTTTTTTTCATCGTCCTCAGGGAAAAACTGGCACAGGGCGTAAAGTTTCCCAGCGCAAACCCGGCGGAGCTCCTTAGCCGCTAACTGGGGGTTGGGGATATTCTGCAGCCCCAGGCAGGTGGTCAGTACCGGCAGGCTTTTGTCCTGAAACGGCATGGCGGTGGCGTCAAAGGCCAGCATGCTCAGCCGGCCCCCGGCCAGCTCCTCTGGCCAAAGGGGAGCCAGGGAGTTGGCCAGCACAAAGGGAGAAAGGTCTGTGGCAACAAGAGGGGCGGCGGTCCCCTTTTGCAGCCGGGAAATCAGCATGCCCCGGCCGCTGGCAATATCTACAATGGGGCCGGAAACCCCTGCCAAGCTCTGGGCAATAAAGTCCAGCTGGGCCTGGAAACAGGCAATATATTCTGGAGGATAGGACTTTTGCCAAGCTGCCCGCTGAAGGGCAATGGCCTCCAAATACCGCCCCTGCTCCTTTCGCAGGGCAGCTTTTGCAAAGGTGTCCGCCCCGTTTAAAGCCTCCTCTGGGCTGTTTTCCAGCTTTTGGGCAGTCTCTGGGTTCTCTGCCAAAAGCTTTGCCAGCCCGCTTTGGTTTTGGGCCCACAGGTCCTCCTTCCCTGGGCCAAACAGGCAGGGGATTCCCTGATATTCTGAAAAACGCAGGCCGCAGGCCTGGCAGCCCAGGCCATCCTCTGTTAGGGGCCCATGACACACCGGGCAGGCCAGCTGTTTTTCCACCAATTCATGCATTCTTTGCCTCCCCCTTCTTTTTGCTCTTGGTCTCCACACCTGCTTTTTGGCAAAAATCCGCCAGGCAGCAGGCTTCGCACATGGCCTTTCTCGCCGTGCACACCGCCCGGCCGTGGAGCACCAGCCTATGGCAAAAGTCGTTGGAATCCTCCGGGGGCAAAATTTCCCGAAGATCCTTCTCCACCTTTTGGGGCGCGGTGTTAGACGTTAGGCCAATCCGCCCGGAAATGCGGATGCAGTGGGTGTCTGTTACCACCGCCGGCTTGTGGAAGATATCCCCAAGAATCAGGTTGGCGGTTTTTCTGCCCACCCCTGGCAGGCGCAGCAGGTCCTCCATATTATCCGGCACCTGGCCGCCAAACTCATCCCGGATCATCCGGCAGGCGGCAAGAATGTCCTTCGATTTTGTTTTGTAAAACCCACAGGAGTGAATGAGCTCCCCAATTTCCTCCTCAGTACCCTGGCAAAAATCCTCTAGGCTGGGGAACCGGGCAAACAGGGCCGGGGTAACCAGGTTGACCCGGGCATCTGTACACTGGGCGGCCAGGCGGGTAGAGATAAGCAGCTGCAATGGGTCCTGATAATCCAAAGAGCAAAGCGCGTCTGGGTACTGGGCTTTTAGGGCCTCTACCGAGCGCAGGGCCAGTTCTTGTTTGGTCATACAATAATTCATCCCTTTTCATTTTTCTCAATGCAAAAAGCCAATGGGTTTTCCAGAAAACGCCTTGGGTGAGAAAGCGCCGGCCTTTGTACTCCATATATCATACAACACAATTCGCCGGTTGACAAGAAAAAAACCTAGGGCTATAATAAAGAACAGCGCTTTGCCCTGGCCTTTTTGGCTTGGCCGCGAATCCCTGAATTGAGGTGCTGAAAATGACATCCGCCGCCCTGCAGTGTATTGCCATTGTAACCATGCTCATTGACCACATGGGCTACAGGCTGTTTCCCCAATACGAAATTTTCCGAATCATCGGCCGGATCTCCTTCCCGATTTTTGCCTTTATGCTTGCCCAGGGCTTTATCCATAGCTCCAACCGGAAAAAGTATGCCCTGCGCCTGGCAGTGTTCGCGGTGGTTTCCGAAATCCCCTACCAGCTCTTTTCCCAAGGCGTGCTATGGCGCAAATACCCCTGGAGCAACATTCTTTTCGCGCTGCTGCTGGCTCTGGCAGCTCTGTGGTGTGTAGAGAAAGGAAAGCTCTGGCTCCTGGGGGCAGCGGGCATGGTCCTTATTGCCGAAACCCTAGACTTTATGTACGGCGGCTACGGCGTTCTGATTGCCATAGGCTTTTATGTGTTCCGAAAAAAGCCTTGGGCAGGGGCTGTTTGCCTGGTTGCCTGCACGGTGCTGTACTGCTGGTACCACCACAACCCGCTGCAGTTTTACGCGGTGCTGGCGGCAATTCCCATTTGCCTGTATAACGGAAAAAAAGGGGCCAGGCTGCCCAAATATTTTGGCTACGCCTTTTATCCGGTTCATCTGCTGGTGATTTACGGGCTGGACTATTTGATGGCAATCATTTAACCCAAAAAGAATCCAGGCCAGGCAGCGCTGATGCTGCCTGGCCCTTTGTGTTTTGATATCGTCAAAGCAGATGGGCTGCCGGTTTGTTCCGGCAGCCCATCTTTTCACCTCTGAATGGATCCGGCCAAAAAAGGTTAAGATTTCGTCGTTGATATCCAAACGGATGGCGCCCCGGGGATTGGACCCTGCGGCGTTGAAATCATAGCAGCTTCCTCGAAATTGCACAACCGAAACATCACTTTTGGGTACATACCCGTTGAGACCTTGCCCCAACTTCCGCGCCAGTTTCCAAAGCCAGGCTGTTGGCCTCCAAAAGGGTGGAAAAGCCCGCCGGTTCCCCGGCCTCTGCAGCTTCCTCCGGCGCCTCCAAAGGCTCCCAGTCTGGAAAAAGCTCGCTCCACTTGGGCAGCTCGTACCACTCCTTGGTATTTTCGTCCACGCTTACAATGTAAGCGCCATCGCCGTCCTCGTACCAGCCGCTCATGCTGTAGGCCACATCCCACCGGGCGTCCAGGATTTTCTGCCTGTCCTCAGGCAGGGCGCTCTCCAGGTCGCTGTAGGCCAGGGCCAAGGTTTCCGGGTCCACCTCTGCCTTTCCGTCTTCCAGAAGGCTGGCTGCAGTGGCAGGGGAAACCTCTGTGTAGCCTTTCTTTTCCATCTTTTCCCGCATGTTTCTCTCAGCTATCTCGTGAATCGCCTCTGCCCGCTCTTCCTCGCTAAGGCTTTCGATCTCATCGAATCCAGCCAGCATGTCCATTTTTTCCGGCTCATCGCTTTGGGCAAAGGCCATCGCGGAGAAGAGTGAGAGAGCTGCTGCCGCCAAGAGCATAGATAACAGTTTCTTCATAATAAAGCACCTCCAGTTTCAAATCTTAACCATATGCCAGGCCGGATGCAATCATTTGGTTACATCTTCATTATATCTTGTTTCAAAATAATGTTAATGTCTCAGCGGAAAATCAATTTTTAAATTTTTAAAAACGTCCCTTACGATACATTCGAAAAGCTTTAATAAGCAATTGCACCTTCTATTTGTTTTAAAAAATCAACTTGCGCCATAATCCGCAAATTGTATCTGCTTCTTTCTATCCTTTAAAACGCGCACTGCACCCTCATTTATTACAACCCCCCCTTACACCCTTTTCAACCATCCCGCCGCTTTTCCAGCTCCTCTCTCCTTGCGCCACCCTTTTTCTTCTGTAGCCTGGCCT
This sequence comes from uncultured Oscillospiraceae bacterium, assembly GCA_910588935.1. Taxonomy (GTDB): domain Bacteria; phylum Bacillota; class Clostridia; order Oscillospirales; family Acutalibacteraceae; genus Acutalibacter. Next base: position 12,819 of record CAJUSM010000041.1, read on the forward strand.
TTTCCTGTTCCCTTGGGCGCTTCCTTGGGCCGCTCCCCGTTGCATTTTCCCACGCAATCGGTTATAATACTTCTGGTTCTTTCTCCCAACCACAATTTTACCCAAAAGGAGGCCCTCCCATGTAGTCCTTCCCTCCCTTCAGCCCATATTATATTTACGAAAGGATGGCCTTCATGCCTGATTATGAATCTGAAATTCGCCGGCGCCGCACTTTTGCCATTATCTCTCACCCGGACGCCGGCAAAACCACCCTTACCGAAAAATTCCTTCGCTACGGCGGCGCCATTTCCCTGGCCGGCATGGTAAAGGGAAAGCGGAACTCCCGCCACGCTGTCTCCGACTGGATGGAGATTGAAAAGCAAAGGGGTATCTCTGTTACCTCCTCTGTAATGCAGTTTCAGTACCAGGGCTATTGCATCAATATTTTGGATACCCCCGGCCACCAGGACTTTTCTGAGGATACCTACCGCACCCTTATGGCTGCCGACTCCGCTGTTATGGTTATTGACGCCTCTAAGGGTGTAGAGGCCCAAACCCGCAAGCTTTTTAAGGTGTGCGTAATGCGGGATATCCCGATTTTCACCTTTATCAACAAGCTGGACCGGGACTCCCGCAGCCCCTACGACCTGATGGACGAAATTGAAAAGGAGCTGGGCATTGGCACCTACCCCATGAACTGGCCCATTGGCTCTGGGGTGGACTTTAAGGGGGTCTACGACCGGGAGGCGGACCGGGTGCTGATGTTTGAGCCGGAAGAGAGCGGCGCGGGCCGGCGGGAGGTAAAGGAGCAGGATTTTACTTTAGATGATCCCCAGCTCCCCGCTGCTGTTGGGGAGTACCTATACACCACGCTTCGAGACGACGTGGAGCTTTTGGACGGGGCGGGCTATGAGTTTGACCTGGAAAAGGTCCGCCACGGCAAGCTTTCCCCTGTGTTCTTTGGCTCCGCCCTTACCAATTTCGGCGTACAGCCTTTTTTAGAGAATTTCCTCCGGCTGACCACCCCGCCCCTGCCCCGAAAAGCCTCGGGCGAGATGGTAGAACCTATGTCTCAGGATTTTTCCGCCTTTGTTTTTAAAATACAGGCCAATATGAACAAGGCCCACCGGGACCGCATTGCCTTTATCCGCATCTGCAGCGGCCGCTTTGAAAAGGGAATGGAGGTAGAGCATGTTCAGGGCGGGCGCAGAATAAAGCTCTCCCAGCCCCAGCAGATTATGGCCCAAAGCCGGGAGATTATTGAAGAGGCCTACGCGGGAGACATTATCGGCGTGTTCGACCCCGGGGTGTTCTCCATTGGCGACACCCTTTGCGCCCCAGGAAAAAAACTGGCCTTTGAGGGGATTCCCACCTTTGCCCCAGAGCTCTTTAGCCTGGTACGGCAAAAGGACACCATGAAGCGCAAGCAGTTTGTAAAAGGCGCGAACCAAATTGCCCAAGAGGGCGCCATCCAGATTTTTCAGGAGATTAGCGCGGGCATGGAAGAGATTATTGTAGGCGTGGTGGGCAGCCTGCAGTTCGATGTGTTCCGGTACCGGATGGAAAACGAGTACAATGTGGATATCCACATGCAAACCCTGCCCTACGCCTTTATCCGCTGGATTGACAACGAGGAAATCGACCTGAAAAAGCTGAACCTCACCTCTGACACGAAGAAGGTACAGGATTTAAAAGGGCGATACCTGCTGCTTTTTGCCAACCAGTGGAGCATTAACTGGGCCCTGGAGCGCAACGAGGGCCTGCTGCTCTCAGAATTCAGCGAGAACTGAGTCAGGAGGGGGCATATGAATATTGAATACAACGCCAAACCGGATGAAGCCATTGCAAAGCTGGCCGAGGCCCAGCACGAGCGGTACGAACAGGAGCGCGGCGTGTTTTTCGGGTTCACTCCTTTTCAACTTGTGGCAAGGGAGAAGGGAGAAATAACCGGAGTTCTCTCCGGCTATGCGGTATACCGGGAGATTTACGTGGACAGCCTGGCAGTCTTCCAAGGCTGCCGCGGCCAAGGCATTGGGAAGCAGCTGCTGGAAGAAGCGGAGGGCTTGTTCCCGGACCGGGAGATTGACTATATCCACCTTGTGACAAACGGCTTTCAAGCCCCCGGTTTCTATAAAAAAAGCATACCAGGAGAATTGATAAGTGAAGCTGATTATTACGGATATAAAGGACTTTTCTGTTCCTGTACAGGGCCCGCATCAGGTAATCCGCGCCAATGAGAGCATTCCCCGCTGCACCGGCTGCTTTGGGTGCTGGGTAAAAACCCCTGGCCAATGCGTTATCCAAGACGGCTATCATCTTACCGGCCGAGACCTGAGCAAATGCGCCCAATTAATTTTGGTAAGCCGCTGTGTATACGGCAGCCCAAGCCCCCCGGTAAAGGCTGTGCTGGACCGGGCTATTTCCTATATTCACCCAGATTTCGCCATTCGCCAGGGCAAAATGCACCACAAGCGCCGGTACTCCAACCAAATAACCCTAAGCGCCTATTTTTATGGAGAACACATCACCCCTCAGGAGCAGGCCACCGCCAGAAAAATCCTGCTGGCCAATGCTGTGAACTATGACGGCGCCGTAGGCTCTGTGTCGTTTTATTCCTCTATAGAAAAATTGGAGGAGGTTACCCTATGAAAGCTGTGCTATTGAACGGCAGCCCTAAGCGGAAAGACAGCGCCAGCGCCTGTCTTTTGGCCTGCCTAAAGGCCTGCCTGCCGGAAAGCGTCTCTACTGTGGAGCTTTCCCTTTCCCGCCCTGTATTGCCGGAGGCCGCTTTTGACCAGCTGGAGGGCGCGGAGGCCTGGGTGTTCGCCTTTCCTTTATATGCAGACGGAGTCCCCTCCCACCTGCTCTCCTGCCTGCTCCAGCTGGAGGCCTTGCCTTTGTGCAGGGGCAAAAAGATTTTTGCCCTGGTAAACTGCGGATTTTACGAGGGCTCGCAAACAGAGCCTGCCCTGGAGGTTCTGCAGAACTGGTGCGGCAAGGCTGGCGCCCACTGGCAGGGAGGGGTAGGCACAGGGGGTGGCGGAAGCCTTGTTATGCTGCTTAAGCCCCCCTGGGGGCGGGGACCCTGCGCCTCCATCCACCGGGCCCTGACAGCCTTGGCCAAAGCAATGGCCCAGGGCCAGGCAATGGAAAACAGCTTTGTCACAGTGGATCTGCCCCGGTTTCTGTACCGCCTGGCAGGCCAGCTGGGTTGGCGGCAGATGATAAAGGCCAACGGCGGCCAAGGCAAAGACCTAAACCGCCAAATGGATTAGCGGAAATACAACAGGAGCCCTGCCAATGGTTTGGCAAAGCTCCTGTTTTGTTTTGATGTTCAGGGCAAGGGGTTGCGAGGATTTTATTACAGCTTCAGCACAGCTCCCACTGGGTAGTGGTCAGAGAGATACACGCCGTTTTCCTCATCCTTTGCCAAAAAAGCAGGCCCCGCCTCAGGCAGGTTGGTAAAAATATAGTCGATTTTCTCCGGCTCCTTTAGCCTGCCAAAATCGTGGAAAGTACCGCCCAGGGCCTTGGTCACATCCGCCAAAGCCTGGCCGCAGCCGGCAAAGCCCTGGGCGCTTTTGTACACCAGGCTATCTGGAAAAGCGTTAAAGTCCCCGGTTAAAATAACCGGCATAGGCCACTGGGCGTAGTCCTCCGCCATGCGGGCAAGAACCAGGCTTAAGCCCTGGGCCTGGGCCACCGGCCCCTCATGGTCCAGGTGGGTGTTGTAAAACCTGACCAGCCCGCCTTCTCGGCTTTTTAGCACCCCGCAGGTGCAAATTCGGGGGCAGCTGCTTTGGTCTGTGGCAAAGCGGCTGCCAGGAACATGGGGTGTGTCTGAAAGCCAAAAGGTTTCTAGGCCCACCAGGTCAAAGGCATTGCGGCGGTAGGCAATTACATTGCTCTCCCCCTCCAGGTCTGCCTCTCGGCCTGTGCCGCAGATCTCGTAATCGGGAAAGGCCTCCATCAGCCACCTGCGCATATGGGGCAGCGTCTCCTGAAAGCCGATCAGGTCCCCCTGATAGGCGGGAAAATGAGAGCGGACAAAATCCCGCCTGGCTGAAAAGGCATTTTTCCCGTCAGAGGGCACGTCCAACCGCAAATTGTATGTAAAAACCTTGATATCCATTGCTTACAGGATAATCTCCCCGTCCACAGTGCCGGGCAGGGCTGCGGCGTTGGATTCATCGGTATCCACATGCATAGCCAGGGCGTACTTGGGGCTTACCCGGCACACCACATCCCCAAAAACCAGGCCGCGGCCATTGTAGTCCACCTTTACAGAGACCACCTGCTTGTCTGTTACCCCGGCCTCCTGGGCCTCCTGGGGGTTAAAGTGGATGTGGCGCTTGGCGGCGATGACGCCCTTCTCAATGGTGATCTCCCCGGCGGGGCCTTTCAGGGTGCAGCCCGGGGTGCCCTCCAGGTCTCCCGACTCCCGAATGGGGGCGGTAACCCCTAGCTTCCGGGCATCGGTAAGGGAAATTTCCACCTGGGTTTCCGGCCGGGTGGGGCCAAGAATGGACATGGACATAGAACCCTTGGGCCCAATTACCTCTACCTTTTCCGCACAGGCAAACTGGCCGGGCTGGGAAAGGTCCTTTTTGTTGGTCAGCGCAGCCCCCGGGCCAAAGAGGGCGGCCAGGTCGGCGTCAGAAACATGGACATGATGGGCTGAGGTTTCAACCATAACTTTCATTGGAACATCCTCCTAAAATTTGCAAAAAATTCTATTTTGATTATACTCCTGCCCCCCAGAAAAAGCAACCGGAAATCTGGAGGGAGGGGAGATTTTTAGGGGCTGGGCCTATTCTGCCTGGTCCTTTGCCACGTCGCAGCCCAGCTGGTCAATTGTCTCCCGGAGCTTTAAAAAGTCCTCAAAGGCGGCGGGCTTTTGGCCTGGGTTGCGCAGCAGGGCGGCGGGGTGAAGGGTTGCCATCATCAGCACCCCAGACTTTTCTACAAAATTGCCGTGCTGCTTGGTAATCTTTATATTGGGGTCCATTAAGCGCGTGGCGGCTACCCGGCCCAGGCACACCAAAACGCGGGGGCGCACCAGGGCAAACTGGTTGCGCAGCCAGCCAATGCAGGCCTCTTGCTCCCCTGGCAGGGGATCCCGGTTTTGGGGCGGACGGCACTTTACAATATTGGCAATATACACGTTGGACTTGCGGTCCAAATCCACGGCAGCCAGCATTTTATCCAGCAGCTGGCCGCCCCGGCCCACAAAGGGCTCCCCCTGCAGGTCTTCATGCTCTCCAGGCCCTTCTCCCACAAACATTACCTTGGCCCGGCGGTTGCCCACGCCAAACACCACATTGCGCCGGCCTGCGCACAGCCCGCATTTTTCACAGCGCATACAGGCTGCCTCCAGCTCTTCCCAGTCCTGATACAATTATGCCGCCTCCTTTCTGCCCTGCTTTCTTGCATACCAGAATTGGTCTGCCACAACCAGCAGCGCTCCGGCAATCACCACCAGATAATAAGTAAAAAACCGCCACACCATTACCGCGGCGTACAGGTCGTTATTTACAAAGTATGGGCGCAAAAAATTGGAAAACCCGATTTCCTGGGCGCCCGAGGCCCCAGGCATGGGCATAAAGGAGACCGAGGCCTGAAGCAGGCTTTGCATTGCCACAATTTCCCCAAAGCCTGCCTGGCTGTAGCCAAAGGCGCGAAAGACAAAGTAGAGCACGCTCATCTGTAAGATAAACTGGGGCACAGAGAGCAGAATGCCGTATATTACGCTTTTCTTTTTCTCTTTAAAATTCTCTGTATAGCTTTGGAAATCCGCCTGAAATTTATCAATGGTTTTGGCCAGCTGAAACCGCTTGGCCAGCTTGGGAAAGCGCCCGATCAGCCACTTGGCAGCCCGACAGATAAGGCCCAGCACCGGGGGATAATACATGGAGCCAAAGAACACAATAGAGAGCCCATTGACCGCCAGGCCCACCACAATAAAGGGGATAATGGTAGGGTTTTCCCGGGAAATTTTGCCGTACATAAAAGCAAAGGAAAGCAAAGAGCAGGCCACAAAGGCGCATTGATAGCAAAAAAATTTCATTATCAGCACCGCGGTAGAAAGGCCTACCGGCACCTTATCCCGGCGCAGGTAGGCCGCCTGCATGGGCTGGCCGCCGGTAGAGCTGGGGGTAATGTAGGAGTAATAAATGCCGATTAGGCTGATTTTTAAGCTGGAGCCCAGCGTCATGGGCAGGCCCTGGCTGTGCATAAGCAGGCGGATTACCCCCCCTTCAAAAAAGAAAAAGACGACACTCACCACAATCGCCATCCCTAAAAAGCCAGGGGTAAGGTGCGTAATGGTGTAAAACACATTGCCAAACTCCCGGTTAAAAACCCCAAACAGCAATACAGCCACAATGGTGACCCCAATATAGAGCAGCCCCCAAGGTATCTTCTTTTTTTTCTTTGTGTTTTCCAAGCGCCATTTCCTCCTAATTATATTCAATAGTATGCCCAGGGCTTATGTATCAGCTGCCCCCATAGGTCATTAGCGGCGAGATCCTGCCGTGCTCTCCCCGTTCCATTTTATCAATAAACCGGATGGCCTGGCCCGCCCCTGTTACCACACAGTCCTCGGGGCTATCGAAAGACACCACAGGCACCTTTGTCTTTTTCTGGATTAAGGTAGAGAGCCCATATAGGTTGGCAGAGCCCCCGGTAAGATAAATGCCGTCGGTAAAAATATCCGCCAGCAGCTCTGGGGGGGTAAGCTCCAGGGTGGCCTGCACCGTGCGCACAATGGCAATGGCCGGCTCGATCAGGGCCTCAATCATATGGTCCGAGGTCATTACCGTAGACCTGGGCAGCCCGCAGGAGAGGTCCAGCCCCCGCAGGGTAAAGGTGGTCAGCCGCCGGCGGGGGTAGGCGCAGCCAATGGCAATTTTTGCCGCCTCCGCCATGCGCTCCCCAATCACCAGCCCAAACTCCCGGCGGACATACTTCATGATGGCCTCGGTAAAGTCTCCCCCCGCTGTATGGGTAGAGTTGGCAATGGCAATGCCGTTTAGGGAGATCACAGCCATATCGGTAGCCCCCTCTCCCACATCCACAATCATGCAGCCATGGGGCGCGGCAATGTCTACCCCGGCGCCAATGGCAGCCGCCACCGGCTCCTCGATGAGGGCCACCTTTCGGGCCCCGGCCGCGCTAATGGCGTCTACCACCGCCCGGCGCTCCACCTCGGTAACCCCGCAGGGCACGCTGACCACCACCCGGGGGGTAAACACCCGGCTGCGGCCCACCTGGCGCAGGTAGTAGGCAATTAAGTGCTCGGCTAAAGAAAGGTCAGAAATCACGCCGTTGTTCAAGGGCCGGGCTACCATAACCCGGTCTGAGGTGCGGCCCAACATCTTGTATGCCTCGTTGCCAATTGCTACCACTTCGTCGGTGTAATTATCCACGGCGATCACCGCGGGCTCATTGAGCACAATCCCTTTTCCATCCTGATAAACCTTAAACCGGGCTGTGCCCAGATCAATGGCAATATCGTTTCCCATGCAGAACCTTCCTTAACTCCCTGGTACAATGCTGTATTTTGCATATATAAGGTATAGTATACCACATATGGTTGGGTTTTTCAAGCATATTGGGGAATATGGGAGTGTGCAAACGAGGAGATAAAGGCAAGCGAGAAAAGAAAAAAACGCGGGTCTCAGATGCCGAGAGAAAATGGGAAAAGTTTCGTAGACTTCGCTTCGCGAAGTCTTACCTTTCTCAAAGGCTTCGGGGTGTGGGACGGCGCCCCGCGACCTTGCCCCAGGGGGAAGGTCCCCGGTGGGGACCGTTCTGACCCGGTCTACGCTGCCGCTCCGGTCGGTGCTGGACGTGTGCCACTGGCACACAGCACCCGAGCCGGCAGGCGAGACCCCATCCATCACAAAAAATAGTTCGGGATGTAATTCCGACATATCCCTTTAAAAATAGACTCTCCCCTTCTCCCTCCACCCAAATCCACAAAAATCTCCATCAGAAAGATATCAGCTCCCCCTGTTCTAAAAGCCCCCCTCTGGCTCATAACCTAAATCGAAAGGGGGCAGGCAAATGTTTTGTTCTGTAAAAATAAAAAAACAGGCTCTGGCCCTTCTCTTCCTCCTTGGGGCCGGGTTCATCCTGGTGGTTTCCAGCCTCAGCCGGGTTTTGGCTGCCAGCGCCGAGCCCAAAAAGGACCTGATTCGGTGGGTGGATTTTGATGTTCCCGCCTCTCTGCTGGCCCAGGCCCTAGAGCTGGACACCGCCTCGTATGCCGAGGAAACCACCCATATCAATTGGATTGACCTGCTGGCCTATTTGGCTGCCCGCTATGGCGGCGACTTCTCTCTGCTAAAGCAGGCAGACCTGGCGGAGGCTTTGGAGCGCTGCCAGCAGGGGGAAAGCTTTTCGCAAATCACCCAAAACTCCAAGCTTTTCCAGTACTACCGCCAGGCCTATGGGGCGGTGCTGGCTGGGTTTTTAGGGGAGTATCAAATCCAAACGGAAACCGGGGGCTGGGAATCCCACTACGGCCTGAAAGCCTTTTCTCCAATTGCCAAAACATTTCCCTATCAGGATTACGATGACTTTGGGGTCAGCCGGGAGTACGGCTACCACCGGCGGCACCTGGGCCACGACATGATGGCCGCTGTAGGCACCCCGGTGATTGCGGTAGAGTCTGGGGTGGTGGAGGCCCTGGGCTGGAATCAGTACGGCGGCTGGCGGGTGGGCATCCGCAGTTTTGACGGCCTGCGGTACCACTACTATGCCCACCTGCGCAAGGACCGGCCCTTTGCCCAGGGGTTGGAAGTGGGCAATACCGTGATGGCCGGGGACGTGATTGGCTATGTGGGCCGCACCGGCTACAGCGCCAAAGAAAACGTGAACGGCATTGAGCAGGCCCACCTGCACTATGGCCTGCAGCTGATTTTTGATGAAAGCCAGAAAGAGGGGAATGGGGAAATCTGGGTGGACGTGTACCAGCTTTGCCGCCTGCTGCGCAGCAACCAAAGCGCCGTGCAGCGCAACGACGAGACAAAGGAGTGGAGCCGCGCTGTCCCCTACCAGGAGGAACCTGGCCGGCAAGGGGAAAGCTAATTGCTTGAGGGTTCCAGTTCCCTTTCTGGCCTGTGGGCAATTTTGATAAACGCGCCGCTAAGATTGGTAGATACCGGTTTTAGGGCGCGTTTGCTATATGCCTCAAGGGGAGTGTCCAGGCCGAAGCGTTTATGATAAGACGGGGTTTGCCGGGATTTCATCCTGAATTTTTTTGATTTTTTGGCCTGGGGCAAGACCTTGAGACTCCATCTCAAACCCTGCAATCTTTGGGAAAGATAAGACTTTACCAGGACCACCCGTCATCTTTCTTTTGGGTGTTTCCCCTTAAAGCTACACGGTGGACGAACACTAAGCAGGCACAGAATCCAATATTTTGTCTAATTCCACAGCTTACGCCTGCTTTTGTGGAGCTTTATCTTATCCACTTATTGACATTTATGTATATTGGTGCTATTATAGTAACGCAAACATCAATGCAATTTTTTTAAGAAAGGATGTGTGTTGAAAATGAAGCGATTGTTTGGTGTTGTGTTTGCGTGCATGGCAGCGGTGATGCTCTCCCTCTCTGCCTCGGCGGCGGAGGGCCAGGCTGCCCAGGAGGCTGAGGTTTCTGAGGACCCCTTGCTGGCCTCCGGGTTCTGGGAGCGGGAAGACCTGGACGATATGACGGGCCAGGAGATGGATGACGCGATCTGTGAACTTTTGTCGGAGTCCGGGTACACAGAGGAGGTTGTCGCCATATCCATCGATGAAATTGCCGAGAGTATTCCCCAGGAAATCTACGACCTAGCCTACAGCGACATTAGCCAGGCAGACGAGGAAACTAGGGCGGAAATTCTGAAGGCCCGGAACTGGTTTATCTACAGCTGCAGCTGGTCTGACGATGGCACAGGCCTCCTCATCAACCCTAACACGCGCACCTTCCGGCGGGCGCCTAAGTTCAGCGACCTTTTCCCTGACTGGGATCTCCCTGTAGCGGAGGATTACGCTGGTAAGCACCTGTTAGAGTGCGCTCCTGTTAATGAGGCCCTTTCTGCCCAAGAGAGCCCTGCGGCTAGCGCTTACCCAGAATTTCTCGCCTTTTTGCCCTCATTGATCACAGAGATCGCCTTGCTGCTGTGAAGGATAGAGAGGAGGAATTTTTATGTTGTCGCATCATTTGGCGGCCCTAATCCTCAGCCTATGGATTGGAAAGGACGCCCTATTGCCTGCGCCTGTCGATGTGCCGCCCCAAGTGGAAAGCGTGCTCTCGCAAGTGGAAATTGAGAGCCTGCTGGATAGGGACGGCGTGGTAGGGTATGCCTACATGGACTACAGCTCGGCCAGCGAGGCCATGAAGCCCATTATCCGTACTGCCCGAAAACGGATTATCCACACAGTAAATGGGTGGAGTGTGGATGGCATTGACTCTTATGTGATTCGCGCCGACCCGGATATTACCTTAGAGACGTATGCAAGTGGGGAAGGATACCAGGTGGAGTATCGCATTCCACAATTCTCGGAACTGTTCCCTACGGAATGGTATGCCTCGAACTATGAGGAGGGCGGGCAGTGAGTATGTGTGGACAATCGTTTTTGTGAGATTCCACAAGCCGTTCGCGGTTTTGTGGAGTTTCTTTTTATCCACATATTGACATTTTTTCGCGCTTGTGCTATTATAGTTAAACAGACACCAATGCAAAATCTTTAAGAAAGGATGTGCAATAAAAATGAAACGATTTCTTGGTGTTGTGTTTGCGTGTGTGGCGGCGGTGGTACTTTCCATCTCTGCCTCGGCGGCGGAGAGTCCGCCCGCGCAGGAAGCGGAGGCCTCTCAGGACCCCTTGATCGCCTCCGGGTTCTGGGATAGAGTGGACCTGGACAATATGACGAGCCAGGAAATGGATGACGCGATCTGTGAAGTTTTGCTGGAGGCTGGCTACACAGAGGAAGTTTCCGCCCATTCCATAGAAGAGATTTCTGAAGGAATTCCCCAGGAAATCTACGACCTGGCTTACAGCGACATTGACCAGGCAGATGAAGAGACCAAAGCCGAAATCCTGAAAGCTCGAAACTGGTTCATCTACAGCTGCAGCTGGTCTGACGATGGTACAGGTATTCTCTACAGTGACATTAAGCGCACTTTCAGCAGGACACCCAAATTCAGTGACCTCTTCCCCGGCTGGGACATCCCCGTAGCGGAGGATTACGCTGGTAAGCACCAGCAGGAAACCCCTCCTGTTGAGGAAGAGAGCCCAGAGCCGGAACATGTGCAGGAGGCAGTTAAGGCTACGCCAGAGGAAATTTCTGAAAATCCCGATTCAGCGTCTGCCGAGCCAAGAGCAACAATGACAACCACAAATTATCCTCATGTGTTCGTTAAAAAGAAAGTTGCAGGTAGCGGACTTACGCCCATTTTTACAAGTTTTTTGACTGCCATGCAGCTTAACATCGTTAATCCTATCAGCGTGAAAGTAAACTCCTTGCCCAGCTACATGCTTTCTTGTAACATTGGCCTAACCGATGAATCTACCGGAGGCAATATTTACTATCGAAATGATGTGAAGCCAGGGGATACATTTGCGAAAGACGTTAACTCTTCTGAACATGGCGCGGTAGGAATTCGAGTGAGTACCAAATATGACTCAGGCTATGGTAACTTTAGCGTTACACGCCGGGATGACGGCGCTTGACAACCCAATAAAAGAAATTAAAAAGGCCGCCGGGTAAACCCGGCGGCCTTTCTCACGCAAAATCGCGCGAACTATTTCAAACTAAGCCTTACTTGCAGTTCTCCTGGAGAATGGCCAGCTGCTCCTTCAGGGCGGCGGGCAGCTTGTCGCCAAACTGCTTGTAGAACTCGGCAATGCCCTCGGCCTCTTTGGCCCAGGCGGCCTTATCTACAGTAAGAATGTTCCGCAGCTGGTCAATAGAGAAGTCCAGGCCCTCCAGGTTGATGTCCTCAGCCTTGGGCACAAAGCCAATGGGGGTCTCTACAGCGTCTACCTTGCCCTCGCAGCGCTTGATGATCCACTCCACCACGCGGAAGTTGTCGCCAAAGCCGGGCCAAATAAAGTGGCCGTCCCCGTCTACCCGGAACCAGTTGACGTTGAAGATCTTGGGAGCCTTGTCCCCCAGCTTCTCGCCCATCTCAATCCAGTGCTGGAAATAGTCGCCCATGTGGTACCCGCAGAAGGGCAGCATGGCCATGGGATCGCGGCGAACCACGCCCACTGCGCCAGCGGCAGCGGCGGTGGTCTCAGAGCCGGTGATGGAGCCTACAAACACGCCGGCGTTCCAATCCCGAGACTGGTAAACCAGGGGCACGGTATCGGGGCGGCGGCCGCCGAAGATGATGGCGGAAACCGGCACGCCCTCGCCCTTATCAAACTCGGGGCTAATGCAGGGGCAGTTCTTGGCAGGGGCGGTAAAGCGGCTGTTGGGATGGGCCAGCTTGTTGCCCTGGGCAATGAACTCGGGGCCGTTTACATCGGCGCCCTTCCACTCCTGGGCGTTCACAGGGGGGTTCTTGTCCAGGCTCTCCCACCACACGGTGTTGTCGTCCAGATTCCGGGCCACATTGGTAAAGATGGTGCCCTTCTGGGTGGAGATCAGCGCGTTGGGGTTAGACTTCATGTTGGTGCCAGGGGCAACGCCGAAGAAGCCGTTCTCCGGGTTGATGGCATACAGGCGGCCATCGGGGCCCTGGCGCATCCAGCTGATGTCGTCGCCCACAGTCCACACCTTGTAGCCCTTGGCCTTGTAGCCCTCGGGCGGAATCATCATGGCCAGGTTGGTCTTGCCGCAGGCAGAGGGGAAGGCGGCGCACACGTACTTGACCTCGCCCTGGGGATTCTCAATCCCCAGAATGAGCATATGCTCGGCCATCCAGCCCTCGTTCTTAGCCTGGTAGGAGGCAATGCGCAGCGCAAAGCACTTTTTGCCCAGCAGCACGTTTCCGCCGTAGCCGGAGTTTACGCTGATGATATAGTTATCCTCGGGGAAGTGGCAGATATAGCGGTTTTCCTCGTCAATGTCCACCTTGCAGTGCAGGCCCTTTACCCAGTCGGTGCTGTCGCCCAGCACGTCCAGCACCGCCTTGCCGGTACGGGTCATAATGGACATGTTCAGCAC
>CAJUSM010000042.1 GCA_910588935.1 uncultured Oscillospiraceae bacterium
TGATAGGCAACACCGCGCAAAGGTCGCGCGGAAGGCCTGCGTGGTTTCGTCAAATTGGCCGCTCTAGAGCAAAAAGGTGGTATGTCAGTTTTTTAATCCAAGAGGCACATGGCAAAAGATCCAGGGAATCTTGTGCAAAGCCGCAGGGGGCCTATAGGTACTTTAGCAGCTCTGTCAGGCTGCTTACCGTAACTTCGGCCCCAGAGCTGGAAGTTCCGGGTTTGGCAATATGGGCGGTATGCCACCCCGCTTGCCGGGCTCCTGCAATGTCTGCCGTTGGGTTGTCCCCTACCATCCAGATGAAGGAGGGAAAACCGGCGATGAGCTCGGCCTTTCGGAAAATCCTTTCGTCAGGCTTGCACAGCCCCAGTTGGCCGGAATTGACAATGCCGGCAAAAAAGTGCCTCAGCCCCAAAGCCTCCAGCACTTCCTCCAACTCGGGAAAATTGTTGGAGAGAAGGTAGTTTTTCCAACCCTTATAGGCGCATACTGCCAAAGTGGCGGCTGCGTCTGGCCTCACCCGGTAGTATTCCGGCCGCAATACCTGGGCCCGAACCAGCTTTGCCGCCTCCGCCGCCTGGGTTTCCGGCAGGCCCGCTTGGCGGTAGGCCCGTTGAAATACTGGAATCATAGCCGGCCACCAGTTTTCCCCTTTTAGGCTGGGATCGCCGTCTGGGCTCCAGGGAAAGCCTTTGTCTAGCTGGGCAGAAAGCATTTCCCGGGCAATGCCCAGCCGGCCGGCCAGAGGGCCTAGGGCCTGGTGGAGGCACCGGCTCCATAGGTGGTCTGCGACCGTGAGGGTGCCGTCAAAATCCCAAAAGATTGCTTTGCGCATGGGCGCGCCTCCCTTCTCTGTGTATTTATGGCTCGGCTGGCCTGCCCCAGAATCCTGGGAGATAGAGCCCATAGCGTTCCGCCACTTGGCTAAGGCCCTCTAGAAGTTCCTCGCGGGTAAAGCCCTGAGATTCCAGCTCAGCGTCGGACATGGCATTGGCCTGGTGATAAAAATCCACCGCTGTGGCCAACAGGCTTGTGTCCTCCCCGTCCAAATGCTGAAACAACAGATCCTCCGCTTCCCCCAACCGCTTTTCCTGGAGCAGGGCGGCGAGCCTTTGGGTTAGCTCTGTAGAGAGCGTTTGCCTGGTATCTTCCGCCGCGGCGGAATTTTGAGGGTTTTTGCCAAAAAGCATTTGCGTTATGAAAGATAGGGCCATTTCAATCTGGCGGATGAGCCAATCCTGCTGTATATACACAATATACTCCCCTTTCCCGGCGAAGCGGCTTTGACGGTTTAATGGTGGAACAACCGGATGCCTGTAAAGGCCATTGCAATCTTATACCGGTCACAAACTTCAATTACATTGTCGTCCCGAATGGAGCCCCCCGGCTGAGCGATGAACTCCACTCCGGATTTGTGGGCCCGCTCAATGTTGTCTCCAAAGGGGAAGAAAGCGTCCGAGCCCAGGGCCACGCCCTTCATGGTGTCCAGCCAAGCCCGGCGCCGCTCTCGGGTAAAGGGTTCGGGCTTTACAGTGAAGAAATTCTCCCACTGCCCATCGGCCAGCACATCCATGTAGTCATCGGAGATATACACATCAATGGTATTGTCCCGGTCCGGCCGGCGGATGTCGGGCTTAAAGGGCAGCGCCAGCACCTGGGGGCTCTGGCGGAGATACCAGTTATCCGCCTTGTTCCCGGCCAGCCGGGTGCAGTGTACCCGGCTTTGCTGGCCCGCGCCCACGCCAATGGCCTGGCCGTTCTTTACATAGCACACAGAGTTGGACTGGGTGTATTTTAGGGTAATCAGGGAGACCACCAGGTCCCGCTTGGCCTCAGGGGGCAGGATTTTGTTGGCGGTGGGCAGGGTGCCTAGCAAGTTTTCGTTAATTACCAGTTCGTTCCGGCCCTGCTCAAAGGTAACGCCGAACACGTCCTTGTGCTCTATGGGGGCGGGGGTATAGTTGGGGTCAATTTGAACCACATTGTAATTTCCCTTGCGTTTGGTTTTTAGAATGGCCAGGGCCTCCTCTGTGTAGCCAGGCGCAATAATGCCATCGGAGACCTCCCGGGCCAGAAGAGCGGCAGTCTCCTTGTCGCATACATCGGAAAGGGCGGCCCAGTCCCCGTAAGAGGACATCCGGTCCGCGCCCCGGGCGGCGGCATAAGCGCTGGCTATGGGGGAGAGCTCCAGGTCGTCTACAAAATAAATCTTTTTTAAGGTATCAGAAAGGGGCACATACACCGCGGCTCCTGCCGGGCTTACATGCTTGAACGAGGCGGCGGCGGGCAGGCCGGTAGCGGCTTTCAGCTCCCGCACCAGCTGCCAGCTGTTAAAAGCGTCCAGAAAGTTGATGTAGCCGGGCTTGCCGTTGAGTACCTGCACCGGCAGCTCTCCCTCTTTCATAAAGATACGAGAGGGCTTTTGGTTGGGGTTGCAGCCATACTTCAGAGAAATTTCATTAGCCATAATTTTTAACCTTTCATTGTTTATTTCTGGGGCAAAGCGGGCAGCCTGCGCGGCCAGAACCGCTCTATTATTGGTTTTTATTGATCAATCTGGTCTCGGTGCCGCCATTTTTTAGGTTGATATACCGCACAAAAAGAGAAACCTTGTTGTCGGGGTTCAGGCTTTCCCACAGGGAAACGGCCAGGCTGTCTATGCCGCCGCTAAGCCGGACGGGCTTGGGCTCCCCTTCAAAGGATGGCACCACCGGGCTGCCATCCCGTTGATAGGTGTGGATGAAGTGCCCCAGGCCGGGCATGGCCTGGTACTCGAAAAATTGCCGCTGGGCGGCGGCTGGGTCCCCGTCTGTGCTCTTCAAAATGGAGAGCTTGTAGGTGAAAGCCTCCGTTCCATGCTCCAGAATGCCGGAGATCCGGGGGGTAAACAGGGGCGGGTCCGGCTCAAAGGTACGGGTGCGAAGGGCGTCTTCAAAGGTTTTTCCCTGCTGGATATTGTCGAAAATAGTGTCAGTCTGGTCGCCGTTGGTCACAATTGTGCCCCCGGGGAAGGTGCGCACAGGGTAGTAGATGACCAGGCTGGGATCTGTGAGCAGGGCGGGGTCGTGGGCCTGGGTGCGCAGGTTTTCCTCCTCTGCCACAAAAATCCGGTTGCGGCTGTTCACGCTGCGGCCCATAATAAAATAGGCGGTTACGGCATGGCAGCCATCCTCGCTTTGGCCGATCACAATACCCCGGCCGGGGTACGCGTTGCTTTTCAGGTCCTGGAAAATGTCAATGGGTTTCATGATGTGGGCTCCTTTCGCAGGTGAGGCTTGGTTGACGCGGAAGGGGTGGACCGCAAAACGGTTCAATCCCGTTCCGGCGTCGTTTAGGCAGGCCATTTCTTACGATAGCTTAGGTTTTATCGGGAAGAGACAGTACATTTCGGGACGCGGCAGGCTTACCGTTTCCTGGTGATAAATCTCTATGCCCATATCTCCGGCAGCCAACTCTTGTTCTCGTATCCAGGCAAGCATGTCCTCCCAGATGGTTTGCAGCTGGCTGTCCGCCAGCTCGTCAAAGGTATGGGCAGAAAAACTGCCCTTTACATACTCCTCAGAAGGGATGGTAAACCCGGTTAGCCCCGGGCTCTGGCCGGGAAAGACGGTTTGGCCGCCGGCAAGGTAATCCTTTTCGTTGATGCTGACGCCTGTCTCCACGGCGGGGTGAACCGCGCCGGTGAGCTTGCCAAGAACTTCGGCATGGAATCTGTCTCAGAGCCTGCCGAGGCTCTCAAATGTTTGGGGCAGGCCGGAGCTGATCAGGCTGAGGCCGGGTATATGAATGGGCTTCTTCAGGTGGATGAGCTCCACTTTGACGTCTTTTGTTTTTACAATGGGTTTTCCTAATAGGCTGTGGTTAGTGTGTGGCCCAATTTTTATGCAGGGAGAATGTTAACTTGCCCGTTTTCCACCTGCAGCCGCCCCTGGCAGAACAGCGCGACGGCCTGGGGCAGCAAAATCCACTCCGCCTCCTCCATCACCCGGCGCTGAAGGGTTTCTGGGGTGTCCCCCTCTTTGACCTCTACCGCTTTCTGCAGGATAATAGGCCCGCCATCGCAAACCTCGTTGGCAAAATGAACCGTGGCCCCGGTGATCTTGCAGCCCCGGCTAAGCACGGCCTGGTGGACATGAAGGCCATAAAAACCCTTGCCCCCAAAGGCCGGCAGCAGGGCGGGATGGACGTTCAGAATACGGTTGGGGAAAGCTTGGACAAAGCAATCGCTGGTAATGGTGAGAAAACCGGAGAGGACAACCAGATCTACTTTCCTTGCCTGTAAGGCCTGGATGAGAGCCTGGCTGTAAGCCTCGGTGTCAGGGTACTCCTTTCGGCTCAGGGCGATGGCCTCGATGCCGGCCCTTTGGGCCCGCTCCAGGGCATAGACCCCGGGCTTGCTGGAAATTACGGTGACAATTTTTCCCCCGCCCAGCGTCCCGGCGGCCTGGGCGTCAATCAGCTTTTGCAGATTTGTGCCTCCGCCAGAAACCAGCACGCCAATGTTTACCATAGAATAACCCCCTCGTCTCCTTCTATAACCTGGCCGATTACTGCGGCCTGTTCCCCTTGGGCCTGAAGCGCCTCCAGGGCCTGTCCGGCGGAGTCGGGGGAGACAGCCATACACAGGCCCACGCCCATATTGAAGGTGTTAAACATATCATGCTCAGAAATATCCCCTGCCTTTTGGATCATGGAGAAGATGGGCAGGGCGGGCAGGGCGGCTTTCTCAATTTTGGCGGTTAGGCCGGGCCGGAGCATACGGGGGATGTTTTCATAGAACCCGCCGCCGGTAATATGGGAGATGGCCTTTACATGGGCAGCCTGAATGGCGGCCAAGGCGGGCTTTACATAGATACGTGTAGGGGTAAGCAGGGCCTCGCCCAAAGTGCACCCCAGCTCGTCAAAGTAGCGGTTTACAATTTCCTGGTCGTTTTGAAGCATTTTTGCTACAGAGACCGCCAGGTCCATGGCGGCTCCCGCCAGAGAGCTGTCTTCGCCGCCATCCATTTTGCCTATGCCAAACACTTTGCGTACCAAGGAGAAACCGTTGGAATGCACACCAGAGGATGCCACGCCGATGAGCTTGTCGCCGGGGGCCAGCTTGCTGCCGTCAATAATGGCTTCCCGGTCTACCAGGCCAACTGTAAAGCCAGCCAGGTCGTAGTCCTCCTTTGGCATCATGCCAGGGTGCTCGGCGGTTTCCCCGCCGATTAGGGCGCAGCCAGCCTGAACACAGCCCTCGGCCACACCGGCCACAATTTGGGCAATTTTTTCCGGGTAATTTTTGCCGCAGGCAATGTAGTCCAAAAAGAACAGGGGGCGGGCGCCGCAGCAAATAACGTCGTTTACACACATGGCCACAGCGTCAATACCAATGGTGTCGTGCTTATCCAGCAGCATGGCGATTTTCAGCTTTGTGCCCACGCCGTCGGTGCCGGAAACCAGAACCGGGTCCTTTATGCCGGTTAGCTCTGGCTGGAAAAGTCCCCCAAAGCCCCCAATGCCGGAAACCACCCCGGGAATTAGGGTGCGGGCCACATGCTTTTTCATTAGCTCTACAGACTGATATCCGGCGGTTACATCAACCCCGGCGGCTTTATAGCTGTCGCTGTAGCTTTTCAGGCCGCCAGGTTCCTGAGAAGTGGTCAGGGCGGCGGGAGTTTCGGTGTTGCTCATCATAGCAGGTTCCTTTCATTGCAAAAGATTTATTTAAAGGGAAACAGGGAGAAGGGAGTTTAGAGCCTGCCGGCGATTAAATTGCCCAGCCGCCCTTTTGAAAAATCGGGATTTCCCGGCCGTCCCGGGTATACCCGGTAATGTCCAGGTCTTTACAGCCAATCATAAAGTCTACATGGATCGCGGAATCATTTATGCCGGCTTCCTTCAGCTCCTCCCGGCTCATGTCCGCAAAACCTGGAATGGTATCGTTGAAGCCCGCGCCCATGGCCACATGACAGGCTGCGTTTTCGTCAAACAGGGTGTTATAAAACAACACCCCAGAGTTGGAAATAGGGGAATCGTGAGGCACAAGGGCCAGCTCGCCCAGCATACAGGCTCCCTCGTCTATGGCAATCATCTTCTCCAGCAGCTCCTGGTGCTCCTCTCCGTGAACCGCCACAGCCTTGCCGTCCTGGAAATCGAAAGAGAACCGGGGAATTACCACGCCCTGGTAAGAGAGGGGGAGGGTGGAGACCAGCCTGCCCTCACACCTGCCCCGCATAGGGGAGATGAAAACCTCCTCGCTGGGCATATTGGGGTTAAACTCAATGCCGTTCTGCAGGGTGTCGCTGCCACCATGCCACTGGGAGCCGGGAATCAGCCAGCACTTAAAATCGGTGCCGTTGGGGGCCTGGTAGTGGAGGCAATCCAGCTCCAGGGCGTTAAGCTTCTCGCATTTTTCATGCAGAATTTGATTGTGGGTGTCCCACTCGGCTACTGGGTCATTGTCTTCCGTAATCCGCACTGCCTGAAAAATCTGGTCCCAGAGCTTTTCCACCGCGGTGCTGGCGCGTTCCCCGGGAAAAACCTTTTTGGCCCACTTTTTGGAGGGCACGGCAACAATGGTCCACTGGAATTTGTTGTCCATTTCATCGTTCAAGGGTTTAAGAACTTTACTGCGGGCGATCATGGTTTTTTGAAGCTTGCCGGGGTTAATGCCCTTCATGCCGTCTGGGTCGGCAGAGGCAATGGCAATCATACAAGGCAGCTCCTTTACACTGTGCTTAACCTTTTCCACCTCCCAGTCCTCTACCCGGCTAAGCTGGGTGACGCTTTCGTGGCGGTAGGCAAGCTTGGTCAAGGCCTGGTCGTTCCAGTCAATGCGCACCCATTTGGCCCCGGCTCGGTATGCCTCTTCGGCCACCATTTCTGCAAATTCATGCTCGGAAACACTGGCTCGGATAACCGCGCCCTGACCCTTATGAAGGTTTACCCCTTTCTGTACAGCGAGCTTGGCGTACTTCCTCATAATGTTTTTTTTCATTCCCTTATAATCCATCCTTTCAAAAATTTTAAGTGGGAACCACTGGCAAAAGGCGAAAAAAGCGCTGCCGGATATTTGGCAATATGGCCATACTTTAGGGGGAAACCAGCTTACCACTTCCGAGATTGTAAAGCCTCGTCTTTGTCAATAACCCCTTGCTTCATTTCTTCCTTTAGCCGCTGAAGCTTTTCGGCCAGGGGCTCGTCATTTACAGACAGGATCTGGGCGGCCAGCAGGGCTGCATTGTCCGCGCCGTCAATAGCCACTGTGGCAACCGGTACCCCAGTGGGCATCTGTACCGTAGAGAGCAGGGCGTCCAGCCCGTCTAAGGTAGAGGATTTTACGGGAATGCCGATTACCGGCAAGGTGGTTTGGGCCGCCAAGGCCCCGGCCAAGTGGGCGGCTTTACCGGCGGCGGCAATAATGGCCCCAAACCCGTTGGCCCGGGCGCTTTTGGCAAAGGCGGCGGCGGCTTCGGGGGTACGGTGGGCAGAGAAAACATGGGCTTCTACCGGGATTCCTAAAGACTCCAAACGTTTTTTTGCCGGCGAAACCACTGGCAGGTCACTGTCACTGCCCATAATCAGGGCGACTTTCTTTTGCGGCATATCAAAAATTTCCTTTCTGTGCAGGCTTTTTTGGCATTTTAAAGAACAGCCTGGGATTTTGTAGTAATTTTGTAACTTTCCACCAAGAGGTTTTTGTGGTATTGTATATGTGAGGCTAAGACATTTAGAGACAATTGGCCCTTTCCTTTTCAGAAAGCCCAATCACTGGTTTGGTGCAGCTTAAGGTACACATGCTTTGCCGCTAGCTCCTGCTGAAGCAAGCTAACCGCGGCGGCGCCGAACTGCTGGAAAGAAGCCTGGTCGGTTTCACCAAGGATGGCTACGCTGGTCATAACAATAGGGCCGTCCTGCTCACCGGCATACCACATACGGCAGCGGTCAGTAAGCCGCAGCATCAAATGGCTCTCTGCTTTTCCAGGGATTAGGGCAATGGCCTGGCCTAAGCCGGCCTTAATCCGTTCCTCTTGGTCTCTGGTAATTTCACAGCTGGCTTTTACATCAATAAACGGCATACATTGTTTCATCCTTTCCATTCTGGTTTGGAATCTCTCCAAAAAATAAGGGCTTTTATACCAGAAAAGTATACTCTATAATCCAGGAAATAGCAAGCAGTTCCGCTGATTTCCCATTTTGCGAAAAAGACGTAATTTTGCCTATTCTGAAAGGTTTTTGGCTAGTTTTCAGGTCGCTCTGGGCATTATGGACAAATTTTTGTAAAATTTTTTCTGTTTCCGCTTGCAATTTGGGGATAAACATGGTAATATATAGTCAGGAGCTCCAAATGGAGCGGAAGAGAAGCTGTAATCTTCTGAAATTCGCGGCGTTTATTCGCCGCACAGCAAAGAAATTGCGCCTTTTGCCAGTGGAGTAAAATTCATAAATAAAGGGTTAATTTCTGCTGGGTACTTGCAGGTTCTCAAGGCGGCCAGTGTTGCCGCCACATTCCATGACTATGGCGGAAACAGAGGAGGGATTGCCAAAAACTTTACCCCCAGGCCCAAGGGCCTCTTGGTTTATAGGAGTTCGTTTTGCGGGGGTACCCCCGCAGCAAAACTGGCTTTCCCTTGCGGGAAAGCCAATGGGAGTGATGAGCATTGACTAATCCAAACGTACAATCCTCGCCGAAGAAACAGAAAAATTTCTTTCTTCGCGCTGTAGAGCAGTGGGACCTGCAGCTGCTGGTCATCCCCGGCATTCTCCTGCTGTTCGTGTTCAGCTACATACCTATTTACGGCCTGGTAATGGCATTCCAGGAGTACCGCTTGGGCGATTTTCCCGGGCAGAGCGAATGGGTTGGGCTGAAGCAGTTTATCAGTCTGGTCACCGACCAGAACCTGCCCTTGGTGCTGCGCAATACTCTGGGTATTAGCGCGCTGAAGCTGAC
Organism: uncultured Oscillospiraceae bacterium; assembly: GCA_910588935.1. Lineage (GTDB taxonomy): Bacteria > Bacillota > Clostridia > Oscillospirales > Acutalibacteraceae > Acutalibacter. The sequence goes on from CAJUSM010000042.1 coordinate 8,936, forward strand.
CATTGGGTTTGTGTGCCCCATTATTTTCGCGGTCTTCCTGAATGAAATGCAGAACCAGGCCGTGAAAAAGACCATCCAGACCGTTAGCTACCTGCCCCACTTCATTTCTTGGACTGTGTGCGCCCTGCTGATGTTTGACTTTTTGTCCACCGATGGCGGCGCCGTAAACGAAATGCTCATGGGCATGGGCCTGATCGACAAGCCCATTGGTTTCTTCCAAGAGGGCAAATATTTCTGGGCATTGGCCTTGGTAACAGATACCTGGAAAGAGCTGGGCTGGAACTCCATCATCTTCATTTCGGCCATGGCCGGCGTAGATGCAGAAATGTACGAGGCCGCGGATATCGACGGTGCTACCCGGGCCCAGAAGATGTGGCATATCACCATTAAGGCGATTAAGCCTACCATTGTACTCCTCTTCATTATGAATGTGGGCGGCATCCTGAACGCAAACTTCGACCAAATCATGATGCTGACCAAGCAGATGGGTAACGCCATGCTGAAAGATTACGCCGATGTAATCGACACCTATATCTTCCGCATGGGCATTTCCTTGGGCCGCGCTTCCTTTGGTACCGCCGCCGGCCTGCTCAAGTCCATTATCAACTTTATCCTGCTGCTCACCGCCAACTCCATTGCCGACAAGGCCGGTGAAAACGCCCTGTTCTAAAATAGAGAGGAGAAAGGAGGCACAAGCCTTATGACAGGTGTAAAAGAAACGAAGCACAAGATGAAAGTCAAAAAGGTGTTCAGCGATTACGTCATTATCGTGGCGATGGTGGTTATCATGGTCGTGGTCTTCGTCACCACCCTGTACCCCTTCCTGAACTCTCTGGCGATCTCTTTCAATAACGCGGACGATACCGTCCTTGGCGGCATTACCATCTACCCCCGTATATTTACCGCTGCCAACTATACCCAGATCTTCAAGAATCCCACCATCTGGAAGGCCTATGGCATTACCTTTGCCCGTACCATTGTAGGCGCGGCGGCCGGCCTGGTGGTTACAGGCGCCCTGGCTTTCGGCCTTTCCCGTAAGAACCTGGCGGGCAGGAAGTTCTATACCTTCTTCTGCCTGATCCCCATGTACTTCGGCGGCGGCCTGATCCCCACCTACTTCCTGATCATGAACCTGGGTCTGTATAATACCTTCTGGGTATACATCATCCCCAACCTTGTGAACATCTGGAACATGATCCTTATGCGGTCCTACTTCCAGTCCGTGCCGGACGCCCTTGAGGAGTCCGCCCGTATTGACGGCGCCAACTACCTCACCATCTTCTTCAAGATTTATTGGCCCGTTTCCACCCCCATTATCGCGACCATCGCTCTGTATTTCGGCGTGTTCCATTGGAACGACTGGTTCATGCCCAATATCTACATCAGCAGCGCCGATCTGAAGCCCATGACCTCTGTGCTTCTGGGCATCATCAGCGAGGCCTCTTACGCAGAGCGTATGGCGGCCACCAACCCCTCCGGCGCTAGCTTTGCCAGTGAGGCCGGCAAGGGCAAGCAGACCAACGTGCGCTCCATTACCATGGCTACCATGATCGTGAGCATTCTGCCTATTGTTATCATCTATCCCTTCCTCCAGCGTTTCTTCCTGAAGGGCATTATGATTGGTTCTATTAAGGGTTAAGTATTTTTTCCAATTCCGTCATTTAAGGCATTGCGGGCAGGGGACGCCCCTGTCCGTGCCTGAATGAAATAAAATTTTGTCTATAGGAGGACGAAAACAATGAGCAAGAGGATTATTGCCTTGTTGATGGCCTTGGCGCTGATCGTTGGCGTATTTGCAGCCTGCGGCGACAACAAAGGCAGCGGCACCAGCTCTGCTGCGAAAGATAACACCAGCAGCGCGGCCGACAACACGGACTCTACTCCCGCTGATGATTCTACCGGCGGCGGCGAGAGCGAAGCCGAACCCACCAATACCTCTGGTGGCCCCGACGATACCAGCGAGCTCTATGAGTTCGAGACCTACTGGTACTATGATTGGGCCGGCATCAAGGAGTGGGGCGCTGACGGCTTCTCCAAGTACATGAAGGAGAAGTTCAATGTACAGATTACCTTCACCAAGCCTGACGCTGACCAGGACTCTAAGCTGCAGCTGCTGCTTACCGGCGGCGACCTGCCCGAGGCTATGATTCTGGACCGCGGCCGCGTTCTGAACAACGTGGTTCGCGCCGGCGCTCTGCAGGAGATCGAGCAGTTTATGTATGACGGCTGCACCTTTGCCGAGGACGTAGGTGAGCAGACCCGTGAGCTGCTGAAGGTTGACGGCAAGCTGTACAGCATCCCCAACTGGCCCCGCGCCCCCGGCAAAGTTTCTACCGGTGGCAACGAGCAGTGGATTGTAAACACCCATGTTTACAATGAGGCTGGCAAGCCCTCCCTGGCTACCCTGAACGATCTGCACGACTACGCTGTAAAGGCTAAGGAACTGTCTGACGGCGGTTTGACTTCTTACTCCGGTATGAGCATCATCCCCTTCGCCTGCACCAACGGCACCAACGGCTACTACATCTATCGTCCCATGTTCCGTTCCATGGGCGGCCGTAACATCGTTGAGAGCTACTTTACCCAGGAAGACGCCAAGATCGATCTGGCTGTCCGCACTCCTCTCTTTGTGGAGGCTCTGAAAGAGGGCAACCGTTGGTTCCGCGACGGCCTGTGGAGTCCCGATGTGTTCACCGACAACGGTGACCAGTGGGTTGAGAAGCTCACCAACGCTCGTCCTGCTCTGTTCTGGTACGATTTCTCCCAGGACGACACCAACAACTATCGCCGCGTTCCCGTGGAGAAGTCTGCTGGCACCGAGCAGGAGATGACCTATGAGGTTATCGGCGATCCCGCGTATGCTGATCTGGCTTCCTTCCCCCAGTTCCCCCCAGCTGACGGCGTAGAGATTACCTACGGCGATGAGGCCGGTTCTCCTGGCTGGAACGTTAACGTTATTACCACCGCTGCTGAGCGTCCCCAGCGTATCTTCGACCTGTTCACTTGGATGATCTCCAAGGAAGGCTCCGATTACCAGGTATGCGGCGGTCCCGATGGCCCCATCTGGAACGGCGAGCATGACGAAGACGGCCTGCCCAAGCTCCTGATCGACTACGGTGCCATCACCTCCACCGAGCAGGATGCTGCCGGCGCTTGGATGTGGACTCAGCCCGCTCACTCTGACTACATTGATACCATGAAGTTTGCTCTGAACGATAAGGCCGAGAAGAAGAACTGGACTGTTAACATCCAGGCCCATCTCTGCACTTATGATGAAGAGAATCCGAAGATTGGTCAGAAGTTTAAGACCGACCAGTGCACCAACCTGGGCGATGCCATCGATCCTCAGAGCGACCTGGGCGTAAGCCTGAAGACCATCCAGGATCAGTGTGCTGCTCAGATTCCTCAGATTCTCATGGCTGAGGATGACGCTACCTTCGACAAGCTCCTTGCCGATCTGGTTTCTTTCTGCGAGAGCAACGATGTTGACAGTGTTATCGCTGCTTACCAGGAGAAGTACGATGCCAATATCGAGCTGCAGGGCTTCGATGCCTACAGCGAGGAGTACGACGTATACGGCCTGAATAAGTAATTCAGCTGAATAAGAGGGCCCGGGCCAAAAGCCCGGGTTCTTTTTTCTCACAAACAAAAACCAGCCCAGCAGAATTTGCTCTGCCGGGCTGGTTTTATTATAAAGCCTTCTTTAAATTTAGCTGCATTTTATTTCCCTGGTAGCCGAGAGATCGATAAAAGGCATGGGCGCCTGTCCTGCTCTCGCCTGAAACCAAACGTATTCCAGCGGCGCCTTGCTTTTTGGCCCAGTTTTCTGCAGCGGTGAGAAGCGATTTGCCAATTCCCCTGCGCTGGTATGCTGGGTTCACTGCAATTCCCATGATATTCTTTAAATGCTCCCCGTAGAGTACATCGTAATCTACAAGGTGGAGGTAGCCTACTACAGAACCCTCCAACTCTGCTATGAGAATTTTGTTTCGTCCATCATTCAGCAGCAGAGCCAACTTTTCAGCGGTTTTATCCTCTGGATATTCATAGCCCATGGCAACTTTGTTCAGCCAAGTTAAAGCGGGGGCATCCTCAGGCCGGGCATCGCGGATATAGAAACGCATTATTTGTTTACTGCTCTTTTTACTGCCTCGGCAATACCCTGAGCGCATAAGCCAAATTCCTTCAGCAGATCTACCGCTGGACCAGAGTGGCCGAAGCGGTCCTGCATGCCTACCCTGGTCAGCGGAACCGGGCACTCCTCGCATAGGCAAGCGGCCACAGCCTCGCCTAGCCCGCCAATGACGCTATGCTCTTCCACTGTTACAATTTTTCCAGTCTCCTTGGCAGCTTTTACCACCAGTTCCCGGTCCAGAGGCTTAATGGTATGCATGTCAATGAGCCGGGCGTGGATGCCCTCAGCTGTAAGGGTATCCACGGCTTGGATGGCTTCACCTACCATTAGCCCGGTAGCAATTACAGTAATATCACTGCCTTCCCGAAGGGTAATCCCCTTGCCAATTTCAAAATGATAGTCGTCATTGTTGTTGCAGCTCTCCACCGCCAGCCGGCCCAGGCGAATGTATACCGGACCCTGGTGCTCTACCGCAGCCTTTACCGCAGCCTGCATTTCATAATGATCAGCAGGGTTAAGAACCACCATGCCGGGAATGGACCGCATCAACGCGATGTCCTCGCAGCACTGGTGGGTGGCTCCATCTTCACCTACAGAAATACCGGCATGGGAGCCAACTATTTTTACATTTAGGTGAGGATAGCCTACAGAATTCCGTACCTGCTCAAATGCTCGCCCTGCCGAGAACATAGCAAATGAAGTGGCAAAGGGAATCTTACCGCAGGCTGCCAAGCCGGCAGCTACACCCACCATGTTGCCTTCGGCGATGCCGCATTCAACAAAGCGATGGGGGTAAGCTTTGCCAAAATTTTCCACCTTGGTGGCATCAGCCAAATCCGCCACCAGCACAACAATATCCGGATTGGTTTTACCCAGCTCTACAAGGGCTTCCCCAAAGCTCTCTCTGGTTGCTTTTTTTACAATTTCAGCCATTTACACAGCCTTCCTTTCTTCCAGCCGGCAGGGTCAGATTGCTGCCAATGCTTGATTTAGCTCATTCATTGCCTGATTATACTGTTCCTCGTTAGGAGCCTTGCCATGCCAGCCAGCTTGATTTTCCATAAAGCTGACGCCTTTCCCTTTCACGGTTTTGGCGATAATTACAGTGGGCTTGCCCTTGCAGGCTTTGGCCTGAGAAAAGGCTTCCTCCAAGCTTTGGAAATCATGACCATCGGCAGTGGTTACCGCAAAGCCAAAGGAGCGGAATTTATCGTCAATGGGCGCAAGACCAGCTACTTTTGCTACGTCGCCATCTATTTGTAAACCGTTGTAGTCTACAATTAGGCAAAGATTGTCTAGGTTATGATGGGCGGCAAACATGGCGGCCTCCCATACCTGTCCCTCTTCAATTTCACCATCCCCCAGTAGGCAATACACCCGCTGGCTGCCGCCATCCATTTTGGCCGCCAAAGCCATACCTGCCGCTGCAGAAATCCCTTGGCCAAGAGAACCGGTGCTCATATCCACGCCAGGGGTCCCTTTCATGTCCGGATGCCCCTGAAGCATGGCTCCAATATGCCGAAGCCGTTTCAGATGATCCAAAGAGAAATATCCCCGCTGGGCCAGAGCAGCATAAAGCCCTGGAGCGCAATGGCCTTTGGAAAGCACAAAGCGGTCCCGATCTTCTTTTTTTGGATCCTGTGGATCCACATTCATTTCGCTGAAATACAGGTAAGTAAAAATATCCGCTGCGGAAAGGGAGCCTCCTGGGTGGCCGGATTTTGCGCTGAATACGCCCTCCACAATGCCCAGGCGCACTTTTGCGGCAGTAAGCCGCAGTGATCTCAATTTTTCTGCGTCCATATGCTCATTCCTTTCGTCTTTTTCAGGTCTAAAGGGATTATACATGATTTCCAGGAAAAAAGCAATCGGCAGTTGAAGTAGAGGGCATAGGGGTAAACTGCCGGCAGGTTAAAGCAGGCGGTCCAAGGGTGGAAGAACTGGGGGTGTCCCCAGCTTTTGTACCCAGAGCTTACAATTTTTCCATAAGTTAAACAACAAATCAATTAGTTGGGAGATAATCAGGGCGTCATCTCAGCCAGCGTTGCTCCCCATGCTTCCTCCAAGCCAATCATTTAGAAAAGGAAACCCGGTTTCTCTTCCCAATATAGGGGATTTCATCGCCGCCCGCTGAATATATATGAATGGACGGACGACCCCAGGAGGTGTTTCTTTGAAGCAGAAGCGACAGAGCTTTCTATATGGAGCGATTATCCTTACCGCGGGTATGGCTGTGGTTAAGGTGATTGGCGCCCTGTTTAAAATCCCTTTGCAGCATTTTATAGGGGAGTATGGTATGGGGCTATTCAATGTGGCCTATAATTTCTATGGCCCGGTTTTCAGCCTGGCTACGGCCGGGTTCCCTGTGGCAGTTTCCCGGCTGGTTAGCGAAAACGCTTCTTTGGGCCGGTGGAACGATGTTCGGGCGGTGAAAGCCGCGGCTGGGCCGCTATTCATGGCCTTTGGCGTAGTAGGGGCGGTATTTATGACATTGTTTGCCCCTCTGTATTGCCGGCGAGTGATTGGCAGCGAAAACGCTCTTTATCCCATGCTGGCCCTGGCTCCCGCAATTCTGTTTGCCTGTGCGGGCGCTGTATACAGAGGTTATTTTGAAGGGCTGCGTGATATGGCCCCTACCGCTGTGTCAGAGATTATAGAGGCTGTGGTAAAGCTGGGCTTAGGGTTGGGGCTGGCCTGCTTTGTTTTAAACCGGGGGGGAGCAGAGCTGGCCCAAGAGAATCGGGTGTTTGGTATACCAGCCGGGGAGCAGGGAGAATTCCTTTTGATGGCCTTAGCGGCGGCGGGGGGAGTGCTGGGCGTGACAGCAGGATCTTTGGCCGCCGCCGGATACCTAGGCCTTCGGTGGAGGTTGAAGGGGGACGGGATTGGCCTGCGCGCCCGGAAAAAATCACCCCCAGCAAAAACCTGGAGCCAAACAGTAAAGTCCTTGCTGAAAATCACTGGCCCAGTGGCAGCGGGCTCTATTGCGATGAACGCTGCCGGCCTGATTGACGCCACCTTTCTTCAGAGCAGAATTGCGGGAATTATGGAGCGGAGCCCTGAGCGGCTGCTGGCGGCCTATCAAGGCATGATTCCGGATACCTATCTGCAGAACCCTCAGTCCATTCCCACGTTTCTCTATGGCTGCTATACCCTGGCCATGACCCTTTATCTGCTGGTACCCGCGCTAACCCAGGCAATCGGCATGAGCGCTCTGCCCGCGGTAACCGAGGCCTGGGCCAGAGGGGACCGCCCCCAGCTAAAAGAGCGAATGGAGTCGGTGTTGGGCGTAACGGCTCTGGTATGTTTCCCAGCTGGGCTAGGGCTTACCGCCCTGGCCCAGCCCATTGCCGCTTTGCTCTATGGGGGAGCTTCTACCCCTATTGTAGCCGGCGCCTTGCTTACCCTAGGGCCAGCTTCCCTATTTGCTGCCCTAAGCACGCCTGTGTCCAGCATGCTCCAGGCGGTGGGGCGGGCAGACTTGCCGGTAAAACTTTTAGCCGGGGCAATGGCAATAAAAATTGCTGTAAATTGGGGCATGTGCGGTATCCCAGAGCTGAATATTCAGGGAGCGGGTGTAGGCACCTTGCTGTGCTATCTGTTTTTAGTGGCGGCTCAGCTATTTTGTTTAAGCCGGGTAACAGGAGTTAAGCTTTCTGTAGGCAGGCTGTTTTTTAAGCCCTTGGGCTGCGCGGCGCTGTGTGGGGCGGCGGCCTGGGGCGCCAGCCGCCTAATGGCCGGTGCTTCTCTGGCGAAAGCAGCCCTTGTGGGCGTTTCTGTTGCCGCTGGAGCGGTGGCCTATATGGTGGGTTTGGTGGCTACGCGGGCTTTGGCAAAGAAGGATTTGCTGATGTTGCCTAACGGACAAAAAATTGCAAAAACGCTTGAAAATCGGGGTTGGATATGATATTATTGCAGATGTGTTAGCGAAACCGCTGTGCCCGGTGGGTGCAGACTATTTTTGGGAGGTAGCCATAGTATGAACAAATCCGAGCTGATAGCAGAAGTAGCCGAAAAGGCAGGCCTGACCAAGCGGGATGCCGATGCTGCTGTAAAGGCTGTGGTCGACAGTATTACCGAGGCTTTGGTAAATGGCGATAAAGTGCAGTTGGTAGGTTTTGGCACATTCGAGGTCCGCGAGCGCGCCGCTCGTTTTGGCCGCGATCCCCGTACAGGAGAAAGCATGGAGATCCCCGCCTCTAAAGCCCCGGCCTTTAAGGTTGGGCAGGGGCTGAAGGACGCTGTGAACGGTAAGAAATAAATCGGGCGTTCCGTGGGCGGGCCGGGAAAGACCGGGCCCGCTCTTTTTTTAGCATAACAGAACAAAGAAAGGAATGATACCAGATGAGACTGGATAAATATCTTAAGATATCCCGGCTGATTAAGCGCCGTACTGTTGCCAATGAGGCGTGCGACGCTGGCCGGGTGCTGGTAAATGGTGCGGTTGCTAGGGCCTCTTACAGCGTAAAGGTAGGGGACGTGCTGGAGCTGCACATTGGCGAGCGGGTGCTTAAGGCCAGAATAGAATCGATTAATGAGTACGCCAAAAAGGAAGAGGCTGGCGATATGTACCGCGTGCTAGAGGGCTAAGCCCCTGCCAGAAGAAAAGCCAGACTCCGCCGCTTCTGTTCTATCCCTTGCGGGCAAAGCATATATATTGCACAGGAAGGGGATGGGGCCAATGGCAGAGCAGCCGGCAAAAAAACACAGCCTGGTCATAGATAACCGGGAGCGCTTAACAGCCACGGGAATAAAGCGGGTGGACTTTTTCAGTGATGAGCTGATTACCGCCCAAACCGACCAAGGCCAGCTGAACATTAAGGGCGAGGCCCTGCATATTGAAAGCCTGAATTCAGACACAGGGGATATGCTGGTAAAGGGCAGAGTAGGCGCGGTTTCCTACACCGAGAGCTCCCCAACGCTGTCCTTTTTCGGCAGGTTGTTTAAATGACTGCCGCCAGCTGGCCGGCAGCGGCGCTCTGCCTGTTTAGCGGGGCGCTGCTAGGCGTTTTTTTCCTCTTTCTTAAGCTGCTGCGGGTTCTTCTGCGGGGCGGCCGGCTGCTCACCGCTGCCCTGGATTTGGCTTTTTGCCTAACCTGCGGGCTGGCTGCTTTTTTCATAGCCCTGGCGTTAGACCGGGGCCGGCTGCGTTTTTTCCAGGCAGGCCTTCAGCTGCTGGGGGGCTGGGGCGCTGTAACTGCCCTGGATCCCTTTATAAACGCTGTTGCCAGACTGATAAAGCGGGCGGGCCATTTTTTCACTGGCAGAATTATACGCCCCGCGCTGGGTTGCTTTGGCCGGGCTTGGCATTTTCTGCGGCAGCGGGTTTGCCAGGCACTGCCAAAGCCGAAAAGCACCCAAAGAAAAAAGCCTAGGCTGGGGCGGAACAAGCGAAAAAGAAAAAAACTGCCTCCCAAAGCGAAAAATCGGAAAAAACCTCTTGAAAAACTTACGTAAACTAGTATATAATGGAAACAGAGCTGAGACGGCTCGGCGAAAAGGGGGGCGGTGGCCTTTGGAAGAGAGTAAAAAGACCAAAAGATACAGGGGCGGGCTGCTTCTTCGGTTTGCGGTAATCTGCCTGGCGGCAGTTATTCTGCTCTCTTTAATAGAGCGGCAAATTCAGCTTGCCGAAAAAAAGGACCGGCTGGAGGTACTGCAGGGCCAGCTGGCAGACCAGAACCAGAAAAACCAGGAACTAAGGAACTCCCTAGAAAACGACGAGGGTATGAAAGAATACGCTGAAAAGCGGGCTCGCCGGGACATGGACTATGCTAAGCCCAACGAGCGGGTATATATCGACGTAGGCGGGGGCGACTGAGCGAGATCAGCAGAAAAAGTGGGAGGATGGCAGTATAACATGCGGTTAGAGGTTGGAGAGATCTATGAGGGTAAGGTGACCGGAATTACTAAGTTTGGAGCGTTTGTCAGCTTCGAGGGCGGGCAGACGGGGATGGTGCATATTTCGGAGATCGCCCCCACCTTTGTGAACGAAATACATGACTTTGTTACCGAGGGCCAAACCGTAAAGGTAAAGGTTCTCACCATCAATGATGACGGGAAGATCAGCCTTTCTATGAAAAAGGCCCTGCCCCCAGAAGAACAGCATAGGCCCCGCCGGCCGGCTCCAGGGGGTAAAAAGCCTGGTCCCCGTCCACCCAGACAGCCTCGCCCTGAGCCTCAGCCGGGTCCAGGAAGGCCGGGAGATTTTGAGTGGCAGGGCCGCCGGAACGATAGCGGCAGCTTTGAGGACATGATGTCGCGATTTAAACAGACAAGCGATGAAAAAATGTCTGACCTAAAGCGGGGCAATGAGCCTCGCCGGGGATACTCCCGCCGGGGGCAGAAGCAGTAGCGGGATATTAGGGGTTCCATAAGGAATGGCCCCCCTTTGGTTTCCTATGTGTGTTTTGGAGCGCCTACTTGGCGGTTATACTCCTTTGGCACAGTGTTAGTTTGTGCAAAACAGAGCGGTGCGGTGGGGTTAGGAATGGTGAATGACTAAAACAGGCCGGCGGGGGAAACCCTGCCGGTTTTTTGAACTACTATAAAAAAGGAGCCGAGGCATGCACAAAACCGGGAAATGGGCCAGGCAGATTCTGGCCCTTCAAGACGAAGAGGGGAAATGGGGCGGTTTCCACTCCCTTTCTTCTGGGGCGATTATAACAACAGAGCAGGCCCTCCGCCGCCTGGAGCGCCTGGGCTTTACCATAGAGGACCCCAGTATTTGCCGGGCAGTAGAATACATGGACGACTGCTTGGCTGGCCGGAAAGCCATTCCAGACCGGCGGGAGAAAACCCACGATTGGGATGCCTTTACCGAGATGATCCTCTCCACCTGGATTCGCCGGTTTACCCGAGAAAACCCCCGGGCGAATGAAACAGCAGGCCGTTGGGCCCAGGTGGTAAGCCGAGCCTTTACCGCCGGCCAATATAACCATAAAGATTATGTTCAGGCCTATACGGAAATTATGGGGAAACCACCTGCCGGAAACCGTTTGGTAGACTTTACCTGCTTTTACCCTGTCTCCCTAATGGCAGGTGAGCTGGATATGCCTATCCAGCAGGCAATGGTGGATTACATCCTAAATAAGCCAGATGGAATCTACTATATTTACGATAAGCCTGTGGCCCGGCCTCCGGAACATTTTCAAAGCCGAGAGACCAGCCGTTGGCTGGGGGCTTTGGAGCTTCTGGCCGCCTATCCCGGGGGACTGGATTCCCTGGCCTTTGGGGCGGATTGGCTGGAGGAGCAGCAGGATACGGCGGGCGCCTGGGATATGAGCGGCAGCGCAAAGGACCAGGTATATTTTCCCCTTTCCGACAGCTGGCGCGGGCAGAGGGACCGGGTGCAGGACTGTACCCAGCGGATTAAGGCGCTTTTGGTCCGCCTGCGGGCAAGGCCTGAAGCCCTGGAAAAAGAATAGGAGGGCGCGAATATGAGAGAAATCAGTGTAAAGAAGATTACCCAGGCCATAGCGGAGCTGTGCGTGCAGGCCAACCGAGAGCTGCCGGCCAGCCTGGAAAAACGAATAGGGCAGGCAGCGGAAAAAGAAACAAAACCCATTGCAAAACCAATTATGGCGGATCTCTGCCGGAACCTGCAGGCCGCTCGAAATATGGAAATCCCCATCTGTCAAGACACCGGTATGGCGGTGGTATTTGCTCAAATAGGCCAAGAGGTGCACATCTCCGGCAATTTCCGGGAGGCAGTGGATGAGGGGGTTCGGCAAGGATATACCAAAGGCCTGCTCCGCTGCTCGGTGGTGGCTGACCCCTTGCGCCGGGAGAATACAGGCGATAATACCCCTGCCATTCTCCACACTAGCCTGGTGCCTGGCGACAAGCTTACCATAACGGTTGCCCCCAAGGGCTTTGGGAGCGAGAACATGAGCCGCCTGAAAATGTTTACGCCTGCCGCCACAGAGCAAGCGATTGTAGAGTTTGTAGCCAATACAGTAAAAGAGGCGGGGGGAAACCCTTGCCCTCCCGTAGTGCTGGGGGTAGGGATTGGGGGCGATTTCGAGCTCTGCGCCCTGCTGGCCAAGCAGGCCTTGTGCCGGGATGTGGACCAGCGGAACCCAAACCCCTATTATGCCGGCTTAGAGGCCAAAATGCTAGAGGCGGTGAACGCCACGGGGATTGGCCCCCAGGGCTTTGGCGGCGACATCAGCTGTCTGGCTGTAAATATTGAAGCCTATGCTACCCATATCGCCGGCCTGCCGGTGGCTGTAAATGTGGGCTGTCATGTCACTCGGCACTGTACGGTTACACTTTAGGCCGTTAGGGTCTGCAAAGCAATTGGTGTATAGTTTTTGCGTTTTGGTATTGCAATATTTTAGCAAATGTGCTATACTGAGTGCAGATGGGGAACAGGCTTTTCATTCCATATATCCCCCGGACTTAGAAGGAGGCAGAAGTTATGAAAATTACCATTATCGGCAGGAAAGTAAATCTTCGCAATAACTTCAAAGAGTTGGCCGAGAAAAAGCTGGCCAAGTTTGACCGCATTTTTGATGCTGACGCCGAGGCAGTGGTAACCGTAACGGTAGAGCGCAACCGCCAAACAGTGGAGATTACCATCCGCCAGCGGGGAATCATTTGCCGTGCGGAGGATACGGCTTTGGACATGAACGAAGCTTTGGACCATGTAATTGCCGCCTTGGGCCGGCAGATGCGCCGAAATAAAACCCGGCTGGAAAAAGCCAAAAAGGTGGATCCCGGCCTGGAATTCTCCGACGATTATTATGAGGAGCCAGATGAGGAGCTCACCGTGGTGCGCACAAAGCGTTTTGCGGTAAAGGTGATGACCACGGAAGAGGCGATTATGCAAATGAATATGCTGGGCCATGAATTCTTTATGTTCCGGGACGACCAGAGCGGGGAAATCAACGTTGTCTATCGCCGGAAGAACAGTGACTACGGCCTGTTGGTGCCGGAAGAGAAATGATATACTGCGCAACCTGCCTGCTGGGCATTGAGGGCCTGGTAGCGGAGGAGCTGCGGGAGCTGGAGGCCGGGGATGTCCGGGCGGAAAACGGACGGGTTCTTTTTTCCGGCGGCCCGGAAATTTTGGCCCGGGCCAGCTTGGGTAGCCGGTATGCCGAGCGCATTGCCATTTTAATGGGCGACTTTCCTGCCCGGAGTTTTGAGCAATTGTTTCAGGGGATAAAGGCTCTCCCCTGGGAGGCTGTGCTGGGCAGCCAGGACGCGTTCCCGGTAACGGGCAGCTCCTTAAACAGCCAGCTCCATAGTGTGCCGGACTGCCAGGCAATTATAAAAAAAGCAGTGGTAGAGCGCTTAAAGAACCATTACCACCTGGCGTGGTTTCCGGAAGAAGGGCCTATGCACAGGCTCCGGTTCCGGATTCTGAAAGATCAGGTGAGCATTATGATAGACACCAGTGGGGCAGGCCTGCACAAAAGAGGGTACAGGCCTGCCTCTGCGGCTGCTCCTATAAAAGAAACACTGGCCGCGGCCCTGGTTAAGCTGATGCGGCTTCGCCCAGACGGCCATCTCATTGATCCCTTCTGTGGTTCCGGTACTCTGCTGATTGAGGGCGCCACCTTGGCTATGGGAATTGCTCCAGGGCTAGGAAGGCGCTTTGTGGCCGAGACCTGGAGCGACCGGGACAAGCCGGTGTGGAAGGCGGAACGGGAGCGCGCCAAGGCCAAGGAAAACCGGGATTCCGGCTTTTCTGCGGTTGGTTATGATATTGATCCTCAGGCAGTGAGCCTGGCTCTGGAAAATGCCCGGCGGGCAGGGGTAGAGAATGTAATTCAGGCCCAGCTCCGGGATATTAGGGATTTTCGGGAGGAGGGCCCCTATGGCTGCGTGGCCTGCAACCCGCCCTATGGCCAGCGACTGCTGGACCAAAAGGAGGCTGCCCGCCTCTATAGGGAGATGGGAAAGGTATTTCAGCCTAAGCAGGGTTGGAGCTATGGGATTATTACGCCGGAAGAATGCTTTGAGGATATCTTTGGCCGGCGGGCAGATAAGCGGCGAAAGCTGTATAATGGCATGATCCGCTGCCAATTCTACCAGTATTATAAGTGGAGGCAAGAGGAAAAGGGGCCGGCCCGGCCCGGGAGGAAAGGGAAATGAATCTCATCCACAGGATTATGGGGAATATGGAGACACCCCGGTTGCTGTTGCGCAGGTGGAAGCACGGGGACCTAGCCGCGTACCTACATATTGTTACCGACCCCCAGGTGATGGTTCCCGCCGGGTGTGAGCCTGCCAGAGACCTGGCAGCGGCCACCCTAATGCTTGCCCGAGACGTGCGTAACGATATGTGCTACGCGATTGTGCTGAAAGCTACAGGAGAGGCCATTGGCCGGATCAAGTTTCAAACAGATATGCGCCGGTATCATGTAAACAGTCTGTCCCTTGGCTACGAGCTGCGCAGAGACTGCTGGGGCAAGGGCTATATGGGTGAGGCCCTGCAGGCTATGATTGCCTGCGCCTTTGAAAGGCGCAAGGTGGATGTGCTGGCAGTAAGCCACTACGCGGACAATTACCGTTCTCAGCGGGTTATTGAAAAGTGCGGCTTCTGTTTGGAAGGTGTGGTGCCCTGGGCCTGTAAGCGCTGCGATGGGAAAATTTGCGACGATGTCTGCTACTATATCCTTCGGGACGATTATTTTTCCCGGCTCTCCCTCAACAAGGTGGGCTAAGCGGGCAGTGCTGGAATCCGGCCATCCCCGAAATCTATAAAATACTTGACTTTCCCTCAGGGTATGGTATAATATGAGAGTTGTTTGAGACAGAGTTTCAAACTTCCTTGCCCCGGGCAAATTTACATGGAGTTCCGGGGCCATTAGTCCAAAAGGAGGTGCAATACAAATGGCAGAAGGAAAGAACCTCTACGAGACCGTTATCGTCACTTCCGCAAAGCTGGGAGAAGAAGGCAGTGCGGCTCTGGTAGAAAAATTTAAGGCGCTGATCTCTGAGCACGGCACGGTTCAGAATGTTGACGACTGGGGTAAACGCCGCTTTGCTTACCCCATCAACAAGCAGACCGAGGGCTATTATACCCTGATTAACTTCGAGAGCAATCCGGAGTTTACCGCCGAGCTGGACAGGCGTTATCAGATTACCGACGGCATCATGCGTACCCTGATCGTGAAGCGGGATCCCCGTCACATTGTGGAGCCGAAGCCTCAAAAGGTCCAAAAGACCGAAGAGGGTGGCATTGATGTGGAGGCCATTGCCGTAGAGGCTGTAGAGGCCGAAGCAGGGGAGTAAAAGTTTTGCGAAAGGAAGGTCGTCCTGATTATGCTGAACGTGGCCGTTATTATGGGCAGGCTGGTTGCCGACCCGGAGTTAAGGCACACCCCTAACGATATTTCCGTATGCTCCTTTCGTGTGGCAGTAGATCGCAGCTACTCCGGCCGATCTGGAGAGCGGCAGGCTGATTTTATTGATGTAGTCGCCTGGCGTTCCACTGCCGAGTTTGTGTGCAAATACTTCACAAAAGGGCAGATGATTGCTGTAAATGGCAGCATTCAAACCCGTTCCTATGAGGACAAGCAGGGAAATCGGCGTACAGCAGTAGAAATTGTAGCCGATAACGTCAACTTCTGCGGCTCCAAGCGGGAGTCAGGCGGTGGCGGGGAGTATGGCGGCGATTCTTACTATGGCCGTGACCCTGGGCCCGCGCCTGCTCCAGCGTTTAAAGAGCCCGCTCCCGCGTACTCCAGCGGCAGCAATGAGGATTTTGAAGAGATCCTAGGTGACGACGACCTCCCATTCTAACTTTTCGCGGTACTGCCGCAGCAACGATTATGGAGAAAAGGAGGTTTTAGCTATGCCAGAAAGACCCGAAAGAGAAGTTCGCAGGGGGCGCAAAGGCCGCAAAAAGGTTTGCGGTTTCTGTGTAGACCGTGCGGAGTTTATTGACTATAAGGATGTAGCCAAACTGCGCCGCTTTATTTCTGAGCGGGGAAAAATTTTGCCCCGCCGTGTAACCGGCACCTGCGCCCGTCACCAGCGGGCCCTTACGGTGGCAATTAAGCGTGCTAGGCACTTGGCGCTTTTGCCCTATACCAGCGATTGATTTTGTGCTAAAACAAAAAGCCTTCCGGTTTTTGCCGGAGGGCTTTCTTGTTTACCTCAAAAACCAATGAACAGCCTTTGCAAAGGGAATGTCCCTGCTCCTATTGGGAAAACTCACCGTGTGGCCAATTTGTGCAAAAGCTTTTTAAAGTCTGCTACCGCCATAGAAGAGCGGTAAACCACCTGCTGGTCAGGATAATAGAAATCCAGAAATTCGCCGTTAATATCCAGCACAATAGACTCTTTTCGTCCATTTTGGGTAATTTCCAGAATATAATCCGGGTAGTAGGCAAACAGGCCAATGTCCTTCTCCAAAGGTTCCGCGCCCTCTACAATAGAGGCAAATTCCTCAATGCGCTGGCGGTTTTTATGGTTGCTGGCATTGAGATGCAGTAATTTCATATTCTGGCCAAAGCCTTGGTATAGATCCAGCTGCAGGGAGTTGGGGACAGAACAGCCCCCTAAGGTAAGGGCTAAAAGCAGAAGGGAAAGCAGTTTTTTCATGGTAAAACCTCCCGATCCAATGTCAATATTCCAGTATAACCGGCCTTATTCTACAGGATTTCCCATTAAATGTCAAGACGCAGGAGGAACTGGGGAGTGTGCAAACGAGGAGATAAAGGTAAGCAAGAGAAGAAAAAGCGCGGGT
>CAJUSM010000043.1 GCA_910588935.1 uncultured Oscillospiraceae bacterium
TGCGGTTGATTGCATTAAAAGAGGGAGAGGAAAAAGGCCGCGCGGAGGGTCGCGCAGAGGGCCGGGCTGAAGGTGAGCATAGCGCAATGGCGGGATTGGTCAAACGGCTGTTGAAACAGCAGAGGTCTATGGAGGAAATTTCCAACATCTGCGGATTGGATTTGGATGAAATTGAAAAAATCGCGGAGGAAGGCTGAGTTAGCTTTTTGCGTGAGACAAGGCTATCAGTGTATTCTATTGTCGTCTATGAAATGGCGTTGCCGGGTGTCTAAGAGAGATTCTTTCTCTTGAAATTAGACAAAGGGGTTCGATTGCATCACTTTTTTGTGAAGAAAAAAGTGGTGCTTTTAAGCATGGTAAAGCCAGCGTGGCGCTGGACCCAATTCGCGCGCCCGCTTTGGTGGACGCGCGCGGTTTTTATGCCCGCGAGCAGGCGGAATCTTGTAAGTACGGTAAGGCGATGTACTTAAGCATATGCTTTAAAGCCTGAAAACCTCGGCAAAATGGGGGGGTTCAGGCTTTTTTTGTTAATTTAGGCTGTTCTGTTCATACCTTTTGCTCTCAAAAAGAGCAGCGTGTATGGAGAAGGTCAGGGGAATCGGCATTTGCTCATTTTGGTTCTTTTCCGCCTCATTACCTGGGGCCATAGGTCCTCTAAATCCATAAACTGGGTATTTCCCAGGTACTGATCCAAGGGCTCGAAACATCCTTGGTCTATAATGGATTGAGAATAAGCAAATCTTCCCTTTACCAGGGTCACTGTCTCTAGCCCCTTGACTTTTCCCTTGCCCTGTATTACAATAGTGCCAGCGAATGGTCTTCGGGGCAAGGTGAAATTCCTGGCCGGCAGTATAGTCTGCGAACAGGGGAGGGGCGGTGCCCTTTTCCCTGCCGAACCGGTGAGATTCCGGTACCGACGGTGAGAGTCCGGATGAGAGAAGACTGCGGCAGGTGTTTTTTGCCTGTCGTAGATTGCTTGCCGCAAATTCCCCGGGCGCTTTGGCGTGCCGGGGCTTTTTTTGCGGGCCAAACCTCAGGCCACTCGGCAAATATACCGAAAGGGGTCTTTTTTATGAGAGAAGCGGTTGGAGAAAAAAAGGTAAATGTGCGGAGCCTGGCAGTTACGGCGGTTTTGGGGGCTGTGGCCTCGGCGCTGATGTTTGTGGCTTTCAATGTGCCCGTTATGCCCAGCTTTATTCAGCTGGACCTTTCCGAGCTCCCGGCGCTGATCGCGGCCTTTAGCCTAGGGCCTGTAAGCGGGGTCTGTGTCTGCCTGATTAAGAACCTGGTGCACCTGCTGGTTACCACCACTGGGGGCGTAGGGGAGCTGAGCAATTTTTTGCTGGGCAGCGCCTTTGTGCTCCCGGCAGGGCTGATCTATCGGATGCGGAAAAACCGGGCCGGCGCCTTTTGGGGGGCGCTGCTTGGGGCCGTGGCCATGGCGGTGATCAGCCTGCCGGTAAACTATTTTATCACTTACCCGGTTTACACGGCCTTTTTGCCCTTAGAGGGGATTATTGCCATGTACCAGGCCATTAACCCCCGGGTGGAAAACCTGCTGCAGGCGCTGATATGGTTTAATATGCCTTTTACCTTTGTAAAAGGGATGCTGAGCGTGGGGATTACCTTTTTAATCTACAAGCGGATTTCCCCGATTTTAAAGGGAAAGGCCTAACGCCTTGGGCCGCCCGGCATTTTTCCCCTTTGCTTTCATTGGCGAAGCAATGAGATAAAAGACAGGATGGTGAGAAGAGGGAGCTTCTCGCCATTTTTTGTGCCCCCATTTTGCCGCCGCTCTTGTGGGGTTTGCCAGAATGTGGTAAAATAACCATATCAATTCCAGCGGCAGGCAGAAAGGCAGGATGAATATGGAGGAACTGCTGGAGCGCTTATGGGAGGAATGCCGTCCCTATACCGGCATAGGCAAAACAGCGGACTATATCCCGGAGCTGGCCAAGCGGGATCCCAAAGACCTAGGGGTGTATGTAATTGGCAGCGAGGGCAAGCATAGCTGGGCGGGGGACTGCCGGCAGGCCTTTACCCTGCAGAGCGTGGTAAAACCCATCCTGCTGCTTCAGGCCCTTTTAGACAACGGGGCCCAGGCAGTACAAGCCCGGGTGGGGGTGGAGGCCACCGGAAAGCCCTTTGACGCCATTAACGGGGGAGAACACGCCCTGGATAGCCGGCATATTAACCCCATGGTCAATATGGGGGCCATTGTTATGTGCACAATGATCCATGGCGGCACCTACGAGGAGCGGTTCCAGCGGCTGCTGGCGCTTACCGGCCAGCTGACAGGGGACCCGGAGGTGGGGGTGGACCAGGCGGTCTATCTCTCGGAGAAAAGCCATGGCAGCAAAAACCGGGCCCTGGCCTATTTGCTTAAGTCTTACGGCATTTTGGAGGATGACGTGGAAGAGGTGCTGGACTGCTAT
Source organism: uncultured Oscillospiraceae bacterium (assembly GCA_910588935.1). Taxonomy (GTDB): domain Bacteria; phylum Bacillota; class Clostridia; order Oscillospirales; family Acutalibacteraceae; genus Acutalibacter. The sequence goes on from CAJUSM010000043.1 coordinate 2,436, forward strand.
TTTCGCGCCTGCTCTATTCAGGTAGATTGCCGGGGGCTGGCCCATATGGGGGCGGTGCTGGCCAACAGGGGCAGGCTGCCAGACTCTAACCAACGGGTTTTCCCCGCGCCCTTGGCCCGGTATGTAAACGCCATTTTAACAACCTGCGGCATGTACGACGGCTCTGGTGAGTTTGCCATACGGGTGGGAATCCCTGCCAAAAGGGGTGGCCCTTACTTGGCACGGGCTTTCCTTTCCCTAGAAAAGCCATTCATCAATAGAAGAGCTGGCCGCCAGGGGGAGTTCCCAGCGGCCAGCTCTATTTTTTGTAAAAGAAGCCCAAGGGCTACCGGCTGTTCAGCCGTCCTGCCACAATGGCATTGATTAAGGTATAGACCCCGTCGAACACAAAGCTTAACCCAATAAATGTAACCAAATGGGCCATTACCGAGAAGGGGCGGAACACCATAATCAGGCCCAGCACCCCCAGCACCAGTGCGGCGGCAAAGGATGCCCACCACCGGTCAAAGCCCAGGGCCTTTAGATCCAGGGCCTCCTTTATAGAGCCCACACTGTCCACCAGGATATATACCCCCAGGGCAAAGGGAATCAGGGAGGCGAGAAATTGGGGGCTGATTAACAGAAAGAGCCCCAGCAGCACCAGGATGATCCCAAAAATCAGGTCAAAGCGCTGGGGGATAGTTTCCCGGCTGCGCTGGTAAGCGGCCAGCCGCAGCCCGCCCCAGCAAAGGGTGGCCGCTCCAATGGCCATACTGGCCCAGCGCAGGGCCGAGCCGGGGAAGAGCATGAGAATAACGCCTAGAACAATGTACAGCACAGAGGTGAGTACCAGGCTGCCGCGTATGGTTTTCAGCATAAAAGCCACTCCTTACAAATATTTAATCATACAGTATTCGTCCGCATAGCTGCCGTCGGGGTATTTTAGGGCCCGGGGCCGGAGTCCTGTTTCCTCAAAACCAAAGCTGCGATACATGCCCAAGGCCCGCTCGTTCCCGGCAACAACCTCCAGCTCTACCTGCTCCGCGCCATGCTCCCTGCACCAAGCCAGGCAGCTTTCCATCATCTTACCGCCAATGCCCAGGCCCCAGTACTCCTTTAGCAGAGCAAAGGCCACCCCGGCCCGGTGCCGGAACCGCTCGCCCGAAGAGGGCACTAGGGCCGAGCAGTTGCCCACCAGCTTGCCCTGGTATTCCGCCACATACCACTGCAGGTTTGGGTTGCTTTCCATAGAGCGGATGCAGGCGGCCTCCCGCTCAACCGTAAAGCCGCGCTCAAATTCCCCAGGATTCCGGGCCAAAAAGCGGGTTTGGCTGTCTTGCGCAATCATCAGGTGAACAAGCGCGGAGGCATCCTCTGCCGTGGGAACACGGATGGTTACGGTTTCGCCGTTTTTCAGTTGGTATACCATCAAATCATCTCCCTTTCCTGCCCAGCCCAGCAGGCCAGCTCCGCCGCGATTTCAAAGTGGGTGGTATCGTGCTGGGTGCCGGCCAGGCTGTTCTCCTCTGCCCGCAGGTCCCATTGGGGGGCGTCTAGCAGGTCGCCGCTGGTGAGAAAGTAGTAAAGCTCGTAGCCCCTAAAATCGCAGGCCGCCTGGAGAGCCGCGCACTCCATTTCTACAGAAATGCAGCCCGCCGCCTTCCGCGCCTGAAAAGCAGACTCTGTCTCTCGATAAAAGGCGTCTGTGGTCCAGGTGCCGCCCATTACATAGGGTATGCCCTGGTTTTCCATATAATCCGCCACTGCTCGGGCATTTTTTATATTGATCTTGTCCGCGGCTGGGGCGTAGTGGTAAGAAGTTCCCTCGTCCCGCCAAGCCCAGGCGGGAACCATTACCTTGCCATGGGCAATCTCCCGGTTTAGGCAGCCCGCGCCGCCGAATACCACAAAGCGCCTGGCGCTTATCTGCATAGCCGCCTCCTCCAGCAGGCCTACTGCCGCAGGCGCGCCAATGGTAGTTTTGCAAAAGGCCAGCCTATGCCCCTGGTACTGGATTTCATAGATCCACAGCGGGCCAGAGGACTGCTCCAGCCGGGCAAATGCCCGGTGAGGATAATGGGCCAGCACATACGCCTCTATTACATGAGAAAAGGTGAGAATGCAGGCAGTGCAGCTGAGGGGCCGCTCAGCTGGGCGCGGCTGTATTTTGGCCGGGGAGTGGGGGGAAAAGCTCTGGGTGATCATAGGGGGCCTCCTAAGAGTTTGTAGGGAATATGGAATGGGGACTTTTATCAACGCGCCGGGAGGAATGGGGGCTTAGGAGGCGGAGTCCTCCCTGGTATAGAGAGGAATGCTGACCTGCACCCCGGCCTTTTCTGCCCAGCCCAGCAAGGTGTTGGTAGCGGAACGGGTAATCTTGGCGTCTTCCTTGATGGTCTCCACATTCTCTTCCAGGCGGGCTAGGCACAGGTCGATTTGGCCTGTGGACTCTTCAACCTTGTCCAGGCGCAGGTCCACCTGGTCTAAGCGCTGGTCAACCTTGTCCAGCTGCAGATCCACCTGGTCTAAGCGCTGGTCAACCTTGTCCAGCTGCAGATCCACCTGGTCTAAGCGCTGGTCAACCTTGTCAAAGCGGAGTTCCATCTCATTGAGCTGTTGGTTAATTTTCGTCTGCCCCTGCTCCAGGCTGCCCAGGCGGCCATTTAGCTCCACCAGGTTTTCCTCAAATTTGGTCTGGCGTCCGCTCATCTCAGCCAGACCATCCTCGAATCTGGTCTGGCGTCCGCTCATCTCAGCCAAACCTTCTTCAAATCTGGCCTGGCGTCCGCTCATCTCAGCCAGACCATCCTCAAATCTGGTCTGGCGTTCGCTCATCTCAGCCAGACCATCCTCGAATCTGGTCTGGCGTCCGCTCATCTCAGCCAGACCATCCTCAAATCTGGTCTGGCGTTCACTCATCTCAGCCAGGCTTTCCTCAACCTTGGCCTGGCGTCCGCTCATCTCAGCCAAACCTTCTTCAAATCTGGCCTGGCGTTCGCTCATCTCAGCCAGGCTTTCCTCAACCTTGGCCTGGCGTCCGTTCATTTCAGCCAGGCTTTCCTCAACCCTGACTTGGTGTCCGTTCATCTGTGTAAGTAAGGCTAGGATTTGCTCTTCATTTTTCATGCCTATCGTGCCTCCCTTTTCACGCTTTGGTTTTTTACAATGCCGCTGTGTTCACCCAAGGGCAGGTCTTATTTGTTGAAGTCTGATAGGTTGATTATAGCATAGGCTGGTCCCTGGGTCAACGGAATAAGGTAGGCTTTACCGTTCCTCGTTCCGCAGCTGTACCCGGCGGATTTTTCCGCTGATGGTTTTGGGCAGATCCTCCCGGAACTCTACAATGCGGGGGTATTTATAGGGGGCGGTGTGCTTCTTTACATAGGTCTGAATCTCTTTTTTCAGGGAGTCGCTGCCTTGGGTCCCTTTGGTCAGCACAATATAGGCCTTTACCACCTGGCCCCGCACGGGGTCTGGGGCGCTTGTTACCGCGCACTCTAGTACATAGGGCAGCTCCATAATCACGCTTTCAATTTCAAAGGGCCCAATACGGTAGCCAGAGGACTTGATGACGTCATCTGTACGCCCTACATACCAGAAAAAGCCGTCCTCGTCCCGCCAGGCAGTGTCCCCGGTGTGGTACATGCCGTTGTACCAGGCGGCGTTGGTTTGGTCGGGGTCCTGGTAATAGCCGGCAAACAGGCCGCAGGGAATCCCTTTGTCTGTACGGATGACGATTTCGCCGGTTTCCCCTACTGGGGCGCTGGTACCGTCTGGCAGCACAATGTCCACATCGTATAGAGGGCTGGGCACGCCCATAGAGCCGGTTTTCGGGATACTGCCAACGGGGTTGTAGATTACACAGGTGGTTTCTGTTTGGCCGAAGCCCTCCATTAGGGCCAGGCCGGTGGCCCGTTTCCACTGCTCGTACACCTCTGGGTTTAGGGCTTCGCCAGCGGTGGTAGAGTACTCAATGCCGGAAAGGTCGTACTTAGAAAGGTCCTCCTTAATGAAAAACCGGTACATGGTGGGCGGGGCGCAGAAGGTGGTAATATGGTATTTGGCGAACATGGGCAGAATGTCGTGGGCGTCAAACTTATCAAAGTCGTAGGTAAAAATAGCCGCCTCGCACATCCACTGGCCGTAGTACTTGCCCCACATGGCCTTGCCCCAGCCGGTATCGGAAATGGTAAAGTGCAGGCCGTCAGGGTTTACATTGTGCCAATACCGGGCGGTGATATAGTGGCCCAAGGCATATTTATAGTTATGCATGGCAATTTTTGGGTAGCCGGTGGTGCCAGAGGTAAAGTACATCAGCATGAGGTCGCTGCCAGAGGGGGAGTCTGGCTTACGGGGATACTCTGGGGAGAAGCCGGCCATCTCCTTATCAAAATTGTGCCAATCCGGAAGGCGGCCCTGTGCCTGGCTTTCCCCTACCAGAATTTTGACCTCTACCCCAGGGCAATTGGCCGCGGCCCGGTCCGCCTCGTCCGCGGTGTGGTCGTCTGCGGTGCAGAGGATGGCCTTTACCCCAGCGGCCCGAAAGCGGTAATCAAAGTCGTGCTCCATGAGCAGATGGGTGGCGGGAATAATCACGGCCCCAATTTTGTGCAGGGCGGTAATGACAAACCAGAACTGGTAATGGCGCTTAAGCACCACCAGCACCCGGTCTCCCCGGCCAATGCCCAAGGACTCCAGGTAATTGGCGGTTTGGGCAGATTTTTTGCTGATATCCCCAAAGGTAAAGCGGCGCTCCTGCTTGTGCTTATCCACATGAACCATGGCCAGCTTTTCCGGGGTTTTTCGGGCGATTTCGTCTACTATATCAAAGGCAAAGTTAAAGTTCTCCTGGTTGTGGAAAGCGATCTCCTTTAAAATGCCGTTGTGGTCCAGGCTGGTTTCAATAAAGGGGCTGGCCACGCTTTCCCGGTGCTGCCGGGCCAGCTTTCGGTCGATGAGGGTTTGGAACCGGTCCTCCTCTGGGGGCAGGTCTTCGCTGCCCTTCATCACCATGGCGTAAAGCTGGCAGTCGGTTCCGGCGGTGGCGATCATGCCGTGGGGAGTGCCGGAGTTGTAGTAGATGGAGTCCCCTTCGTACAGGGTTTCAATGTGGGAGCCAATCTGCATTTTCATACAGCCCTTTACCACAATATCGAACTCTTGGCCAGCATGAGAGGCCAGCTTAATGGCCACATGCTGCTCGGCCTCGCTGTAGGGCATGGTAACAAAAAAGGGCTCCGCGGTTTTGTTTTTAAAGAGGGGGGCCAGGTTCAGATATTTAAAGCCGTGGCGGCGGGTAATGGGCAGGCCGTCCCCGTGGCGCACAATGGTATAGCTGGAGAGGGTGGGGCTTACGCCTCGGATGAGGTCTGTGGGGTCTACGCCAAAGCGCTTGGCGCACTTGTAAATAAAGGTAAAGCTAAAATCCTGTTCCCCTGCCTCGCAGCGCTGGTATTCTTCTTGGGCAACTCCTGTACACCGGGCCATCTCTTCCTCTGAAAGGCCGGTAATTTCCCGCATGGTCTTAATACGCTGAGCAACCTCAGAGAGCTGGGCTTTCAAATCTGTTTTTTCCATTGGGTTTTCCCCCTTGTGAGAATTGTGGTGATAAGCAAACCATAGGGACGAAAAAGGTAAGCGGCTGCCTCTGGAAAGGCCGTTTTTTCCCGCCAAACCGGCCAGGGCTGGGAACCAGGTAAACTGGCTGCCTGCGGTGAAAAGCGCCTGTTTTCGGTGCTTTGCGTCAAGCCTTTATTTAGGTTTTACGGAAACGGCTTGGATATGCGGCAGGAGCTTTTGGACGGAAAAACAAAAAACCGCCTCATGGGGGCGTTTCCCCATGAGACGGAAATTGGTTCCGCGGTACCACTCATTTTGCGCAAAAGCGCCGCTCTGCAGGCTCTAACAAGCCCTTTGCCCTAACGCGGCATGTACGGAAAGCGTCTACTCCCTGGGGCGAAAAGGGCCTGCTCCTGGTTTGGGGCTTTCGGCTCGGAAGGGATTGCCTTGGGGAAGCTTCGCGTTGGCTCGCAGCAACCGCCAACTCTCTGAAAAAGCGGGGGCTTCCGGGATGTCTTCGTCACAGCCTTTGTCCTTATGTGGTTTTGAAAACTACTATTTCAATTAGTGTACACCGTTTTGCTTGAAAAGTCAAGACAGGCAAAGGTTTTTTTTCCCAGCCCGGCCTTTTTAGGAGAAAGGGGCGGGGCTGTAGGTGCCGGCAGCCACTTCTCCTTGGGGAGAGAACCGCAGGTACATCCCTTCTGCTTCGTCTGGGGCAAAATAGGCGTTTGCCAGGGTATTTTCCCCCTGTTCCTTTGCCCCCACCAAAAACAGGGTTTCCCTTTGAATCTGGGTTTGGGGGTCAGAGGTAATCAGTATGCTGCAGCTGCCCGGCCCAGAGGGCTCCAGCTCTACAATTACCGGGACGCCGTGCAGGGTAAACTCCAGGCGCTTTCCGTCCTGGGTGAAAAGCACCCGCTCTGCCCCTAAGGCCTGAAAGCTTTGGCCAGGGCTAAGAAACTGCACAGGGGCTTCCAGCCCCAAGAGCTCCTTGGGAAGATAAGCCCCCTCTGGCAGCAAAACCCTGCCCACTGGCCGGATATCGGCTAGGCTAAGGGCCATGGCCCGGGCTTGCGGCCCAGAGGCAGGCAAGAAAATGCCAGTTAGGGAGAGAATATGGTTTTTTTCCAAAATCTCCTCCGCGGTTTCGGCGCGATAGCCTCCCAGGCTCAAGGCCACGGCCTGGCTGTTTTTCATCATCAGCACGCAGGGGGCATCTTGGCTGCCGGCAATGGCCAGGGTAACACAGTTTCGGTTTGCCAGCCATTGGCTCCCCGCGCTAAAGGCGAGGAGAAGGGAGCAACAGGCCGCCCCTAGGCGGACAAGCGGGCGGGGCCGCCGCCCGGTTCGTTTAAAAATCCAGATAAGAACAGCCAGAAGGGCCCCGCCGCAGAGGGCCAGCAGCCAGGGGCCTTGGTCAAGCTGAAAATAGACGCCTGGCAGGCGGGCCAGCCAGTGGGCGGCGCCTAGGAAAAACCTGCCCAGCCAGCCGGTACAGAAGGCCAAGGGCTGGGCAAGGGCCCCAAAAACGGGCCACATAGACAGCGTGGCGGCCAGCCCCAAAAGAATGGAGCAGTACAGCAGGGGGAGCATAAGGGGCATAAGCAGAAAATTGGACAGAGGGGCAATGAGGGACAGGCCGCCAAATACCAGCAGCTGTATGGGCAGGGTAAACAGCGTGGCAGATAGGGTGACGCAGCAGGCAGAGGCCAAGGGGCGCAGGCCCTTAAGGATCCGGCGGCCCTTCATCAGCCAGACCATGAGGGGCTTGTAGAGGGTGAGGATCCCAAGGGTGGACAGGGCGGAAAGGGAAAAGCCCAGGTCGCCGCCGCTAAAGGGTTGAAACAGGCAGATGAGCAGCACCGCCGCCCCCAGGGCGTTCTGGCTGTCTGCCACGCCGTGAAGGGAATCGGCGGCCAGATAGAGAAAGAACATGGCGCCGCTGCGCTGAACGCCAGGGGGAAAGCCTGTAATGCACATGCACACAAAGAGCAGCATGGCCCGAACCAGGTTTTTCCCCCGCCTGCTTAGGGCCAGCCGCCGGCAGAGCAGGGAGAGCAGCCCCACCATAACCGTAAGATGCAGCCCGGAAACCGCCAGCATATGGGTACACCCAATTTTGCGAAACCACAGGTAGGCAGCCTGGGGCAGCTCTTGACCCTGCCCCAGCAGCAGGGTTTTCACCAGCCCCGCCTGGGCAGAGGGCAGGTACTGAGAAACGGCCCGGCCCACCATTCTCCGCAGCTCCAGCAGCTGCCGGCCTGGGGACCACAGGGTATTGCGAACGCGCACCCCGCTGCCATAGGTGCTGCCCTTAATCACGCAGCCATCGGCCAGCAGGCGGTTTTGCTGGGAGTAAAGGCCGCCGGCCTTTGGGGCGGAAAAACGAATTTCACATTCTGTCCACTCATAGGGCCGGGCGGCCAGAGGCGTGGAGGAGGTGAGAAGCATGGAAAATGGCTCCACCGGGGTGTGGTCTAGGTGGGTAACCGTAACCTTGTACTGGCAGCTGCCGTAGGATTTTTCTGGGTAATTCATTACCTGCACCCGGGCATAGGCGGTAGCGCCGTCTAGGTGCTGGACCCGGGCGCCCTGGGCGTTCCACTGCCAAGAGATCAGCCCCAGCACAAAGGCGGCGGCAAGCAAGGGAGCCACAAGCCTGCCGGCCCCCTTGGCCCAAAGGGGCTTTGCCCAAACCAGGAGCCCCTGGCCAGGGAATGCTCTGCCGGCAAAGCACAGCAGGGAAACCGCCAGGCCGGCAAGCCCGCAGCCCGCGCCGCAAACGCCAGCCGCCGCCGGGCCCAGCCAGACCCCGGCGACGGAGGCCGCAAAGGCCGCCCAGCCTAAGGCAGCCATTGGCCGCCGGAGCATTTAATGAAAGAACAGGGGCAGGGGCTCCAAGAAGATAATATCTTCCCGGTTCTTGGCATCGCCCTCTGCCAGAACGCAGGCTTTGCCTACCACCTGGCCCCCTACAGACTTCAGCAGCTCCTCAATAGCGGCCAAGGACTCGCCGGTGGAGATCACGTCATCTACAATGAGGATCCGCTTGCCTTTCAGGTTTTCGCAGTCTGCCTTAGAGAGAAAGAGCTTTTGCACATGGTCTGTGGTAATGGACTTAACCTCTACATGGATGGGATCTTCCATATAGGCCTTAATGCCCTTGCGGGCGACCACATAATTTCTGCAGCCAATGCGTGCCATCTCGTAGGCCAGGGGAATGCCCTTGGACTCGGCTGTGACAATTACATCGTGGGCAGGGCAACGCTGAAGCAGGGCGGCGGCGGATTGCTCCGTAACCTCCACATCGCCGAACATAACAAAGCCGGCAATATCCATATGGTCGTGAATGGGGCAGATGGGCAGTTCCCGGGGACAGCCGGCTATGTTCATTTTGTATACGCTCATGGTGAGCCTCCTCTTGGGGTTGGGATATCGAGCACAAATTTATTATAGCGCAGAAAAGGCGGGGAAGTCAATTGCTATAAGCAAAATGGGGAGCGGCCCAGGAAGGATTGGCAGGACCTGGGGAAGAAACCAACTGGACTTTCCCCCAAAAAGCGGGCCAGAACCAAGGTGTTGGTTCTGGCCTGGCGTTTTATATCCACTTAGAGATATCTGTTACAAAAGCATAGGGATTGCTGCGCATCTCCGCCAGCGCCGCGGCCAGCAGGGCCCGGGTGTCAATCAGGGTGCACTCTGCCCCCAGCAGCTTGCCCCGGCGGATATCCGGCTCTTCCAGAATGTCTCCAATGCGCTGGAACTCTGAGCCCCAGCCAAACTGGTCCCCGCCCCAATACTGCCGCTCTTGGCCGTTTACCGTGTAGGTAACAGGGGTTGGGCGGATAAAGGGGGGCTTTACCATCTCCTCAATGCCGTGCATAAAGGTGCAGGCATGGAGCACCTCTCCAATAAACAGCAGCTTGCCCCCCACCACCTGGCAGCAGCATAAAGGGAGAGTGGGGGCCTACCGGGGTGTTGTCCATGGCATGGCTTACGGTAAGCCGGTGGGCCAGCCTGCCCCAGGCGCACACAGAGTGGGTGGGGTTTTCGCTGCGCTCTACGCCTGGGCGCTGCCAAAACACCCGGGGCAGCAGGCCAATACAGGGCTGGGTGGTTGGGGAATGGAACACAGGGTGGGCCTGGTTCACGTTCTCATAGGTTAGGGCAGGGAACAGCAGGGTCCCCTCTTCTCCTACCGCTGCCTGAAGGCAGTCGATCACTTCATCGGGAGTCAGGCTGGTGCCCAGGGCTTTCATAGAGGAGTGTACCAGCACCACATCGCCGCCGCAAACCCCTAAGGCCCCCAGCTCTTCCAGCAGCCTGTTATATTCACAAGATTGTTTCAATATAACTTGGTCTCCTTTGTGTAAAAGAATCTCCCCCGGTGGAGGTCTTCATGGTAACATTTTACGGGAGCAAAAGCAAGGCCTTTTTTGTTTTTTTCGGGGAACAGGAATCCCTTGGCCGGGCAGAAGAGGGCGCCCCTGTTTTTCACAAATTTTTCGGGAAACCATGGAAATGGGATTGCTTTTTCCCTCCAGTTTCTGTATAATGTTTACAAAGAACCCTGGGCTGCTTTTCTGGGGCCCAGGCGCAAAACCAAAGGAGTGTTTCCCATGAAATTAGGTATACTGTCAAACGTAATCGGCGATACCCCCCTTAAGGAGGCCCTGGCCTACTTTAAGTCCTTAGGCGCCCAGATGGTAGAGATTGGCTGCGGCGGCTATCCTGGCAAGGACCACTGTGATCCTGGCGTGCTGCTTCACGACGAGGCCAAGTTCCAGGAGTTTGTGAACACAGTAAAGGAGTCTGGGCTGGAGATCAGCGCCCTGAGCTGCCACGCCAACCCCATCCATCCCAATCATGAGATCGCCAAGCAGTTTGACGACGACCTGCACAATGCTGTTTTGATGGCCGAAAAGCTGGGCATTCACCAGATTAACACCTTCTCTGGCTGCCCCGGCGACTGCCCGGAGAGCAAGAACCCCAACTGGGTGGTTTGCGCTTGGCCCAACGAGTTCCCCGAGGTGCTGGAGTGGCAGTGGAACGAGGTGCTGATCCCCTACTGGAAGAACTTTGTGGCCTTTGCCAAGGAGCATGGCGTAAACAAGATTGCCATGGAAATGCACCAGGGCTTCTGCGTGCACAATACCCGCTCTCTTCTCCGCCTGCGGGAGGCTGTGGGCCCGGAGATTGGCGCGAACCTGGACCCCAGCCATCTGTTCTGGCAGGGCATGGATCCCATTAAGGTGATCCGCGCCCTGGGCGGGGACGCCATTTTCCACGTACATGCCAAGGACGCGGTGATCGACCCCATCAACGCCCCTGTAAACGGCACCCTGGATACCCTTTCCTATGCCGACGAGATCAACCGCTCCTGGATTTTCCGGAGCATTGGCTATGGCCACGACGAGCTGTTCTGGAAGGATTTTGTCAGCCAGCTGCGGCTGGTGGGCTACGACTATGTGCTCTCTATTGAGCATGAGGACAGCCTGATGAGCAAGAACGAGGGCCTGGTAAAGGCCTGCGACGTGCTCAAGCGTTCTATCACCTTTGAGGACAAGATGACTGACGCCCGCTGGATCTAAACGCCAAAGAGCGGTTTCCCCTCAGCTGGGCCGGCAAAATGAGCAAAAGAGAACCCCTGGGAGAATTCCTTCCTAGGGGTTCTCTTTTTATCTGATTTTTGGTTTAGCCGCCGGCCCGCTTTACCGGCAGCCAAAACTTGAATTCCGGCAGAATAGCCTCGGGATGCCCGGAGACAAACCAGCGCTTTGAGAAGATGTGCTCCTCCAGAAAGGTCCGGCCGTCAAAATCCAGCTGGTACCCGCCCATATGGACCATGCACTGGTAAATGGTTTGGGAGGACTTTTCCATGGAAAGGCCAATATCCACCGCCCCGGCGGAGTCGTACTCGTTCAGCGCCACATCGCCTACCAGGAACAGGCCCTTTGGCGCGTGGGCCACCGGCGCGCCCAGAAAGCTGCCGCCCTCTCCTTCGCCGGTGTGAAGGAGCATCATGGCCCGGTATGGGTGGGGGGCCTCCTCTGGCCCTTCCGGGTGGTGGCCGCCAGGGGCGTAGCCAATGTACCGCCTGGCTTCGAAATCCTTCAAATTTTTTACGGCCCACGCCCGCAGCCGGTTCCAGGCCAGGGTTTCCGGTTCTGGGCCGTCCCCTGCGAAGACTACGGCCCGGCGGTGGTTTAGCTCCTCTATGCGTACTAAAGGTTTTTCGCCCAGCATTGTATTGCCCTCCTGTATTCCAATTTTCAGCGAGAGGGGCGGGCATACCCGCGTGCTCCCGCCTTTTCTAGCCAAGGAGGGCGTAATGCCGTGAAAAGCCCGGAACGCCCTGGTAAACGCTTCTGGGGAATCGTAACCATATTTTGCCGCCAGATCCACGATTTTTATATGGCTCTCTCGAAGATCTTGGGCGGCCAGGGTCATCCTCCGGCAGCGCACGTATTCGCCGGGAGTCATATCCGTTACAAAGGCAAACATCCTTTGAAACCTGGTTAGGGATGAGCAGGCGATCTCCGCCGCCTTTTGGTAATCCACCGGCCCCTCCAGGCTGCTCTCCATATAGGCTAGGGCCTGGTTCATTTTTTCCAGCCATTCCACGGTACGCACCTCCTTGCCTTCAGTATACCGCCTTTGTCGGAGATTTGCCGTGCAGAAAACGGAAACAAGCGCAAGATCTTGGGGCCAATATTTGCAGGCGCTGAACGCCGCCTATGAATATGGGTTCTTAGCTCCGCGTCATCCGGTAAAAAGTTCCGGGGCCCATTCCGGTTGTCATTTCAAAAGGCGGGCCGTCGATGACAAACCCCGCCTTTTTATAGCAGCGGATTGCCCGCTGGTTCCAGGTGCGCACAATGAGATACAGGGGCTTGCCCGGCCACCTTTCCTGGCAGAGCAGCGCGGCCTTTTCCAGAATCCGCCGGCCCCAGCCCTGGGACAAGTGGGCCGGGTTTACCCCAATGCCCACAAAAATCCCCTTTTCCTCCGCCTGAAGCTTGGTGAAGCCGATCAGGGTTCCTTCCCCGTGCCAGCCCAGATAATTCCCACAGGCTCCCGGAGCCATAAACCCCGTTCCCTGCTCTGCCATTTCCGCCAAAGAGGGAAAATCGTAAACCCCGTATTCCCCCGGGTAGCGCCAGGCGCAAATAGCCGCCTTGTCCTCCTGGCTCAGGGGACGGCAGGTCAGTTGTTCCACCATAGAGCCTCCTTGTTATCCGTTTCCCCTGCCCTCTTCGCTGTACTCTACCGCCGCCCCCACAAAGCCCTTGAACAGGGGATGGGCCCGGTTGGGCCGGGACTTGAACTCCGGGTGGAACTGGCCGGCCACAAAGAACCGCTTTTCCGGCAGCTCTACCGTCTCTACAATCCGCCCGTCTGGGGAGGTGCCGCTAATTTTCATACCCGCCTGCTCCACGGTTTCCCGGTAGTCGTTGTTAAACTCGTACCGGTGCCTGTGGCGCTCAATAATCTGCTCTTGGCCATAGCACTCCGCCATTTTGGTTTCTGGTATAATCTGGCAGGGATAGCTGCCCAGCCGCAGGGTGCCCCCCTTGTTGATATCCTTGTTCTGGTCTGGCATAAAATCGATGACCTTGTTCAGGCCGTACTCGTCAAACTCTCCGGAGCTGGCGTCTGCTATGCAGCAGACATTCCGGCAGAACTCGATGACAGCCACCTGCATGCCCAGGCAGATACCCAGGTAGGGGATGTCCTTTTCCCGGGCAAACCGGGCCGCCAGCACCATGCCCTCAATTCCCCGGCTGCCAAAGCCCCCGGGGATGATAATGCCGTGAACGTCTCCCAGCTGGGCCTCCAGGTTCTCCTCGTTTAGGGCCTCGGAATCCACCCAGCTGATGTCCACCTTGGCGCTGTGGTCGTACCCCGCGTGGGCCAGGGCCTCCATTACCGAAAGATAGGCGTCGTGGAGCTTTACATATTTTCCCACCAGGGCAATGCGCACCGAACGCCTGCGGCCGCGGATTTTATCTACCATGTGCAGCCACTCAGACATATCCGGCTCTGGGGGGTTCAGGGCCAGCTCCCGGCAGACGATATCGGAAAAATGGCTCTTTTCCAGCATAATAGGCGCTTCGTACAGCACAGGGATGGTCAGGTTTTCGATTACGCAATCTGGGCGCACATTGCAAAACAGGGCAATCTTGTGAAAAATACTGGGGTCATCAATGGCCACATCGGTGCGCAGCACAATAATGTCCGGCTTAATGCCCATGCTCTGCAGCTCTTTTACAGAGTGCTGGGTGGGCTTGGACTTATGCTCCCCAGAGCTTTTTAGGTAGGGGACCAAGGTAACATGGATAAACAGGGAATTTTCTGGCCCCACCTCTTGGCTTACCTGGCGGATGGCCTCTAAAAAGGGCTGGCTCTCAATGTCTCCCGCGGTGCCGCCGATTTCTGTAATTACAATATCGGCGTTGCTCTTGGTGCCCACGCTGTAGATAAAGCTTTTAATCTCGCTGGTAATATGGGGGATTACCTGAATGGTCTCTCCCAGGTATTCTCCCCGGCGCTCTTTGTTCAGCACATTCCAGTAAACCTTGCCGGTGGTAAGGTTGGAAAACTTATTCAGGTCCTCGTCAATAAAGCGCTCGTAGTGGCCCAAATCCAGGTCGGTTTCCAGGCCGTCCTCGGTAACATAGACCTCCCCGTGCTGGTAGGGGCTCATGGTGCCGGGGTCCACATTGATATAGGGGTCAAGCTTTTGGGCGGCCACCTTCAGCCCCCGGGACTTGAGCAGGCGGCCTAGGGAAGCGGCTGTAATGCCCTTGCCCAGGCCAGACACCACGCCGCCTGTGACGAAAATATACTTTGCCATAGAAATGAACTCCTTATCCCGGGCGCACAGAGGCCCGTGTGTTGGTTTTTGGGTTTGGGCAGGTACCGGCCGAGCCCGGCGGTATTACGCCGGAATCACGCCCTGGAATACCTCCACCGCTTCCCCGGTCATCAGCACCCGCTCTTCTGTATAGCGGATGGTCAGGCTGCCCCCTGGCAGCTGAACTTGAATATCCTCCCCGGCCGGGCAATGGCCGCACTGTACGGCCGCCGCGGCCGCCGCGCAGGCCCCGGTGCCGCAGGCCATGGTCTCTCCGCTGCCTCGCTCCCACACCCGCATGCTCAGGGTATGGCTATCGATTACCTGGATAAACTCGGTGTTCACCCGGTCTGGAAAAAGGGGATCGTTTTCAAACAGGGGGCCAATCTTCTCCAGGTCCAGGGCCATGGGGTCGCCGCCGAACACCACGCAGTGGGGGTTGCCCATGGAGACACAGGTAATCTGCTGTACTGCCCCGGCAACCAGGACCGCCTGGTTTACCACCTTTTCACCGGGCAGGTTCACCGGAATCTGGCTTGGCCTCCATTCTGCCCGGCCCATGTCCACGCAAACCGCTTGGGCAATTCCGTTTTCGGCAATTACCCGGCAGGTTTTTATTCCGCTTTTGGTCTCAATCTCCATGGTTTCCTTAGCGCATATACCCCGGTCGAACAGGTATTTTGCCACGCAGCGAATGGCGTTGCCGCACATGTTTCCCTCGCTGCCGTCCTGGTTGAACATGCGCATTTTCCCGTCTGCCACATTTGAGGGGCAGATGAGGATGATTCCGTCGCCGCCGATCCCCTTATGCCGGTGTGAAACCCGAATGGCCAGGGCCTGGGGGTCTGGGATCTCCTGGTTAAAGCAATTAAAGTAGATATAGTCGTTGCCGCAGCCATGCATTTTGGTGAACTGCAGTGTGTTTTCAGCCATAGCTTTCCGCCTTTCCCGGTATTTTACAAATTGGTGGGCTTCACAGGCCCCAAAGCATATGCCCTGGTTCCCGTGCTTTTTAAAGTTGTGAAAAGGGCGCCGCGGTTTTTCCCCTGCATTATGGGGCCTTAGGCAAAGGAAACCGCCAGGGTAAACGCCAGCATTCCCAAACCGATTACAGCCAGAATAAGGCCAAAGGTTCGGGCAAAGCGGAGATACTCCTTTGTAGGGCCGTCCTCGCTGCCAGGTTTCCAGCTCTCGGTAAAAAACCACATCCATAGGGGCTTTATGGAAAAGGAGACGCCCAGCAGGGTGACAAACGCCCAAAGGATGGCAACAAATACAGTATTCAGGTTCATAAGATCACCTCAATTCAAAGGAGGGGAGCAGGCTCCAGCCCTAGGGCTTATTTGAAAAATCGAAAACGCCGTCTTTTTACCCAGAAGCAATCATCTTCCGCGTCGAAAATCCTCGTAATACGTAAGTATTACTTAATACGTAAGTATTACTTTCGGTTTTCTCCTTGAAGCTGACCGCTTCTGGTCAAAATTCCGCCATTTCCTCTATTTTCAAACAAGCCCTAGTCTCTGGAGCATTTCTCCGCGTCAATGGCCAGCACAAACATGAGGGCGCAAAGGCTGTCGTCTGGGCAGGCCACATCAATTACATAGGTGTCTGTTAGGTTCCACAGCTGCTTGGACACAGTGGCCACTACATTTCCCTGGGGCCCAAAAATGCTGTAGTCCCATTCGGTCCAATCCCCCTGTATGTGCCAGCCGTTAAAATCAATATTGTACCGGGGGGTAAACAGGCTCCACTCCTTGCTGATAGAGCCCATATACTGTGTCCCCAGGTAAATCTCAAACTTGGGCATCCAGGTAAACACCCGCTCCTGTACCGTGCCCAGCTCCTGGCCCATGGGGTCATAGATTTTTAGGCAGTGGCCCCAGCTCAGCTGGCCCTTTACCACATAGGCCAGGCTGCCGTCCTCGTAGTAGATATCGTAGCTGTCGAACCAAGAAAAGAATCGCTGCTTAAATAAGAGTCGCATGGTTTGCTCCTTTTTTGGGGTTTCGGTTGGGGGAAATGTAGGGGAACCGTTGGGCTTAGGGCGTTTCGGGATTGTATCCCGAGTTTTTTTGAGTATTTTTTAAGGCCTGCGGCGCTTCGCGCCTCCGGCAAGGGCACAAGAAAGAGGATTAAGGGCCTGCGGCAAGGTCGCCTCCGGCGGCTTAGGGCTCTGCCCTAAGAACCCGCAGCCTTGAAAGGCTGGCGAACTTTTTATCTCGCGCCCGTTTCTTCTTTGCGTTATGTTCTGCTCCTGTAACCAACCTTTTTAGGGGGCTCCTCCGTTACTCTGTGACCTGGCGGCTGTCCTCTGGGGGTCCGTAAAAGCGGAACAGGCTGCTTTGGCACTCCCAGAAGGAGTCCAGATAATACCCGGGAATCTGGGCCATAAACACATAACGCTTTCCATCCCCGGCGGGCTCCTTCCACCGCAGGCGCACCTGCAGAGGGTTCCCATTGGGCGCGGCCTCTACCACCGCAATCTCCGTCCCCGGATGGCCCTCTGCCTCTTGGAACTCTGGGGGCTTATACTGATCCAGGGACTCCCGCTCCCAATTGGTCCATTCCTGGGGCAGGGGGCTCTCTCCCTCCACAGGCCGGCCGGTGTACCAGAAACAGCAGTCTGAGGCAATCTGCTGGTAGCTGTCCCAGGGCCAGGACTTCATCTCGTTTTTCTCCAGCTCCTCCGCCGTTATGCCCCAGAAATCCGCTGCCCGGTTCGAGTCTTGGGCGCAGAGAAAATCCAGCTCGATCAGGTTATCGCTTGCCCCGCCGGAGCCTATGCGCTCCGGGTCCTCCAAGGGGAAAGCCCTGGCCGCTTCCTCGTAATCGGGCCAGTAATAGCCCTCCAGCCAGCCTTCCTCCACCTCTTTTTCCAACTCCTTTTGCAGCTCTTTAAAGTGAGAAAAATAGCCACTGGATTCCAAGGGGTCGAAATGCCGGGAGGAGGCTTCGCTGGGTTCTTCCGATTCCTCCAATTCCACGGCCAGGCTTCTGTCTACCGTTACTCTCTGCCACAGGCTCTCCTCGTTCTCCAAAAAGTCCTCCAGAAGATGGGCCGGAATCTGGGCCAGGAACCAGAAGCCCTCCCGCTGCCAACACAAGCAAATATAGATGGGATAGCCATCCTTCACCTGCTCCGACACGATTTGCTCATACCCGGGATGGTCCTTCAGGGGCTGAAATTCCTCCCAGGCGATTTCCTCCGGCGGCTCTTCCTGGGGCCGGGGGCTAACCGACAGGGAGACATGGGTATTCCAGCCCTCCCACAGGCCATAGGGCCACTCCTCCGTGTCGTGAAGGGCCCATTCCTCTTCGGTGATGCCGTAGAGCCTGGCGATTTCCAGGCTGGTCTCAAGGGAGGCCTCAAAACGAATGATCCCGTGGCTGGAGGCGAAAATTTTGCCGGTAACTCCAAAAAAGGACCGGAACCTTTCCTCGTTCAGCCACCAGATCTGGTCGGGCAGGTCCTCGCCATAGCGCATCAGCTCCTGGAGCTGGTACTCAGGGGAATCGAAGACGTCCGCTTCCGCCCATCCCCTGTCACTGTCCACGTTCACCAAATTCCACAGGTTTTCCGCGTTGTCCCAAAAATCCTCCAGGCAGTGGGCGGGGGTATGCACATAGAACCAGCGGCCGCCTTGCTGCCAGCGCACTTGGGCGGAAAGAGGAGTCCCGGCATCGGTTTTTGCTGTGACAGACCACTGGTATTCCGGGTGGTCCTCATAGGGCTCCCACTGGCAGGCTTCGTCTTCAAATTCCCGAGGCAGCTCCTGGGTGGGGCGGATGGTAACATAAAAGTCGAAACAAGTGGTTAGCTCCCGCCAGGGGGCGTGGGGGGATTCCTCCATAGCCCGGGTTTCCCAGTCCTCCCGGGTGATTCCGTAAAGCGCCGGGATGCCCTCTATGTCTGTCAGGAAGAAATCGAAATGGACAATGCCCTTTTGGCACTGGGCGGAAAGAGAGCCGTCGATGCCAAAGGCCTCCCGGACGGCCTGCTCAGAAATCCACCAGAACTCCTCCGGCAGATTTTTTCCCCAGCGGAAAATGTCGTCCAGAAGCCCCTCCGGGCTGGACCAGCAGCTGCTGGACTCCACCGGATCATACTCCCCGGTCTGGGTAAGGGAGGAGCTTTCCTGAACCAGGGCCTGGGAGGAAGGGGCCTCCCCTGGGCTGTTCTGGAAGTCGTCGGTGCCGCAGGCGGAGAGGCAGAGCAAAACCGTCAATAGAACTGTCAAAAGCCTGGGGAGTTTCATGGCCTCACACCTCTACAATGCCGTCGTAGACCTTTACGGCTTCGCCGGTCATGAGTACCCTTTCGTCTGTATAGTTGATTTTTAGCTCGCCGCCCTTTAGAATTACCCGGATATCCTGGCCCTTTTGGCAGAAGCCGTTAAGGGTGGCGGCCACCACCGCCCCGCAGGTGCCGGTGCCGCAGGCCATGGTTTCCCCGCTGCCCCGCTCCCAAATTCTTGCCTTTAGGGTGTGGCTGTCTATGACTTCTACAAAGCCCACGTTCACCATTTCCGGGAACAGGGGATCATGCTCAATGGCCGGGCCCAGCTTTTCCACGTCCGCTTTGTCTACCGAGGGCACGAACACGGTTACATGGGGATTCCCCATAGAGCAGCAGGTAATCTCGTGCTGGCCCCCGGCAATGTTCACCCGCCGGGCTACCACCGGGCCCCCGGTGAGGGCCACAGGCACCTGGGCCGGGTCCAGCTCTGCCTTGCCCATATTCACCGCTACCTGGTAGGCCAGGCCGTTTTTGGTGATAACCGTGCACTCCTTTACCCCGCTGCGGGTGTCAATGCGGAGCACGCTGCGGCCTACGCCGTCGGGGGCGCCCTTTGCAATGCCGTTGTCAAAAAGGTACTTGGCCACACAGCGGATGCCGTTGCCGCACATCATCCCCTCGCTGCCGTCCCGGTTAAACATGGTCATTCTGGCGTCGGCGATTTCCGAGGGCTCAATGAGGATTACCCCGTCGCTGCCCACCCCGTTGTGCCGGTCGGAAAGGCTTACAGCCAGGGATTCCGGAGAAACCACCCGGTTTTCCGGGTCGAAGCAGTTCACATAGATATAGTCATTGGAGCAGGCGGACATTTTGGTAAAGCGAATGGTCCGCTTTTCGGCCTTAAGGTCGTTGATGTCCACAATCTCTGTGTTCTCTGGGGTGTACCGGCTCATCAGGGAGTCGGCCAGGGCGTTGGCGGTATCTATGGCCGTGAGGCAGGGAATGCCCAAAAGGCTTGCCTTACGGCGGATTTTCACGCTGTCTCGGGCAGGGTTCCGGCCCTTGGCAGAGGTGGAGATCACATAGTTTACCTGGCCGCTTTCCAGCAGGCTAATGGTGTTCCGGCTGGAGTTCTCGTGGATTTTGTCCACCACGGTTACATTCAGCCCAGCCTTAAACAGCAGCAGGGCCGTGCCCCCGGTGGCAAAGAGCTTAAAGCCCAGGCGCTCAAATTTTTTGGCGATCTCGGCGATCTCCGGCTTGTCCTGGTCCCGAACCGTGATAAACACACCCCCGCCTTTTTTCATCTGGTGGCCAGAGGCAATAAGCCCTTTGTACAGGGCCTCCTCCAGGCAGTTGCCAATGCCCAGCACCTCGCCGGTGGACTTCATCTCCGGCCCCAGGTGGGTGTCCACATCCGCCAGCTTTTCAAAGGAGAACACCGGCACCTTTACCGCCACATAGGGGGAGGGCTTGTAAAGCCCTGTGCCGTACCCCAGGTCCCGGAGCTTGTAGCCCAGGCTGCACTTGGTGGCCAGGTCGCACATAGGCACCCCGGTTACCTTGCTGATATAGGGCACGGTGCGGCTGGCCCGGGGGTTTACCTCAATCACATAGATCTCCCGGTCCATAATGATATACTGCAGGTTGATTAGCCCAATGCCGTGAAGCTCCCGGCACAGGGTCTCTGTGGTGGAGACAATCTTGGCGCTGAGGCCGTCGTCAATATCCGAGGCCGGGTACACGGCAATGCTGTCTCCCGAGTGGATGCCCGTGCGCTCCACATGCTCCATAATGCCTGGAATCAGGATGTCCTCCCCATCGCAGATGGCGTCCACCTCGATCTCCATGCCGGAAAGGTATTTGTCAATCAGCACCGGGTTGTCCTGCTTGGTAGAGAGGATGATATCCATATACTCCTCAATGTCCTCCGGGCAGGTGGCAATAATCATGTTTTGGCCCCCCAGCACATAAGAGGGGCGCATTAGCACCGGGTAGCCCAGCTTCTCCGCGGCGGCCAGGGCCTCCCCGGCGGTCATTACGGTAGAGCCCTTGGGCCGCTGGATGCCGCAGCGCTCCAAAAGCTCGTCAAAGCGCTCCCGGTCTTCGGCCATATCAATGGTATCGGCGGAGGAGCCCAAAATGGGGATATGGTTCTGGGCCAGGGTTTTGGTAAGCTTAATGGCTGTTTGGCCGCCAAAGGCCACCACCACCCCAATGGGCTTTTCAATGGCGATAATGTCCATTACGTCCTCTGGGGAGAGGGGCTCAAAATACAGCCGGTCGGCGGTATCAAAATCGGTAGAGACGGTTTCGGGGTTATTGTTGATAATGACAACCTCGTAGCCCATTTTCTGCAGGGCCATTACGCAGTGGACGCTGGCGTAATCGAACTCGATACCCTGGCCAATGCGGATAGGGCCGGAGCCCAGCACAATAATGGTCTGCTTGTTCTGGCCTTGGCCAATAAACTCCAGGGCCTCGTCCTCCCCGCCGCTTTCCGGGGTATCGTAGGTGGCGTAGAAATAGGGGGTATGGGCGGCAAACTCCCCGGCGCAGGTGTCCACCATTTTAAAGGTGGTCTGCCGGGAAAAGGCCACCTGGCAGCCAGAAAGCCTGGCAATGGTGCTGTCTGGGTAGCCCAGCTGCTTGCCCTGGGTGTAGAGTTCCTGGGTCAGCTCCCCTTTGGCCAGCTCCTTCTCGTAATCCAGCAGGTTCACCAGCTTAGAGAGGAACCACCGGTCGATCATGGTCAGGCGGTAGAGCTCCTCCACGGTTTTTCCCCGTTTCAGCAGCTCGTACACCGCGAACAGCCGCTCGTCGGTGGCGTGCTCTGAAATTTGCAGCAAGGTTTCCTCGCTTTCTTGGGCAAGCTTGGGGCTGTTCAGGGTGTCCAGGCCGATTTCCGCCCCCCGCACCGCTTTCATCAGGGCCATTTCAAAGGTATCGGCAATGCTCATCACCTCGCCGGTGGCTTTCATCTGGGTGCCCAGGTCCCGCTTGGCATATACAAACTTATCAAAGGGCCATTTGGGGAATTTTACCGCCACATAGTCGATAGAGGGCTCGAAGGCGGCGTAGGTCACCCCGGTAACCGCGTTCTTAATTTCGTCTAGCCGGTAGCCAATGGCGATTTTGGCGGCCACCTTGGCAATGGGATAGCCTGTGGCCTTGGAGGCCAAGGCGGAGGAACGGCTTACCCGGGGGTTTACCTCGATCACCGCGTACTCAAAGCTCTCTGGATGCAGGGCAAACTGGCAGTTGCAGCCGCCCTCTACCCCCAGCTCGTTTACAATGTTTAGGGCCGCGGTGCGGAGCATTTGGTACTCCCGGTCCGCCAGGGTAACGGCGGGGGCGATCACAATGGAGTCTCCGGTGTGGATGCCCACGGGGTCCAGGTTTTCCATAGAGCATATGGTAATGGCGTTTCCAGCCCCGTCTCGCATTACCTCAAACTCAATCTCCTTCCAGCCGGAGATGCACTTTTCCACTAGCACCTGGGTAATGGGGGAGAGGGCTAAGCCGTTGGCGGTAACCTCCCGAAGCTCAGAGAGGTTGTTTACAATGCCGCCCCCGGTGCCGCCCAGGGTAAAGGCCGGGCGTATGATCACCGGGTAGCCGATCTCCTGGGCAAAGGCGGCGGCGTCTTCCACGGTGGTCACCACCTTGCTGGGCACGCAGGGCTGGCCAATGCGCTCCATGGCGTCTTTAAAGAGCTGGCGGTCCTCGGCCTTGTCAATGGT
>CAJUSM010000044.1 GCA_910588935.1 uncultured Oscillospiraceae bacterium
CGCCCCACGACCTTGCCGCAGGGGGAAGGTCCCCGGTGGGGACCGTTCTGACCCGGTCTACGCTGCCGCTCCGGTCGGTGCTGGACGTGTGCCACTGGCACACAGCACCCGAGCCGGCAGGCGAGACCCCATCAATCACAAAAAGTAATTCGGGATGAAATCCCAACAATCCTGCAGCCTAACGACATTTTTCCACTTCCCCTCATAAAATCCTCCACTCCCGCGAAACAGGGAACACGCAAACTCGGCAGGCAAGGCCAAACTCCCCACGGCCCCCAAGCCTGGCTCCCCAAGAAACAGGATGACAGCAGGGCAGCAAAAAAGAGCCTGGCACAGCTTGTGTCAGGCTCTTTACGTCTATTTTGCAATTAGAAATTGCCGTTGGTCAAATCTTCTACCACCAGGTTCCGGGGACCATTGCTTACAGCAGGAGCCGCCGCTGGCGCAGCGGGAGCAGTCGCCGGGGCAGCAGGCTGGGCAGCCGGATGGGGGTTATCCCGCCACTGGAAGAACTTGCTGGCCACCTGGGGGAACAGGGCGTAGCTCAGGGTATCCTCCTCGCAGTGGCCCAGGCCTTTCTCCTTGCACTCGGCCCGAAGCTTATCCATTTCCGGCTCCAGCAGGTCGGCAGGCCGGCAGGTAATAACCTCATCGCTGCCAATGCACTTTTTCCGGACTTCCTCGTTCACCTTGCCGGGCAAATTGCCATACTCGCCTCGGAGCAGGCCTTTCGATTCCTTGGGCACCATCTTATAGCGCTCGCCAGAGAGCACGTTCAGCACAGCCTGAGAGCCTACAATCTGGCTGGTGGGGGTTACCAGGGGAGGATAACCAAAGTCTTCCCTCACTCTGGGTACCTCTTCCAGCACCGCGTAATACTTGTCCTCAGCCTTGGCCTGCTTCAGCTGGCTGATCAGGTTGCTGAGCATACCGCCGGGCACCTGGTACAGCAGGGTATTCACGTCCACCTTCAATACCTTGGCATTGATGTCCAGCTTTTCAGCCACGCCCCGGAAATGGGCGGCAGCCTCGGAAAGCTTGGCCATATCCAGGCCGGTATCCCGGCTGGTGCCCTGGAGGGTGGCCACCATGGCCTCGGTGGCCGGCTGGCTGGTGCCATTGGCCAAGGGAGACAAGGCGCAGTCTACAATATCTACCCCGGCCTGGGCGGCCATCAGGTTGGTCATGTCGCCGGTACCGGTGGTGTTGTGGGTGTGCAGGTGGATGGGCACGCCTACATTGTCCTTCAGCTTCTTCACCAGGGAATAGGCGTCGTAGGGCAGCAGCAGGTTCGCCATATCTTTAATGCAGATGGAGTCAGCCCCCATCTTCTCCAGCTCCATAGAGAGCTTAACAAAGTAGTCCTCGCTATGCACCGGGCTCTTGGTGTAGCTAATGGCAACCTCTGCCCAGCCGCCGTATTTCTTTACGCAGCTTACCGCGGCCTGCACATTCCGGGGATCGTTCAGGGCGTCAAAAATACGCACCACGTCAATGCCGTTTTCAATGGACTTCTTCACGAAAGCGTCCACCACGTCGTCTGCGTAGTGCCGGTAACCCAGCAGGTTCTGGCCGCGCAGCAGCATCTGCAGCTTGGTGTTGGGCAGGCCCTTTTTCAGGGTGCGCAGCCGCTCCCAGGGATCCTCGTTGAGGAAGCGCATGCACACATCAAAGGTGGCGCCGCCCCAGCATTCCAGAGACCAGTAGCCAATGCTGTCCAGCACAGGCAGAATGGGGACCATGTCCTCCAGCTTCATCCTGGTGGCAGCCTGAGACTGGTGGGCGTCGCGCAGGATGGTATCCATAATCTTCAGGGGATTTTTAGCCATAATTTAAACATTTACCTCCTTGCTTCTGGATCAACTGAACAGGGCCAGCAGCACGCCGGCCGCAACCGCCGAACCGATAACGCCGGCCACATTGGGGCCCATGGCGTGCATCAGCAGGAAGTTGGAGGGATCCTCCTTCTGGCCAACAACCTGGGAAACCCGGGCGGCCATAGGCACCGCGGACACGCCGGCGGAGCCGATTAGGGGGTTAACCTTCTCTTTGGAGAAGACGTTCATCAGCTTGGCCAGCAGCACGCCGCCGGCAGAGCCCATGCCAAAGGCCACCACGCCCATGGCCAGAATCTTTAGGGTATCGGGGTTCAAGAAGTTTTTGGCAGTGGCGGTAGCACCCACAGAGATGCCCAGGAAAATGGTGACAATATTCATCAGCTCGTTCTGCACGGTCTTGTTCAGGCGCTCTACCACGCCGCACTCCCGCATTAGGTTGCCAAGCATCAGGCAGCCCACCAGGGGAGCCGCGGAGGGCAGCATAAAGGAGACAAAAATAGTCACGATAATGGGGAACAGGATCTTCTCGGTCTTAGAAACCGGGCGAAGCTGCTTCATCTTAATCAGCCGCTCCTCCTTAGAGGTAAGAGCCTTCATAATAGGAGGCTGAATTACCGGCACCAAAGCCATGTAGCTGTAGGCGGCCACGGCAATGGGCCCAAGAAGATGGGGGGCCAGCTGAGAGGTGGTGTAGATGGCGGTAGGGCCGTCCGCGCCGCCAATGATGCCGATGGAGCCGGACTCCGCCGGGGTAAAGCCCAGCAGGTTGGCGCCAATATAAGTAACAAAAATGCCCAGCTGGGCGGCAGCGCCCAGCAGCAGGGTCTTGGGGTTGGCAATCAGGGGGGCAAAGTCTGTGCCCGCGCCTACGCCCACAAAGATCAGGCAGGGATAAATGCCCAGCTTAACGCCCAGGTAGAGATAGTCCAGCAGGCCGCCGTGGCCGGTGCCCAGCTCTGCCCAGTTGATCACGCCATCGGCAAAAAAATCGGCATGATACATGCCCGCGCCGGGCAGGTTGGTCAGCAGCATGCCAAAGGCAATGGGCAGCAGCAGCAGGGGCTCGAATTTTTTCACAATGGCCAAATACAGCAGCACACAGGAAACAACGATCATCACCAGGTCAAGGGGCTCGTTCACAACCTGGGCAAAGCCTGTGGTCTGCAAAAAATTTACGATTGCGTCCATGGATTACACTCCTTTTTCTTTTTGTGATCGCTCAGCAGGACGCCGCCCTTAAGCGATGGTGCACAGGAGTGTGCCGCTCTCCACGCTTGCGCCCTTGCTGACGCCTACGGAAGTAACAGTGCCGTCCTTGGGCGCCATGATCTCGTTCTCCATCTTCATGGCCTCCAAAATCATCAGCACCTGGCCGGACTTTACAGCCTGGCCAGCAGCTACCTTTACATCCAAAATGGTGCCGGGCATGGGAGCGTTTACAGGCTCGCCAGAGCCCGCAGCGGCCGGGGCAGGAGCAGCCACAGGGGCGGGGGCGGCCACGGGAGCGGCCACAGGGGCGGCTCCGCCCTGCACCTCTTCTACGGTTACTTCATAAGCGGTGCCGTTTACATTCACATTATACTTTCTCATGGTGTCCATTTTCCTTTCTTCAGGGGAGCGCGGCCCCAGGAAAGCCAAAAAGCCCGCGCCCGTAAAATTTGATGGCAGTTTTTTTATCCCAGGCCCTGCGGGGCTTTGCCTGGGTTATTGTTGTTTTATTACAGTTTGCGGATAGAATGGATGCGGATATGCTCGACACTGCTGCCCATCTCTTCTGCAATGGCTGCAGAAATCGCGGCAACCAGCTGCTGCTTGTTGCCCTGGGCAGGCGCGGCAGGTGCTGCGGGCTGGGGAGCTGGCGCGGCAGGGGCAGCCGAAGTACTGCCCATAATCGCCCCCACGATCTTAATGAGGATGATCAGGCAGATAAGCACCACGAAAACCGTGATGAGCCCCATGGCCACCACCTGGAGATAGCCGGGGGCCGCAGCGGCAGCGTTTAATACCTTCATAGCTTCTTACCTCCTTTCCTGCCAATCCTCCAAGCAAAGCCTGGAAAAACTGGGCAATCATTATAGAAATTACAGCAAAAAACATGGGTTGGATTCTGAAAAAACACCATTGTTCCGCATTTTATCAAAATCACCTAAATAATACCACGACAAAGCCCGTTTGGCAAGTGGTTTCATTCATAAAATCTTAAGAATTTTTTGACAAAGAATTCATCACTGTCGAAGAATTTTTTGGGGCCAAAAGGAGGGCGGGCATTAATTGAGGCAAAAGACGCAGCGAAAAGATGCCGGAGCCTGCCCCGCAAGCCTTCATCCGGGCTCTTTCCCTGCGTCTTTTCTTCCTATTCCAGGCGTTTTTACGCTACACCCGCACCAGCGTTGCCGCCTTTTCTCTGGCCGGCTCATAGTCAAATTTATCAATTAAATAGGGCTTTACCGGCCGCTCTGCCTCTGGGTCCACAGGGTTTAGGGCATACCGGAGCAGGGTTTCCTCCCCCTCCTCTCCCCAGGGGGCAAAGCCCATGGCCTGGAAAAAGGCCATCCCTGGGGTATTTTCCCTATTTACCCGAACAAACACCTCCCGCCGGCTGCCATACTCCATAATATCCCGCATCAGGCTCCATAGGGCCCTGCCAACCCCCATACCCCGGCAGTCCTCTTTTACATAAAGCTGCATCTCTACAGAAAAAAGGTTCTTAGGGTCCAGCCGGTTCTCGGTTAGGTGGCAAAAGCCGACGGTCTGGCAGTCAATTTCACATAAAATCCACCCCAGGCCATAGGTATAGGTATCAATGCGCTGAATATAGGCCTGAAGCTCCGGCGGCTCCTTCTCTGGGGCGCAGGCTGTGCCAGTGTAGGGGGTATAAACTTTCAGCATGGACGGGCCGTCCCACTCGTTAACCCGACGCACGGCGACTCTTGGCATGGCGGTTTGCTCCTTTGATTTCATTATAATTTCCGTAAATAACGGTTTTATCCCCGGGAGACTGGGGCCGAATGGATTTTATCCCGCCTTTTATCTCCCATTTTTTCATAGGTTTGGCTTTGGCGGCAGGCGTTTTCAGGCAGCTCTTTGTATGCCCTTTCCCTGAAAAGCGCTGTACACCTTTCCATCTCCGCCAAAGGAATTGTTATACTGCAAAATTGCATACTCGTTCAGCCAGTCCTTTATGGGGCTGGGCAACGAATCTCCCGCAAGGAAAAAGTCCCCCTCGTTGTTCATGGTACCAATGTCTGTAACCACCGGCAGGTTTTGCCGCAGCTGCTCCAGGTAGTTGGTATAGGGGGAGCCCTCCAGCCCAGCCGCCCGTAGCAGCAGGCCAGAAAGATAATTTAGGCTTACCGCCTCAATCTTCTCTCCCTCTAGGGGATAGTTGGCCCAAATGAAAAACGGCACCCGGTACTGGTCCACCACCCGGTCGTAGCCCTCCAGCAGGGCCTGGTTAAACTCCTCCTCCAGCTTAGGCCAATGGTCGCCGAAAAACAGGATGACTACTGGATCTGGCCGGGCCTCAAAATAATCCAGAAGATATTCCAAAGCCTCGTCTGAGCTTTTGGTCAGGCTTAAATACTGTTCTGCCTGGGGCCACTGCCCTGCCGCGCCGGAAACCCGAACCCTGGTTCTGTAGTTTGGGTCCTCGTAGCCGCCATGGTTCTGTATGGTTACGTTAAAGATAAAGAGAGGCGTCCGCCGCCAGCGCTCGTACTCATAAATTACCTGCTCGTAGCAGGAGTAGTCGCTGGTAAGCCTGTGCTCAAAGGTCCTGCGCACATCAAAAATAGTGGCATCCACAAACTCGTCGAAGCCCAGGTGGGGGTATGCGTCCATCCGCTGCCAGGCGTCCCGGTTCCCCGGATGCACAGCCACGCAGTGGTACCCGTAGCTTTTTAAAATAGAGGGCAAGGCGGTCTGGGGGGAATCGATATATTGCTGGTAGGGCTTGCTCCCTGTAGGCAAAAAAGCCATGGTGTTTCCGCTGAGGAACTCGTACTCGCTGTTGCAGGTATTGCCCCCATACACAGAGGAATAGGCGGTGCCCCACACCATTTGGCCGCTTTGCTGCAGGCTATGGAGATAGGGAAGATTATCCGGGGAGAATTTTAGGGTATTAAACTGGCCGAAATCGGTCATAGACTCGTTCATAATGGCAATGATGGTAGGCTTTTTCCCTGGCTGGCCAATGGGCGCGGGTGGCTGAATGCTCCCAATCTCCTCTGCCAAGGCCCGGGCTTTGGCGGTAGAGTACCCTTCTGGCTCATCCACCATCATAAACTGCACATTGGCCACAAAACCCGCGGCAATGCCTGTAATCTCCGAGCTGGTCTTCTGGTTCCAGGTCCACACCGAGATGCCCATATCCGAGAGCAGATCCATGGGAAAAAGGGCCAGAGCCAGGGCCGCCGAAACCCCCAGGGCAGTGAGGCGCTCCGTAATGCGGAAGCGCCCGCTGGTCTCAATACCTTCTTGGGGCGCAAGCTTGGCGCTGAGAACAACAGAGCCTATGTAGCACATAGCCGCCACCCCCATTTTTCGGGTAGGCTGGTACTCGTACCCGCCGGAAACCGTAAGGGCTGTGGCAAAGGACTGGAAATCCCAAGGCAAAATGGGTTGGCCCCGAAACTGGACTACAAAATAATTGGCAATGCCAAAGGTCATGCACACCGCGCCGCCAATGGCTGCCGCTGCCCAGGCCCGCCGGGTAATGGCATAGGCCAAAATAAATACCAAAAGGTAGCATAAGTAGTTGGCAATACAGCGTTGAGAGGAGAACTGCCATATTCTTGTGCCGTTTATCACATCCACTGCCACAAAAAAGCCCACCGGCAGGGTGAGCACCAGCGCCCAGCCCAGCTTTTGCCGGATACCCGGGGGCATATGGATTTCGGTAAGGCACAGCGCGGCGGCAGCCAGGCTTAGACCGCCAAAGGTAAGGATATACCACCAATACACGGTTCTTTCCCCAGACTCGTTCTCCTCCGCGGCCAAGGGCCATTCCAGAACGAAAAAGGCCGCGGCTGTTAGGAATACCGCCAGAGCGGCCAGTACATTTTTCCGGCTGGGGCGCAGGCAGATTGAAAAGTTTGGACTTGCGTTCATGAGTACAGGTTTCTCTCCTTTCTTTTCAGCGCTGAACAGGGCAGCACGCTTTCGCAGAGTATTGTGGCTTGCCAGGCTTTCCGCGCTGAGGGCAAGAGGCGCCTGTTAAAGAAGGGATTGCCTCTTACCAGGTCAGGCAAAGCCCTCTCGGCTCTTGCCCTCCGTCAATCGTCGTAATATCTTACAATGGCGTCGGCAATCCGTTTGCTGGCCAAACCGTCCCCATAGGGGTTGGCCGCCTGGCTCATTCTGCCGTACTCCTCTTCATCCTCCAGCAGCTCCTTTACCAGCCGGTAAATGGTCTCCTCGTCTGTGCCCGCCAGCTTCAGCGTTCCCGCTGCCAGGCCCTCTGGCCGCTCTGTGGTGTCCCGCAGCACAATTACCGGTTTCCCCAAAGAGGGCGCCTCTTCCTGAATGCCTCCGCTGTCTGTAAGAATTACATAAGACCTGGCCAGCAGGTTGTGGAACTCCACCACCTCCATAGGCTCTATAAGCCGAACTCGGTCGCAGTCCCCCAGCTCGTTATAGGCCGCCTGGCGGACCTGGGGGTTTAGGTGAACCGGGTACACTGCCTTTACGTCCGGATGCTCCTCCACAACCCGGCGGATGGCTCGGAACATTCTGTGCATAGGCTCTCCCAGGTTTTCTCTGCGGTGAGCGGTAATCACAATAAGCCGGGAGCCCTTTGCCCAGTCCAGCACAGGGTGGCCGCACGCCTGGCCCACCGTGGTTTTCAAGGCGTCTATGGCGGTATTCCCTGTTACCACAATAGAACCCTCCGGCTTGCCCTCGTCCACCAGGTTTTGCCGGCTTTGGTCTGTAGGGGCAAAGTGCAGGTCTGCAATACAACCCACAAACTGCCGGTTCAGCTCCTCTGGGTAGGGGGAGTATTTATCGTAGGTCCGCAGCCCGGCCTCCACATGGCCTACAGCGGTCTGGCTGTAAAAGGCGGCCAGGGCGCCTGCAAAGGTGGTGGTGGTATCTCCATGGACCAGGACCATTTGGGGCCGCTCTTTCGCAATAACAGTTTCCAAGCCCTTAAGCACCCCGGCCGTAATGTCAGAAAGGGTCTGCTTAGGCTTCATAATATCCAGGTCGTAATCAGGCACAATTTCAAAGGCCTTTAGCACCTGGTCCAGCATTTGCCTGTGCTGGGCTGTTACGCATACAATGGTTTCAAACTCTTCCCGGCTTTTCAGCTCCTTTACCAGCGGGGCCATTTTAATGGTTTCCGGCCGGGTGCCAAACACCAGCATAACCTTTATCTTGTCCATTTGTATTTCTCCAATCTCAAGGGTATTCCTCCCCGGCGCTTAGGATCTTTTCCCCGCCGCCCGTTTTACTTCTGCCAAAAATTTCACATTGTTGTTCCAGAACCTGCCCAGCCGGGAGGGCTCCCGGGCAATTCTGTACAGCCATTCGGTATTGGTCTTTACAAAAAAAGCCGGGGCCCGGCGCTTGCTGCCGCTGAGTACATCAAAGGACCCGCCCACCCCCACAAAAACCCCTTTGGAAAAGCGGTGAATGTGGCGGTATATCAGCAGGTCCTGGGCAGGGGCGCCCAGCGCCACCAGAGTGAGATCTGGGGCAAGGGCGGCGATCTCCTCAAAATCGGCATCCTTGTCTTTGCCGTAGCCGTTGCGGTAATGCACCGTGGCGGTGGGATACCGGTCTCTCAGCTGCTTGGCCAGGGCAGAGACCACTTCCTCCTTGGCCCCCAGCAGGAACAGGGTTTTGCCTTTCTCCCCGGCCATTTTCAGCAGCTTTTCCGCCAGGTCTACCCCGGTAATCCGCTCTTGGGCAGGCAGGCCGAAAATCCGCATAGCCTTTACCACGCTAATGCCGTCCGGAACAATCTCCGCCTCCTTGGAAAGCAGCAGCTCCCGCACCTTCGGGTTTTGCTGGGCGTGCATGAGTATCTCTGGGTTGGCGGTTACAACAAACAGCCTTTCCCCTTCCAGCATGGCTTTGCCCGCCCTTTGGGCATACTCCTCCGCTGTGCCCCCAAAGATCCGTTCCAAATAGTCGCCGATCCCCATCCAATTGCCTCCTTATTGTCCGGCGTTTTCCGCCGGGCGGATTCTGTACCAAACGCTTGAGATATAGGGCAAAAGCCCTGTTTCCTTTAAGGCGTTACCACCGGTTTTCCCTCTTTGTCAAGCAAAGGGGTAAGGCCGCCTGCGTATCCGTCCTTGTGAAACACATAGTTTACGCCGGTTTCTGTATCCACCCAGATTTCAGTCACGTTCATTGTGCCCTGATGATAAACCTTTTTGAACCGATCCATACAATATCACTCCTGTATTTTTGATATATGTTCATCCCCTTTTTACGGCCAAGGGGATATAAATTGCTGAAGTTTGGGGGAGAACCCCAGAAAAAGCCTGCCCTGACCAAAAGAACGGGGTCTTATTCCGCCGGCTTCTCTTCTTTTGGGCCCTGTTCCCGACCGCCGTCAAAATCGTAAAGCTCCTCTTTTCCAAAAGCCTCTGTGCTCTCCGAGGCTTTCAGGAAAACGGTAATGGTCTGGAAAATCAGCTTGAAATCCTGCCAGATGCTGTAGTTTTCAATATACATCAGGTCCATCACCAGCTTGTCCTTAGGCGAGGTGTTGTATTTGCCGGAAATTTGGGCCAGGCCCGTCAGCCCGGCTTTCATCCGCAGGCGGTAGGAAAATTCCGGCAGTTCCTTGGTGTACTTCTCCACATTCTCCAGCATCTCCGGCCGGGGCCCCACAACGGTCATGTCCCCGTTTAGAATGTTGATCAGCTGGGGCAGCTCGTCTATGCGGAACTTCCGCAGCACCCGGCCCACCCGGGTAATCCGGTCGTCCCCCTCTGTCACCGACTTATGGACAGAGTTCTCCTCCTTCATGGTGCGGAACTTGTACACCTCAAACACACGGCCATACTTGGTCAGCCGCTGCTGCTTATAAAACACTTTCCCGTGGTCGTCCAGCTTAATGGCAATGGCGCAGGCCAACATAATGGGGCTGGCCACAATCAGGCCAATGATGGAAACCGCCAGGTCTGTCAGCCGCTTCACGATTCTCTGCTCCATAGTCAGGTCCTTGGCGGTGTACATAACCATGGACTTGTCGTCCAGATTGACATACTTTGCCCCCTGGGCCACCACATCGATCGTTTCAAAATTATAATAAATATTCTTCTGCGTCTGGTAGCAAAAAGAAATCAGCTGATTCCTTTCTTTATCTGGGACATCGTAAAGAAAAACCGTGTCATTGCGAAGAATCGCGTCCAGCACATGCCTGTCGTCATACCGTACAATTTCCCGTATATCATACTGCTTGGGAAACCGCTTTATTTTGGGAATAATACTGCCCAGGCTCTGGCGGGAAGAGGAGAGGACACAGCACTTTTCCGGGGGCTCCAGAGAGAAATAAATGTAATTCCCCAAATAGGTGAAAATCACAATGGCAATAATCTGCAGTATAATAACCAGCAAAAGCAGATGAGGCGTTTCGTACACAAAGTGGTCGTTGTTAAACTGGCTGGTGTTCATAATAGACAGCTGAAGATGAGTGACCAGGTCTGTAATCAGTGTCGCCAGGGCCATAGAGTGGATAATGGGCTTGCTCTTTTGGGTGCCAATGGCGTAGCCACCATACACAGACATAAGGGCAATGCCCAGCACCACAAAGGTAACCATTGTAACGCCTGTGGTACGGGAAAGGTTGAAAAGCCATGGGTTATGAATGCCGAATATTCCAAAAAATATGCCGAACAGGGAGGCAAACAGGGCCATTTTTAGCACAAAGACCACTGTCCGCTTCAGTTTTTTAATCATGCCGTGCATATTTGTCACCTCAATTATTTTCCAGGAATTGCCGGGATAGAGCGGCGTCCTAAGGGTTGGGGAACAAGGAGGATGAGACGCCAAATCGGAGTTTTCCGGTACTTTTGCAAAGCAAAAGGCGGCCGTTTCACGGACGAGGGAAACTCCCTGAGAGCAAAATCGCAGATTTGGCTCTCATTATATCACATATTTCCCAAAAAATCAAAAACTTGCAGCTTTCCCCGGGAATTATTCAGAATTCCGTCATATCCTGTACTTATTCCGTTCAAATTATCCCCGCGCTAGCCGTTCTCACACCGGCTTTCCAGCCAATCCGCTACCTTTTTCCCTGCCAGGCCATCCTCCCGGATGCCAAATTCCCGGCAGAAAGCCTGGCGCTTTTCCTCTTGGTCCTCTCCGCTGTAGTCCCCAATGGCCGCCTCCAGTTCCTTATTGTCCTCTGCCCGGGGAAAGGGAAGTTTGTCCAGGTCAAAGTAAAAGTTCCGGTCATTTCGGTAGTCCTCTAAATCGTTTACATACAAAAAGCAGGGCCGGCCTGTGTTCATATAGTCGAACATTACAGAGGAGTAGTCGGTTACCAAAGCCTGGCAGGCCAGGTACAGCTCCTGGATATCTGGGTAATCCGAGGCGTTTACCACCAGGCGGGGATCCAGGTTTAGCCGCGCCGCCTTTTCCGCAATATTAGGATGCAGCCTGGCAAGCACCAGCCATTTTCCCCCAAACCGGGCTTCCAAGGCCCGAAGGCACCGGCCATAGTCCAGGTCGTAGGCCTCCAGCCCCTTATCTTTGCGAAAGGTGGGGGCATACAGCAGCAGCTTGGCCTCCCCTGGCAGCCCTAAGGCCTGGCGGACCTTTTCCTCCGCCTTGCCTCCAGGGCCAAAGAGCATGTCGTTCCGGGGAAAGCCGCACTCCAGCACCTCCCCCTGGTACCAAAAGGCCCGCCGGTATATCTCTGTTAAAAAAGCGCTGTTGGATAGGAAAAGGTCGCACATGGCAGAGTCTTTTTTTGCCGCCTCCAGGTAATCCGCTGGCAGAGCGTCCTGGGCGTCCCCTTCAATGCGCTTTAAGGGAAAGCCGTGCCAGGTTTGGATGTACTGGGTATTCCCCCGCTTTTTGGTATAGGCCCATTTCCTGCAATTGTCCACCCATACTCCGGCGGTACACTGGTGGTAAATGGCCTGGGGGCTCTCCTCTTCCACCGGGAGCACCCCCTTTGGCAGGGTAGCGGCCTCTGCCGGGCCCTTTACCACCCAACAGACCTTCCAGCCCCGGCCAAGGAGCTCATCGGCAATGGCCCGGGGGCTATCGGAGTAACCCCGGCCGTAAAAGCTCCTGCATACGGCCTTGCGGGGATCCTTAGGCAGGAAAGAGAGCAGCTGCCACAGAGTGTTGCGCAGGGCCTTTTTGGCAATGCCTGTTATCATATCAATCTATCCTTTCTGTGGGCGAAACCATAAGCCTGCTATTCGTCTTCCCCGTCCGGTATCGCCCCGGTCTCCGGCCGCTGCCGGAGCCGGTCCCGGTTGGCGGCAATCACCACCACCCGAAAGGCCAGGATCGAAAACTCTGTTATCGAGCTGAGCAGGCAGAGGGACACCCAGTTGATGCCAAACCAAAAATAGGCCGCCCCAGCCCCAAGAAGATAGACAAGGGTTCCAAAGCCTACGGAAATATTGGCGTATTTGGCCAGGCCCATAGCGCCCAGGGTTGGGTAGCCAAGCACATAGTTGGGAAAACAGAACACCGCCACTGGGATCATCAGCCGCAGGGGGGCCACCACATCCTTGCCCTCCGGCCCCAGCCACAGGGTAAGAATTGGCTGGGCGAATACAAACACAAAGGCGCAGCCCGCCAGAATTACCGGGTAGACAAAGAGCATGGCCTTTTTGATAATTTGAAAATTCCGGTGCTTCATCATGTGGGGATACAGGCTGTCTGCCACCGGTGACATGCCGCTTCTGGCCACGGTAATCACCTTATCGGCGCTGGTATAAATGCCCGCGCTGAACGAGCCGGAAATCTGATTGAGCAAAATGCCATTTAGGTTGCTGTTAATGGCCCCGGCTGCTTTAGAAAGGAAAAACTGGGCAGACTCCTTGGTTTCGTTCCACACATCCCAAACCTTTACCCGGCAAAAGCCCACGCCTACCTTTCGAAACAGGTGCCAGTAAACAAAGGCCAAGGCCCCAAAGTTCCCCATAGCGGTGCATAGGGGCACAAAAAAGAAGGTCTCCGGGCCTTTGACCAGCACAAAGATCATCACTGCCGCAAACAGTTTGATAGATACAGCCCGAACCGTAATGGCAGACATCATCTCCAGGCCCCGGTACATAAAGTCTGGCAACAGCGAGGCCATTACCACCGAAACCAGGTAAAAGCTATAGGCCAGCACCTCGCCGGTGTTCATCAGCTTTGGCACCACCAAAAAGGTAAGGGCCAGGCCAGAAAGAATCATAAAGATTATTTTTGCCGTTACTACGCTGGTTAAAATCCGGGAGAGCTCTCTTTTATCGTCCCGCCGCCGGGAAATTTTGGCTGTAGCCGAGAGGATAAAACCAAAATCGATAAAAATCTGGAACAAATTGGCAGAGTACTGGGCAGCGCCTAAAGTACCCACCAGCTCCATGCCCAAGACACGCATTTCGTAGCCCTGGGTAAGCAGGCCTATGGCCACCTTGGAAAACTGGAGGATATAGAGCATTACAGTGTTTTCCAAAAGCACATGCCGGCGGCGGGCCTGCCATATTTCCTTTAAATTCATAAGATCAAATCATCGTCCTTTCATTGGTGGGGTAAAAGGCCTGTTTGAAAAAAAGGGCCTTTGCTTGGGCAAAAAGGCGGTTTTCAGAATTTTCAAACAGACCCTAGCCCTTCAGCCGAAACAGCCCGGCTACCGCCCCATACATCCGCCGCTCCAGCAGCGCCAGCAGCAGCCTTCGCTTTTTGCCCAGCCGGCCCAGGTACGGGTTTTGGCGGTAATCGGGAAAATGCTCCCGGGTATACTCCCGGAACTCCCGAAGCAGGGGATGCTTTTGGTCTGCCCGGAGCACCCGCGCCGAGGCAGTTAGGAACACATGGAGCACGGTAAGGTATTCCAGCTCGCCCCGGTATTTTTCAAAGAGCCCCTGCTCCCGGTACCAGCCCAGCAGGTCGTCAAAGGCCTCCATAATTTCCCGGTTCCTGTCTAGCTGCATGCTGTTCATAATAGAGCCCGGCCTTTGCAGGTAATAGTACCCTGTATTCTCTAGAAAAACCACCCTGCCCCCATGGGGCAAAAGCTTTAGGGTGGTCCTAATATCCTCATACCAAACCCGGGGCGGATAGCGCACCCCGGTCTCCCGGAATAGCCTGGCGCTGTACAGCTTGTTCCATGCGCAGGGAGAGAGGAGCAGCATGTCCGGGTTTTCCTCTAGGGTAAGCCCTATCCCCTTGGGCAGGCCGTCGTCAAAAACCGCCAGCTCTTTCCCCTCCATATCCACCGTGGCAAAGGGGAACACCGCCAGCTCCGCCCGGGCCTTTTCCGCCCCGGCCAGGGCTTTTTCCAATACATCCGGCGCAAGCCAGTCATCGCTGTCTACAAAAAGCAGCCACTCCCCTTGGGCCTGGGCAATGCCGGTATTCCTTGCCCCGCCCAGCCCCTGGTTTTCCTGGTGCACCACCCGCACCCTGGGGTCGGCGGCGGCAATCCGCTGGCAAAGGCTGCCGCTGCTGTCGGTAGAACCATCGTCAATGAGCAGCAGCTCAAAATCCTTTTCCGTCTGGGCCAAAACAGAGCGGGCGCATTTTTCCAAAAAAACCTCTACATTGTAAACAGGGACAATCACACTTGTTTTAGGCATAAAGCACCTCGATGGTATAAAATTCTGCCTATCAGTAACTTTTGAAGCAATTTCTCCCATTATACACGCTGCAAGGATTTTTTGCAAGCGTCACCCCAGGGCGAAAGCGCTTGGCCAGGGGCTGGGTTCTGCAGCCCTTCAAAAAATTTTGAAAAAACCACGCGCCCCTCTTGACAATATCTGCTAGGGGCGATATACTGTTTACAACCTAACAGTTCGATATCTAACAATCCAACACCGAACAGTTAGTTGTCGGACTAATTACGGGAAGAAGGGAGGCAGAACCTATGGAAAAACAAACCGGCAAGGCCTGTGCCCCAAAGCTGCGGTGCCCTGAGCACCGGGGGGAAATCGGGTTTCAAATTAACGGCCTGTCCCATATTATTCGGTGGATTACCCACCAATACGCAGGGGAGGACGGCCCCAGGTCCGGCTCTGGGATGTACGGCTGGCTCATTGGCTTTCTCTACGAGAACCGGGATAAGGACATCTACCAGCGGGACCTGCAGCAGCAGTTCTCGGTCCGGCGCTCTACCATGACCGGGATTCTTCAGGCCATGGAAAAAGATGGCATGATTACCCGCCGGCCGGTGGAATGGGACGCCAGGCTGAAAAAGATTGAGCTTACCGAAAAGGCCATAGAACGCCAGGAAAAATTCCAAAAGAACATTGGGGAAGTAGAGGCCAAACTTTCCGCCGGGCTTACCCCTGAGGAAAAGCAAACCTTTATTGCCCTGTGCGAAAAAATCCGCCAGGCCATTGAGTAGCCTCTTTTTTTACCCTGACTCCAAAATCAAGAAAGGACGGATTCATTACAATGATACGCAAGCTTTCCCGGTGTATCCGGGAATACAAAAAAGACGTCTTGCTTACCCCTCTTACCGCTACCCTAGAGGTCGTTATGGAGGTAATCATCCCCCTGCTTATGGCCAACCTGATCGACCAGGGGATTGACCAGGGAAATATGGACGTTATTTTGCGGGTTGGCCTTTTGCTGGTGGCCTGCGCTGTAATCTCCTTGGCCTTTGGCGTGCTCTCCGGCTTTTATGGGGCCAAGGCCTCTACTGGTTTTGCCCGCAACCTGCGCCACGATATGTACTACGCGGTGCAGAACTACTCTTTTTCCAATATAGATAAGTTTTCCTCTGCCAGCATTGTTACCCGGCTTACCACCGACGTAACCAATGTGCAGAACGCTTTTCAGATGATGATCCGCATTGCGGTGCGGGCTCCCATGACCCTTATTTTTTCTATGATTATGGCCTTTGGGGTAAACAGCCAGCTGGCCCTCATCTTTCTGGCGGTAATGCCTGTTCTGGGCGCGGGCCTGGCCCTGATCTCCACCCGGGCTTATCCTGCCTTTGAGCGGATGTTTAAGCACTACGACCGGATGAACACCGTGGTTCAGGAAAACCTCCGGGGCATCCGGGTGGTAAAATCCTTTGTGCGGGAGGACTTTGAGACAGAAAAGTTTGTGGAATCCTCAGAGCACATCCGCCGGGACTCTGTACTGGCGGAAAAGATTCTGGCATTTAACTCCCCCCTTATGCAAATCTGCATGTACGGCACCATTCTGCTGATCTCCTGGTTTGGCGCCCGGCTGATTGTGGGCAGCTCTATGACCACCGGCCAGCTGATGAGCATGATGAGCTATGCCATGCAGGTACTTATGAGCCTGATGATGCTTACCATGATTTTTATTATGACCACCATGTCCCGGGCCTCCGCCAAGCGCATTGTGGAGATTCTGGACGAGGAAAGCGATATTACCGATGGCTCCCGGAATGTAAAAACCGTAAAGGACGGCTCCATTGTCTTTGAAAACGTGGACTTCAACTACCAGAAAACCGGCCGTACCTGCCTTTCCGGCGTCAACCTGAACATAAAGCCTGGCCAAACTATTGGCGTGCTGGGCGGCACAGGCAGCGGCAAAACCAGCCTTGTCCAGCTGATTCCCCGGCTGTATGACGTGAGCCAGGGCAAGGTGCTGGTAGGCGGCGTAGACGTGCGGGACTACAATGTAGAGGCCCTGCGGGAAGAGGTGGCCATGGTGCTCCAGAAAAACGAGCTCTTCTCCGGCACCATTAAGGAAAACCTGCGCTGGGGCGATGAAAACGCCAGCGATGAGGACATTCAGCGGGTGTGCCGCCTAGCCCAGGCAGACAGCTTTATCCAGGAGTTCCCAGAAGGGTACGATACCCACATTGAGCAGGGTGGCTCCAATGTATCCGGCGGCCAGAAACAGCGGCTGTGCATTGCCAGGGCCCTGCTGAAAAAGCCGAAAATCCTAATTCTGGACGACTCCACCAGCGCGGTGGATACCCACACCGACGCCATGATCCGCCAGGCATTCCGGGAAGAAATCCCGGACACCACCAAGATTATTATTGCCCAGCGGGTAACCTCTGTACAGGATGCAGACCAGATAATTGTGCTGGACGGGGGAAAAATTGCCGACATTGGCACCCACGACCAGCTGATGGGCACCAGCGCCATTTACCGCGAGGTGTTCGA
Source organism: uncultured Oscillospiraceae bacterium (assembly GCA_910588935.1). GTDB lineage: Bacteria > Bacillota > Clostridia > Oscillospirales > Acutalibacteraceae > Acutalibacter. The sequence continues at coordinate 17,117 of CAJUSM010000044.1, forward strand.
ATCTCAACAGAAAGGGGAGAGCGCGAATGCCTCCTAGAGGACCTATGGGCGCGGCCTTTGCCAAAAACCGGCCCAAGCCCAAAGACCAGGGCAAAACCATTAAGCGGCTGCTCAGCTACATTGATACCCCCAATAAAGTCCGTTTGGCGGTGGTTTTCCTATGCATTATTGTTAGCGCCATTGCCGGGGTTCTGGGCTCTATGTTCCTGGAAATCTTGATTGACGACTACATTACCCCCCTGCTGGGAGAGAGCAACCCCGTATTCACCGGCCTGCTTCAGGCCATTGGCACAATGGGGCTGATCTACCTGCTGGGCGCGGCCGCCACCTTTACCTATAACTGGCTAATGGCCACTGTGTCTCAGGGTATTCTAAAGGACATCCGCAACGACCTGTTTTCCCACATGCAGCGGCTGCCCATCAAGTATTTTGACACCCACACCCATGGCGATATTATGAGCCGCTATACAAACGACACAGACACCCTGCGGATGCTGGTCTCCCAGAGCATTCCCCAGCTGTTCAACACGGTAATTACCCTAACGGCAGTATTTGTGGCTATGGTAACCACCAGCTTAGCCCTAACAGCCCTTATGCTGGCTCTGGTAGCCTTCATGCTGTTCCTCACCAAAAAAATCGGCGAAAACAGCGGCAAATACTTTGCCCGCCAGCAAAAATCCCTGGGAGCCATTAACGGCTATATCGAGGAAATGGTCACAGGCCAAAAGGTGATTAAGGTCTTCTGCCACGAAGAGAAGGCCAAGGAGGGCTTCGATGAGCTCAACAACACCCTGCGGGAAGAGGCCAGCCGCGCCAACGCCTTTGCCAATATTATGGGCCCGGTTATGAACAACCTGGGCAACCTCCAGTACGCGGTGCTGGCCATTGCCGGGGGCGCTTTGGCCCTAGGCGGGATCGGGGGCCTTACCTTAGGCGGTATTGCGGCTTTCCTGCAGCTGAGCAGAAGCTTTACCATGCCCATTGGGCAGGTGGCCCAGCAGTTTAACACCATTGTAATGGCCCTGGCCGGCGCGGAGCGGATTTTTGACCTAATGGACGAACAGCCAGAGCAGGACGAGGGCTATGTGGTGCTTGTAAACGCCCGGGAGGAAAACGGCCAGATTGTGGAGACCCAGGAGCGCACCGGGCTCTGGGCCTGGAAGCACCGCCACGGGGACGGCACCGTAACCTACACCAAGCTGACCGGCCATGTGGAGCTCCACGAGGTAGACTTTGGCTACACAGAGGAAAAGCTTGTGCTGCATGACATTGACATTGAGGCGGATCCCGGGAAAAAGATTGCCTTTGTAGGGGCAACCGGCGCGGGAAAGACCACCATCACCAACCTGATCAACCGGTTCTACGATATTGCCGACGGTAAAATTCGCTATGACGGCATCAACATCAACAAGATCAAAAAACCGGATCTCCGGCGCTCCCTGGGCATTGTGCTCCAGGACACCAACCTTTTCACCGGCACGGTACGGGAGAATATCCGGTATGGCAAGCTGGACGCCACCGATGAGGAAATTGAGGCCGCGGCGAAGCTGGCCAATGCCGATGGCTTTATCCGCCGGCTGCCCGAGGGCTACGACACCGTGCTTTCTGGGGACGGAGGAAGCCTTTCCCAGGGCCAGCGGCAGCTGCTCTCTATTGCCCGGGCCGCCGTGGCCGACCCGCCGGTAATGGTGCTGGACGAAGCCACCTCCTCTATTGACACCCGCACCGAGCGCCTGGTGCAGCAGGGCATGGACGGCCTCATGGAGGGGCGCACCGTGTTCGTCATTGCCCACCGGCTCTCCACCATCCAGAACTCTGACAGCATTCTTGTGCTGGAGCTGGGAAGGATTATTGAGCGGGGAACCCACGAAGAGCTTATTGCCCAGCGAGGAAAATATTATCAGCTGTACACCGGCGCCTTTGAGCTGGAGTAGAGGAAAACCAGAAAAAATAGTTTCAAAAAAAGGGAGCCGAAAGGCTCCCTTTTCAATTTGTGCAGGCTTGTAAAGCGTTCTAAAAATCCGAACAGGGGCTTGCCAGAGAAACCATGAGCCCGCTCTGCCCTCGGGTTGGAACAAGGGCATAAAGTAAAGCCCGCAAACTTTTTGCCAGGGCTCACCATACCTTGGGGCTGCCCTTCCGTCTATCCAATATCACAGGTCCCGAAATTTCCGTACCCGCCGGAGCTGCCGCTGTTTCCGCCGGTAGAATACCACCAGAATCAGGTAAACCACCACCAGCGCGCCAATTGCCGCCATAACCGCAATAAACCAGGGGGCGGTCAGCAGGGATTTTCCCTGCTCCCAGCCAGCCACCAGGTCGCTCCTGGCCACCGACTCTGTGGCCACTACCTTCACAGTGGCAATCACCTCGTCCGCATAGCGCATAGTGGCAACGCCCACCTCTTCTCCCTTGCGTACAGGGGCCTGCACGCTTTCCGGCTTCTCCACGGTTACCACAATAGAGCTGGCGTCCACGCTTTTGGGCAGCATAACGCTTACATTGTCATCTGCAGCCAAAAGCAGCTCGTCCTTCTGAAAGGCATAGTCCAGTTTTACCGAGCTGAGCACATCCCCCTGGGAGACAATGGTCTTTTTTTCCAGATTGGAAAAGGCCCAGCGGTACAGGGTGGCCGAGTCCAGCATTTCGTAGTGGATGCCGGATTCATAGCCCTCCATATCCCCCATGGCGATAATAATGTAGGTATACCCAAAGGCCACGGCAGAGGAGGCCAGGCAGAACCCTGCCTGGTCGTGAGAACCGGTTTTAATCCCTGTGGCGTAGATATAGTAGTAGTTAACGCCGCTCTGGGGATCCTCAAAATTCTGGATCATCCGGTTGGTGTTGGAAAGGATCTCTTCCTCCGGGCTCATGTTTGTAGCCGGTTTTTTATACCGGGCGGCGCCGGTAATCTGGGTAAACATGGGCAGGCTCATGGCGTACTTTGTAATGGTGGCCATATCCCGGGCAGTGGAATAGTGGTTGTCGTTGTGCAAGCCATGGGGGTTGGTAAAGTGGGTATTCTTGCAGCCCAGCTCCTTCGCTTTCTCGTTCATCAGCCTTACAAAATAGCTGCTGTTGCTGTAGTCGGTAATCCCCCCCTCTGGGTCGGGCTGGGGCTCGCCCATTGCCCCCTCTTCCCCTTCCGGCGCGCCGGGGTCCTCTGGGTGGGGAACATTGCTGGATGTAAGGCGGCCGCTTTCGTACAGGCCGTCCACATATTCCATTAGGGCCACCGCGGCGTCATTGCCAGAGGGCACCATAAGCAGGTTGAGCATTTCCTCGCCGGTAAGCTCCTCCCCCACCTTAATACCGGCCAAAGAGCTGCCTGTGTTCTTTAGGTGGTCCTCCACGCTTTGGGGCACGGTAATTCGGGTGTTCTCTATATCGGGAATATTCTCGTAGGCCACAATATAGGTCATAATCTTGGTCATAGAGGCCATGGGGAGCTCCTGGTCTGGATTTAGGGTATAGGCCGCGGTATCGGTATCCAGGTTCAACATAAAAAAGGATTTGCAGTGGGGGTGGTCGCTGTTGCGCTCATCCTCCAGGTCCCAGTCCCAGTTAAAGGTAAAGCCTTCGGCAGCATAGGCCGGCATAGTAGAAAGGGCCGCCACACTGAGGGCTAGAATGACAGAGGCCAGTTTTTTTAAAAATTTCATGTGTTCAATCCTCCCTGTTTATGTTATGATATAGTTGGCACATTTGGAAAACGCTTTTTCAAAAGGCTTTGCCTGTACCACGCGTCTCGTCAAACCCTGGTAAACAGGATACTTTTTGACAGGGGCTTGTCTTACGATTCATAAAGAGGAATCCAGGGGCCGTAGCCGCAAAAGCCTTTGCCCGCAAAAGGAACCCCAAGTCAATTCTTAGCTCAGGGCATGGTGTCTGCGGCTCTACAAAACAAGCCCTATGATATCTAAAAACGGAAAAGCCTAGGATTTTTGGAAGGCAGGACAAAGTCTGGGCGCTTCTGGCTCCAAAAATCCGCACCTATAGTATACACTGTAATTCCAAGAAATGAAAGCCAAATTTTCTTGAGATATTGTGAACTTTTACCGCACATCTGGTTAGGGCTTGTTTAAAAAATCGAAAACGCCCTCTTTTTGCCCAGAACCGGCCATCTTCCGCGTCGAAAAACCCGGCAATACACAAGTATTACTCGCGATTTTTTCTTAAGGCTGACCACTTCTACTCAAAAATCCGTCATTTCCCCTATTTTCAAATGAACCATAAGGAGAGAAAAATGGTTATTTTCCATACCTCAGATTGGCATTTGGGCCGAATGCTCCGGGGCCGAAGCCTAATAGAGGACCAAAAATATTTTCTAGACCAAGTCTTTTTGCCGGCGGTGGAGCAGGAGCGCCCGGCCTGTGTTCTGTTGGCTGGGGATATCTATGACCGCCAAGTGGCCTCTCCAGAGGCTATCCGCCTGTTCGACAGCGCCCTAGACCGCCTGACCCAGCTGGGGTGCAAGGTGCTGGCCATTGCCGGCAACCACGATGGAGCGGACAGAATTGCCCTAATGAAACGGGCCCTGCAAAAAAGCGGCGTTTACCTGGCTACCCAGCTGGAGGACGCCCTGGAGCCAGTGCTGCTGCAGGAAGGGCGCACCACGGTTCAGGTCTTCCTTTTGCCCTATTTTGATCCCGCCCAGGCCAGGGATTTCTTTGGCGACGACTCCCTCCGGGGAGAGGGGCAGTGTATGGAGCGTATGCTGGAAGAGCTGAAAAAGCGCTTTCTTCCGGGGGCAAAGCATATTTTGGCTGCCCACTGCTTTGCCGCTGGCGCCTCTGTTTGTGACTCTGAAAGTATTTTTGTAGGCGGCAGCGGGCAGGTTCCGCCCTCGCTGTTCATGGCCTTTGATTATGTTGCCCTGGGCCACCTTCACGGCCCCCAGCAGGCAGGGGAAAACGCCTGGTACTCCGGCTCTCCCCTGAAATACTCGGTTAGCGAAGCAGGCCAGAAAAAAGGCTTTCTCCGGCTTACGGCAGGAGAAGAGGGCATTTCGGCTGAGCCAGTGCCTATCTCTCCCCTACGGGACGTAAGAAAGCTCCAGGGGCTCTTTGCCGACCTGGAGGCAGCAGGGCAAAAGGCCCCCTGCGGCGACTACCTGGATATCTCCCTGGAGGACCCGGCCCCGGTGCTTATGGCGGCGGAACGGCTGCGGCCCTATTACCCCAACCTGCTGGAGGTTCGCAACCAGTGGGCTGTGCTGACCCAAGAAAGCCCGCGCTCCGCCAAGCTAAAGGGGCTGAGCCATGAGGATCTATTTGAAGCGTTTATGCGGGACATCTGCGGCGTAGAGGCAGGGAAAGAAGACATGGCCCTGTTTCGGGATGTTCTGAAAGAGGTTGGGGAAGGCTGAAGCCCCCAGAACGGGGGCCGGCCTGTTTTCTCCCCTATAACATGCAAAGGAGACAATACATATGAAAAAATATTTCCTTTTCGACCTGGACGGCACCTTGGCCGACACTGGCCCTGGCATTACCGGCTGTGTGCAGGACACCCTCCGCCGGTTGGGCTGGCCAGACCAAACCCCTCAATTCCTCCGGCGCTTTGTGGGCCCGCCGCTGATGGAGTCGTTCCAAACCTTCTGCAATCTGGACGAAACCGCCGCGCGCCGGGCTATCCAGCTCTATCGGGAGCGCTACGTGGCCTGGGGCGTGTACCAAAGCCCCCTTTATCCTGGCATCCGGGATATGCTGGCCAGGCTCTCTCAAATTGTCACCCTTTGCGTGGCCACCTCCAAGCGGGAGGAGGGCGCGGTGCAAATTTTGGAAATGCGGGGAATTGCCAACTATTTTTCCGTAATTGTAGGAGACGATTCCACCCGGCCCACCAAGTCCGCCGTAATTCAGGAGGCTCTGGACCGGCTGGGCAATCCCCCGGCCGAGCAGGCTGCCATGGTGGGAGACCGGAGCTACGACATAGAAGGGGCCAGGGCCTGCGGAATCCAGACCATTGGGGCCTGCTACGGCTACGCGCCCCCTGGGGAGCTGGCTCGGGCTGGAGCCGATTACTTAGCGGCCAGTGTAGAGGACCTGGAATCCATTTGCCGAATGCTTGCCGCCGACTAGGGCTTGTCATAAAAAGAAAAACAGCCGGCATAGCCCTTGGGCCATGCCGGTTTCATTTCGGGGCTTGCTTTTCGCCCAAAACTGTCACATAGTCGATTAACAGAATTCCTCTTGCTCCTTTTTGCGAAAGATTACCTAGGGGGACTGTATGTCCCTCTTGTAAATCCTCTGGGCCGATTCCCACTCTTTTCCCTGGGCCTGGCCTAATATCTCCACGGCGGTAACCTCACAAAGAACGCTTGGGTACGTCATTTCCCTTCCGCCGCAGAAGGTGACAGCCACCTTCTGCCCCGGTTCAGGCAGTCCGGTTTCGCTGCCGGCAACCGTCACATTTTCGTCAATCCCAAAGACGCAGAGCTCGTTATCTTCCTGGGGAAAATCAGACTTGCCGTATGCGAACCAGGAATGATCGGTGCACTCACCCACCACATAGCCGGTAAACACCGCAAATTCAGGCACGGCGTATTTGCTGAAATATTGGTCCTGGGCGGCAAGATACCGGTCTTCCTCCGCCATGCCCAGAACTTCAATGGCGGATATTGAGTCGATGCAGGGATCGCTCAGAGTGTCGCTGGAATCCGGCGGGATGACCTCTCCCTGGTAGGAAACCTTCACTTCCTGCCCAAGCTCTAGGGCGTCCCATACCTCCTCCGGGACATCCGGTCCAGGGGTAATTTTGTAACAGAACGTTCCGGGCAAAAGGCCGGTATCCTCTGTGTATATGGCCCAGGCCAAATTTTTCCCCTCGTCAAACTGGAAGAAGCCGCGGACCAGGATGCCGGTAAAAGTATGCTCCGGCGCGGCGCGGGGGCCGCAGGAACAGAAGCAGAAGGTGAGGAAAAGGGGCAGCAGAAGCCGGCACACCGCATTGTGTTTTCCCATAGAACCTCCTAGATGTAATTTTTACGATCGCTTTATATTATTATATCGATTGTTCAAAAAATCAAGGTGGTTTATATCTTAAAGATATAGCATTTCAAATTTTGTGCACAGCCTTAGTTGTTACTGCAGAGGCTTCGTTTAAAGAAATGCGGTTACCTTTTAACTCAACCGAACAAAAGTACCAACAGCAGAGGCGAGCCGCTGTTAAAGTTAGCTTTTAAATACAAGAATTTGTACAAGAACTTGCCGGCTTCCTCTCACAAAAACTCTCTTTCTAATTCTGAAAGTAATCAATCACAGAAGGCGTGGATCTTTTTTAACAGGGAGTCGTTGATCAGCACCAGATAATTTATTTCTTCGCCAGGAAATGTGCTGCTGGAAGAAATAATTGCCTCTGCACAGTAGCCTTTCGAGGTTCGGTAGCTATAAACTGGGGAACCGCTTTGCCCTTCACTAATATCCAGACTTGTGGTTACCACTGGTTGAGTTCGGCCGTAGCTAGGGTATATGGTGCCGGAACAGGTATACATTTCCCAATTATCCCATTTGTCAATGCGGGAGTTCTTGTCCGCTGGATAACCTTGGGTTTGATACGTGCGGTTCTGCATATCGCTGCTGCTGTTTACGCAATAAATTCCCAAATGCCCAGGGTACTCTTTATTACCATCAGAAAGGGGGGAGTCAAAACGAAGCAATCCCCAGTCATCGCAAGCTCTCTCCGGAGCCATAGCGC
>CAJUSM010000045.1 GCA_910588935.1 uncultured Oscillospiraceae bacterium
AGTGATACTGTTTCCGTTTAACAACCAGGAAAACCACAGAGATCACACAGGCAAAAATATCCGCTGCCGCTACAGACCACCAAATGCCATCCAATCCTAGAATCAAAGGCAGCACGAGCACGCTGATAATTTGAAACACCAAAGATCTCAAGAAAGAGATTACAGCTGAAATGGCCCCATTGTTTAAAGCGGTGAAAAAGGAGGAGACGAAGATGTTAAACCCGATAAGCAAAAAAGCGTAAGAGAATGGCTTAAAAGCGTGCTGTGTCAGCAGGGAGAGCTCCTGATCGTAGCCTACAAAAATATTAGCAAGCGGAGCAGAAAGCAACTGGGCGGCCAAAACCATAGCGGCGCCGACGATTATATTAAGTACTACGCTTTTTTTCAGCAGATTTTTCAACTCGGCGTGGTTGGCCGCGCCATGATGATAGCCGATGATCGGCGTACTGGCCACAGTATACCCAATAAAAATGGCGATAAAGATAAACTGGATATACATTAGTACGCCATAAACCGCAACTCCATCTTCGCCTGCATAACGCAGCAGCTGCCAATTATAAAGCATTCCCACAATGGATCCAGAGATATTAGACATCAGCTCAGAGGAGCCGTTGGTACAGGCTTTAAGGAGAGCTCGGGCTTCCAGCCTGGTTTTGGCAAGCTGGAGCAAGCTGCTGTTGGGGCGTAAAAAATAGAGGAGGGGCAGAATTCCGCCTACGCATTGGCTAATACCTGTGGCCAGAGCCGCGCCCAGCACACCCCAGCGGAACACAGCGATAAATAGGGCGTCCAGTACCATATTGGTGACCCCAGCTGCTACAGTAAAGGCAAGGCCCAGCTTGGGCTTTTCAGCAGTAGAAAGAAAGGTTTGGAACACGTTTTGAAGCATAAATGCGGTAGTGAAAGCAATTACAGTATTCCCGTACACGACACAGTCGTCAATCATGGAATCAGTAGCGCCCAGCAGGTAAGAGACAGGACGCATGACCGCAATTCCAATAACAGAGGAGGCAATCCCAAGAATAAGTGTAAAAATGACCATCATGGAGAAGTACCGCCGGGCGGTTTCATGGTCCCCTTCACCCATAGTTTTGGCAACTAGGGCGCTGCCGCCGGTGCCAACCATGAACCCCAGACCACCCAGCACCATAGTAAATGGCATTACTAGGTTGATTGCAGCAAAGGGAACCTTTCCCACAAAGTTCGAAACAAAAAGACCGTCCACTACACCATAAATCGAGGTAAATACCATCATCATAATAGGGGAAAGGGCAAAGCGCAGCAGTTTAGGATAAGTAAAATGGTCGGAAAGTTGAATTTCTTGTCGCATAAGGACCTCCTGATTCAATAAAATAATATGGGTACATTATAGAAGTTTTTCGGAAGCTTGGCGAAGAAGCTGATTGAATTTTTTCAGCAGAGCCAGCAGAGTTTCCTTTTCCTGGGGAGACATATCTTCGAAGGCCTGCTCTTCGGCTGCGATAATCTTATCAGCAGTTATTTGTGCCAAGGCTTCTCCTTTTTCTGTAAGGCTGATCTCTTTTGTGCGTCGGTCGCCGCCAGCGCATAGGGAAATACATCCTTGCGCCTCTAGCTGCTTTAGGGCAGTATTAACAGTTTGCTTTGGCTGGTGAAGCAACGAACACATATAGCTTTGGGTGATAGGCCGGGATTCCGCTCGAAATGAATAGAGGATCCAAAGGGTGCTTTCTGGAATATTTAGCTTTTTGGCAGCGCTGCGGTAAACACTATCATTGTCCCGAAGAATATTGTTGTATTCCAAAAGCCAAGGGTCAAGGGTGGGCTTTTCCATGAAACTACCTCCTGGGTTTATATATTCCGATATCGGACGAATGCTATTATAGTCCGATTCCGGATAAATGTCAAGGGGAAAGTAATCAAAGAAAAGAAAACCCCATTTACCAGCGGCTTTCTGTTAGACATTGCAAAGAATTTCAGACCTGCTCTTGTTGTTCACCGCGCTTGTGGTTTGGCACTTCCCATCTTGACGGGAGTGTCCGAAACGAGGATTTTATGAAGGGAAACGGAAAACTTTCGTTAGGTTGCAGGATTGTCGGGATTTCATCCCGAAATATTATTTGTGATTGATGGCCTGGGGCAAGGTCGTGGGGCGCCGCCCCGCACCCCGCAGCCTTTGAGAAAGGTAAGACTTCGCGAAGCGAAGTCTACGAAACTTTTCCTGTTTTCTCTCGACATCTGAGAGCTGCGTTTTTTCTTCTCTAGCTTATCTGTATCTCCTCGGTTTGGCCTTCCCATCTTGGCCTTGGTCTTGCTTTTAGGCTAGAAATCCGCTATAATGTTTCAAAAGCTAGGCCTACTTAGAAAAGGAGGTGCTTTGTTGTGGAGCTGAACAGAGATGATCAGAAACGGGAAGTAAAGCAGCACGGCACCTATGGCTTTCCTATTTATATTGGGCGTAAATGGATTTCTTCATATCCTACCGGATACTTTCCTTGGCACTGGCACGACGAAGTGGAATTCACCTTAGTGGTTTCCGGCCAGTTAGAATACAGAGTTAACGACTTTCACTGTCTGCTCACCGCAGGGCAGGGGCTTTTCTGTAATTCTGGAGCTCTGCATTTTGGCAGTATGGCTGGTATAGACTGCGATTACATCTCTATTACCGTACATCCTCGGCTCTTGGCCGGTTTTGAGGGCAGCGCGGCAGGGGCTAAGTATGTCCTGCCCATTGTGGAAAGCTCTGCCCTTCCTTCTTTGGTATTAAGAAAGGAGACAATATGGCAAAAGGAGATTTTAGCCAGCCTAAAGCGGCTTTACCGAATATGCACACAGAAAGCAGGCCTATACGAGCTCTATGCCCAGCGGCTTTTGCTGGGCATATGGATCCGCCTTTATGAGCACTGTGCCTGCCAGGTGCAAGATGTCCCCACAGAAGATCCGGAAAAGCTTCGTCGCCTACGGGTCATTTTGGCGTTTCTCCATAGCTATTATGCCCAAAAGCTTACGCTGGAGGATGTTGCCAGGGAAGTGGGGCTAAGTAAAAGTGAGTGCTGTCGCTTTTTTAAGAAACAGATGGGAATGCCTCTGTTTGATTATCTTACCGATTATCGGGTAGGAAAGAGTTTAGCCGTTTTGCAGGAGGGGGGATCGGTGGCTCAGGCTGCCGCTGCCGTGGGCTTTTCCGATCCCTCTTACTACGCGAAGGTGTTTCGTGCCAGAACCGGGCGGTCGCCCAGTGGGTATCGGAAAGAAGCAACTAACCAGGAGGTAGAAGGACTGTGAACCAACAGACATTCTTTCAGGCAGATCCAGCAGATACACCTTTGGCTACCCGTATGCGTCCCCGTTCCTTAGAGGAGTTTGCGGGGCAAAGGCATCTTTTGGGCCAAGGTAAGGTACTCCGCCAGTTAATAGACCGAGACCGAGTGCCTTCTATGATTTTTTGGGGTCCCCCTGGAGTGGGGAAAACCACCTTGGCCCGGATTATTGCTGGGAAAACCCAGTCCAATTTTATCAATTTCAGTGCCGTAACCAGTGGAATCAAAGAGATTAAAGAGGTAATGAACGAGGCGGAGCGTACCCGGCTGCTAGGTGAGCGCACCATCCTTTTTGTAGACGAGATTCATCGCTTTAATAAAGCCCAGCAAGATGCCTTTTTGCCCTATGTGGAACGGGGAAGCATTGTGCTGATTGGCGCCACAACGGAGAATCCCTCTTTCGAGGTAAACTCAGCGTTACTTTCTCGATGCAAGGTGTTCGTGCTGCAGGCTCTTTCCGTTCAGGACCTGGTAGGCTTGCTTCGCCGCGGCCTCAGTGATCCTAGGGGATTTGGAAACGAAAATGTGGAGGTGGGAGAGGAGATATTGGAGGCTGTGGCCAACTTTGCCAATGGCGACGCCCGTACAGCCCTAGGCACTTTGGAAATGCTGGTGCTCAATGCCAACCGCCAGGAGGGCAAGGTTCAGGTAACTCAAGAGATTCTGGAGCAATGCGTTAATCGCAAGTCTTTGCTTTACGATAAAAAAGGGGAAGAACACTATAACCTGATTTCAGCTCTGCATAAATCCATGCGCAACAGCGACCCTCACGCTGCCGTTTACTGGCTGGCTCGAATGCTGGAGGCGGGAGAAGACCCTCTATATGTAGCCAGACGGTTGATCCGCTTTGCAAGCGAGGATGTAGGCATGGCGGACAGTCGGGCTCTGGATGTGGCTGTAGCGGCTTACCAGGCCAGCCACTTTATTGGGATGCCTGAGTGCAATGTGAATTTGACCCACGCGGTAGTTTACCTTTCTATGGCGCCAAAATCGAACGCTTTGGAATCGGCCTATATAGCGGCGGCAAAGGATGCCCAGCAGATGCTGGCAGAGCCAGTGCCTTTGGTAATCCGCAACGCGCCTACCCGGCTGATGAAGGAACTGGACTATGGCAAGGGCTATCAATATGCTCACGATTACGAGGCAAAGCTTACCACCATGCAGTGCCTGCCAGACTCCCTAAAAGATCGAAAATACTATCAGCCCACCACCCAGGGCAACGAAGCTAGGTATACTGAACGGCTGCGGCAGATTGAGGAGTGGAAACGGGTTCATCGGGAAGCAGAAGCAAAAAAGAAGTTTTAATGCATAAAAGGCGCTGCGCTATTTTGGTTGTAAGAAATTCCACTTATAGAAAACTTCCACATTGAGAGAATGCGGAAGTTTTGCGGAAAGAAGAGAAATTATTTATGAAAAAACTGGAAAACATCTCACGGCAGGCAGAAAAGATTATTCGAGAGGCAGGCGATCTGGTACGGAATCTGTGCCACCCTAAAGTGTATTCCAAAGAAGGCCATGCCAATTTTGTTACAGAAGCAGATTTGGCTTCTCAAAGGTTTCTGCTGGATCATCTTGCCCCACTGCTGCCCCAGGCCCACTTTTTTGCAGAAGAGCAGAAGGAAAATCATCTACACGCAGGCTTTAACTGGATCATTGACCCCATAGACGGCACTACGAACTTTATGCGGGGCTATCGCCCCTGCGCCATTTCTGTAGGCCTAGTAGAAAACGGGGTCGCAGTGATGGGACTGGTATATGATATATGGTCAAAAGAGTTATTTTCTGCCGTACAGGGTTGCGGTGCCTTTTGCGAGGGTGAAAGAATCCATGCCACCCAGGTGCCTTTTGAGAATTCATTGATTGTTTTCGGCACATCTCCCTATTACCGAGAGCGGGCAGTAGCTACTTTTGGCGCTGTAAAGGAAACTTTTTTACAGTGTGGAGATGTACGCCGGTCCGGCTCTGCAGCCATTGATTTGTGCAATGTGGCGGCAGGCCGTTGTGACGGATTTTTTGAGTCCCGTTTATCTCCCTGGGACTACTGTGCCGCTTCCGTAATTCTAAAAGAGGCGGGAGCCCTGGTAGGAGGCTTAGCAGGGCAGTCTTTACACTACCATATGCCAATGCCTGTGGTGGCAGGCAACCATGAGGTGTTTGAAAAGTTGCAGCAGATTGTAGGGAAGTATTTTGCTGAGGTGGAAAAATGAATATTGTCTGTATATCTGCGTCCAATGTTTTGCATAGCGGTGAACAGAGTACATCACTGAAAGCATGCAGGAAAATTGCCGAAATCTTAGCTGATCAGCGCAATAATGCGGAAATCATTGAACTTCGGAATTTTTCTCTGTCGCCCTTCGTTGGTTGCGGTAAGTGCTATGAAAACAACCGGTGCCAAAGAGACCAGGGCTTCAACCAGATATAGAAAAGCTGCTCCAGGCAGATGGCGTCGTTTTTGTCTCTGCACATTATGTCCCCATTCCTGCCAAGCTGTGTATACTTCTGGAAAAGGCAGAAGAGATCTGTTTTCTTCACTGGTGGAGGGATAGCACTTATCAAGGTGAGCTTTTCGGTATTCTGGTAGCAATTGTCTCTCATGGCGGCGGTTCCGTGGGCGCATTGTAAAGCTATCGCGCTATGGCAAACGACACAATTGCCAACGCGCCGAATACCATTCAATGTAAAGTAGTTCCCTTTAACGCAGCTTGGAAAACCGGGATTTCTCTGCCGGTGCTTCGGGTAGAAGAGGGCGAAGGAATATTTCCAGTGCAAGAATATGATTGGACGGGGATAGAAGCTGCGTTGGAAGAATACATTCAGTTGTTCCTGAATGAGATTTCACTTTGAATGTGTCAAAAATAACCTTTATAATCGAGGTTGACAAATTGCCTATCCAGTGCTACAATATAAGAAATAGAATAAATCCTTATCAAGAGAGGCGGAGGGACAGGCCCTATGATGCCCGGCAACCTGTAGTGACATAATCACTGCAAGGTGCTAATTCCTGCGGAGTTGGAGTGTGCTTTTGGCAAAAAGCTACTGCACGCTCTCCCGGAAGATGAGGCGTAATAAGGACCCTCGTTTTTCGAGTGGTCTTTTTTTGATGGAGGATTTATCGCCTACATATGAAAGGGGAACAATTATGAAACTTTTCACATCTGAATCTGTTACTGAGGGCCATCCCGATAAGGTATGCGACCAGATTTCTGACGCTGTCCTTGACGCCATCCTCAGCCAAGATCCACAGGCCCATGTAGCCTGCGAAACTACAGCTACCACTGGAGTCATCCATGTGATGGGCGAAATTTCAACCAACTGCTATGTGGATATTGCCAACATTGCTCGAGAAGTAGTCAAAGAGATTGGCTATGACCACCCGGACTGTGGCTTTGACGGAAACACTTGCGGTGTTCTCATTTCCATTGATTCTCAGTCTCCGGACATTGCAATGGGCGTGAATGAGTCTCAGGAAGCCAAAAATGGAGAAATCGATGAAAATAGCCTGATCGGGGCGGGGGATCAGGGAATGATGTTTGGCTTTGCCTGCGATGAAACCCCGGAATATATGCCTATGGCAATTTCTTTTGCACACAAGCTAGCAAAGCAGCTGGCCTGGGTTCGCAAAGAAGGAGTTCTAAAGTATCTTCGGCCTGACGGAAAGACCCAGGTTACTGTAGAATATGATGGGGATCGGGTAAAGCGCATTGACGCTATTGTAATTTCTACACAGCATGATGAAGACGTAAAGCTAGAAAAACTGAAAAAGGACATGATTAAGCATGTGATTAAACCGGTGATCCCTTCGGAACTGGTGGATCATGATACCCGCATTTATATTAATCCTACCGGCCGGTTTGTGGTCGGCGGCCCTGTAGGCGATAGCGGCCTTACAGGCCGGAAGATTATTGTAGACACCTATGGTGGCTATGGCCGGCATGGCGGCGGTGCTTTCTCCGGAAAGGATCCTACTAAAGTAGACCGTTCTGCTGCCTATGCCGCTCGCTGGGTAGCAAAAAATATTGTGGCTGCGGGTTTGGCGCGAAAAGCTGAAGTAGAGCTTGCCTATGCAATTGGAGTTGCCAGGCCAGTATCTGTTATGGTAGATACTTTTGGTACTGGAACGGTCAGCGACGAATGTCTGTCTGAGGCAGTGAAAAAAGTCTTTGATCTGCGGCCCACCGCGATTATCAAAGAACTGGATCTGCGTCGTCCAATTTATCGCCAGCTGGCTGCTTATGGCCATTTGGGACGGGAAGATCTGAATGTACCGTGGGAGGAAGTCAACCGTACAGAAGCTCTGAAAGAGGCTGTAAATAACGTACAATAAATTGTCCGGTAACATTGTTTAGGCAGCGCGGGAGTTACCTCCCGCGCTGCCTATTTTTTGCTTGTAATTGGCCTATGCAAAGGGACTCAGACGAAAATTATAAACAGTTGGATCACGAGGTAGCGGGGGTGCTACCAGTGTTAAAGAAATCAGTATAATTTGGCCTGAAAGGAAAATATCAGAAAAAGGCGAGTAGCATTGATTTTCCAGTTTTTTGTTGTTATAATAATATGCAGAAACGGAGGCGTCTTTATGAGAAAATTTGATTATGTCTTTTTAACTAAGTTGGTCCTGCCAGATAGGCTTTCCAGCCTATTGGCCTGCTTACACCAGCTTCAGGCAGAAGAAAGACGCCTTCCGGCTGTCATGGCAGAGAATGTTGCAAAAGCGGTGGAACAATTAGAGGGCAGGGTGTTCCCTGGATATGCCTTGGCGATAAAGAAAATCGATGAGGGTTGGGCGGACGTGCCCCTTAGTATAGAAGGACTTTTTTCTCTGGTACAGCTTGCTCTGCCTGGTACCGCTTGGGAAAGCGAGAAAAAAAGCCTGGTGCTGGACCAGGCTTTTTCTGCCTATTTGAATAGCGAAAATGCGGGAGTGGCTCCTCTATTGAGGGTTCCTTGTTTAATGTTAGATCTTCTATGTATCGCGCCATTTTCTACTGCCTCTACTGCCGCTGCGCTGTTGTTGGCCCGACACTTGCTGTATCGGTCTGGCTTTGTAATATGTGGCTCCATTCCTTTTGAAGAGATGATTCTCCGGTATCGGTATTTTTACCAGCAAGCTTTTCTGGAGGCGAGAAAACACTGGGAAGAGAATGACAGTGATTATTTGCCCTATATTGAAATGGTACTGTCACTGCTGTACTTGGGTTCCCGTGTTTCGCGGCTGCGGCCTGGGAGTCGAAGAGGGGCGAAACGAGCAAGTATTGAAATGTTGGTGCTTTCCAGTGCGCTACCTATTTCTAAAGCAGAGATTTGTCAGGCTTTGCCCCACATCAGTCCCACTACGGTAGAGGCGGTATTAGGCACAATGGTGAGGAATGGTATGGTTCGTAAGGTAGGCGCCTCCCGAGCTGCTAGGTATATTAGAGCATAGTTCTGCTGGTTTCCAAGCGTTCCCGCAAAATAGCAAAGGAGCAAAGCCCTTCTTTTGCCCAGCGGCAGCCGCCGCACACAAGCTGAAAGCTGTTTTCATCCACCTGAGCCAACAGTTTGGCTCTCTGTTCCCAGTCTAGGCGCTGGCCTGCCGATAGCCCCAGTACGGACATTGCCTGGAAATCTCTTTTCTGCACATCCTCACTGCCCAGGGTGCAGCCGCCATGGGATGTTCTGTTTGGACAATTTCTGCATATGGCATCGGAACCTTCGCAAAGTAAAAAGGGCTCGCCTTGGGTAAAGCAGTCAATTAAGTCCTGCATATGGTCGCTAAAGTTTTGATCATAGCCGTGGCCGGAAAACAAGGTCATGCAGAAAAGATGGTGACACCGGATTTCTTTCATGTTATGTCTCCTAACCCGGCTTTTTTCAAGCTTGCTTTTAAGGCAGTGGCTCCCAAATAGGCTAAAATCACCGAGACGATATCCTTAGCCAAATAGGGAAGGGTGGCAATGAGAAAGGCTTGGAGAAATGGAGTGTTCATTACCAGAGAGAATTGAATTCCACCGCAGAGATGGCAGGCTGCCAATCCAGCTAACCCCAATGCAATTGTCAAGAGCTTATTCCTGATTTTAACCCCTAGCCCGCACAAAAAGGCCATTGGCAGAAAGCCCCAGAGAAAGCCGCCAGTAACGCCAATAAAGCTCCCCAGCCCTCCAGCAAAGCCGGCCAGTATCGGCACTCCAACGGCCCCCAGCACCAGATACACCCCTACAGCGGCAGTGCCCAGGGCAGGCCCTAAAAAGTAGCCGCACAAAGCCACAGCAAAAGTTTGCAGGGTAACGGGTACCCCGCTGGGAAGTGGAACAGATATTTGGGATAGCACGGCCAGAATGGCGGCCATTACCCCAATGGAAACGGTTTTTTGCACATTGCTTTTTGGTTCATAATTCATGGCGTTACTCCTTCTCTTTTAGTACGTAGCTTTTCAATAAAGTCTTTTTTTATTATTGCAACCTCGCCAGCGCTAAACCGCTTTTCTTTCCCATCTTCCAAGCGCACAACAAGCCGAGCTTCTTCATCTACACCGAGCACCCGGCCGTCCCAGGTACTGCCGCCCTGACGGAAGGTGATGTCCATGCCAGTAAGCAGGGAGCGCAGACGGTATTCCGTCATGAAGGTCCGTTGAGGCAGTTGATGGTAATAATCAAAAAAATGATTCAAAATCTCCGCAGCCAATCGGGATCTGGTTCCAGCAGGAGGTTTTTTTTGAAAGATAGCTCCGGCGATCTCTCGCACCTCTCCAGGGAAACCTCCAGGAGGTTCCTGGATGTTTACTCCGATTCCCAGAACCGCATAGTTTAAGCCGCCGCTTTCAAAGTCTAACGAGGCCTCGGTTAGAATGCCGCAGACTTTTCGGTCGCGAAGATATACATCGTTTACCCACTTGATCTTTGCTAGCTCACCGGTTACTCGATCAATGGCTTGGGCGGTGGCAACAGCGGCTGCCGTGGTGATGGAAAGGGATTTTTCTGGAGAAAGGCTAGGGCGCAGCAGGATGCTCATGTATAGCCCAGAGGTCCGTGGGGAGTAGAAGGAACGGCCTAAACGGCCCTTGCCCTGTACTTGGTGTTCGGCAATAACCACCATGCCTTCCCGGCCGCCCTGTTCGGCCAGTTCCTTGACTACTGTATTGGTAGAAGTAACTGTGTCACGGATCTGAATTGCCACGCCTTGGGCCTGCGGCCCTAGATGCCGGCGGATGTTTTCGCCACTGAGCACCGCGCTTTCCGAAACCAGCCGATATCCTTTGTTGGTAGATGCTTCTATTACATATCCTGCCTGGCGAAGCTTGCCAACAGCTTTCCATACAGAGTTTCTGCATATCCCTAGCTTTTCGGCGATTTCTTCTCCGGAAACAGGTCCAGGGTTTTCCTGCAGAAGCTGGAGAACTCCTTCTTTTACGTTCACAGCAGCTCACTTCCTTTCATAGTTTATTTCTTTCAGAGCATATCATAACACTCTACGCGTTGTCAACTATGAGACAAGCTTGAGGGTGACAATCCTAAAAAAAGAAACACGGCGCAGCCCTTAGGCTGTGTCGTGTTTCTGCAAAATTCCGTTATTTTCCAGCTTTAAAGCTGTCCTTTAGCTTTACCGACCGATTGAATACCAAATGGTTTTCTGTGCTGTCCTTGCTGTCAGCGCAGAAGTAGCCCTGGCGCATAAATTGATAGCTTTCTCCGGGTTTGGCATCCGCTAGGCTGGTTTCAACCTTGCAGCTAGTGAGCACCTGGAGGGAATCTGGGTTCAAATACTCCCTAAAATCACCTTCCTCTGGGTTCTCCACCCGGAACAGATTGTCGTAAATACGGATTTCAGCATCTAGAGCAGTGGCGGCGTCTACCCAGTGGAGAGTAGCTCCTTTAATTTTTCTGCCGTCAGCCGGATCACCGCCCTGGCTGTGGGGATCATACTGGGCGCTTATTTCCGTGATGTTTCCCTCAGCATCGGTTTTGTAGCCAGTACACTGAATAATATAAGCTCCCTTTAGCCGGCACTCAGGGCCGCCAGGATACAAACGCTTGAACTTAGGCATGGGTTCGGGAAGAAAGTCTTCCGCTTCTACCCATATTTCCCTGGAAAAAGTGATTTCTCTCTGTCCATCTTCCGGACGGTTGGGATTGTTTTCTACCATAAAGGTTTCAGATTTTTCTTCTGGATAATTGGTAATGATAAGTTTAACCGGGTGAAGGACTGCCATCACCCGCCGTGCGGTTTCATTTAAATCCTCGCGCAAGCAATGCTCTAAAAAGGCATATTCAACGGTAGAAGCTGCCTTGGAGACCCCGTTGCGTTCAGAAAAATTGAGAATTGCCTTTGGGGTATAGCCTCGCCGGCGCAAGCCGCAAAGAGTGGGCATACGAGGATCGTCCCAACCATCCACACAGCCCTCTTCTACCAGAGCGCGAAGTTTGCGCTTGTGCATCACGGTATTGTTAATGCCCAGCCGGGCAAACTCTATCTGCCGGGGTTTAGAGGGCAAAGTTACGTTCTGAACCACCCAATCGTAGAAGGGGCGGTGATCCTCAAACTCTAAAGAGCAAAGGGAATGGGTAATATGCTCCATGGCATCTTCGAAGGGATGGGCATAGTCATACATAGGATAAATGCACCACTTGGTTCCTGTGCGGTGGTGGGCGGTGTGGTTAATTCGGTATATCACCGGATCCCGCATGTTAAAGTTGCCGCTGGCCAAGTCAATTTTAGCCCGAAGGGTCATTTTGCCGTCTTCAAACTCTCCGGCCCGCATTCTGCGGAACAAATCCAGGCTTTCCTCTTGTGGGCGATCTCGATATGGGCTGGTGGCGGGAGTAGAGAGGTCCCCCCGCATTTCCCGCATCTGTTCCTGGCTCAATTCGCAGACATAGGCCAGCCCCTTCTGAATAAGCTCTTCGGCGCCCTGGTACATCTCCTCAAAGAAATCGGATCCATAGTAAAAACGGTCGCCCCAGTCGTAGCCCAGCCAGTGGATATCGTCTTTAATGGCATTTACATATTCCACATCCTCTTTGGAGGGGTTTGTATCATCCATACGCAGGTTGCAGATTCCGCCAAAGCGCTCTGCCGTGCCGAAGTCCACGTAGATGGCTTTTGCGTGGCCAATGTGTAGATAGCCGTTAGGCTCAGGAGGGAAGCGGGTGTGTACCTGCATTCCCTCTGTGCGGCCGCCGGGAGACATGTCCTCTTTGATGAATTCGTCAATAAAATTTGTGCTTTTTACTTCCATATTTTCGCTCATTTTTGTTACCTCATTTCCATATAGCGGGTTTTAGATATGCTAAAAGAGCTTAAGGGGTGCCGCCTGTCATGCCAGCTTCTCAAGCCCCAGCCTCAAACGGCGCAAGGCTTCATCCCGGCCCAGCACAGTAAGAATTTCCATAGCTCCTCCCGGAGTGACCAGTGTACCCGCCACCGCAATGCGTACAGGCCAAAGTAAAGTGCCATTCTTTACGCCCAGGCTTTGCGCCAGGTTGATCAAAGTGTTATGAATGGAATCCAGCTCCCACTCAGAGAGCTGCTCCAAAGCCTCTACGGCAGCCTGAAGCATGGCTGGCGAGTTTTCTAAATTGGTCTTGGACTTTTTGTTGATGAAAAATTCCACCGTATAGTCCGGCAAGGCCTGGAAAAAGCCCAGTAATCCGGGAATCTCGTTGAACTTGGTCAGTCGGGCTTGTAAAATGCTGTCTAGAACCGCCCAAGGTTTCTCCTCTTGGCCAAACACTTCCTGATAATATGGCATAGCCTGCATTCGGAAGGCTTCGGCATCCATAGCCTTAATATACTCACCGTTAAACCAGTTAAGCTTATCGTAATCAAACACAGCAGGCGATTTACTGATCCCATCAATAGAAAAGCTTTCCGCCAGCTGGGAAAGAGTAAAAATTTCCTGGTTATCCTTGGGGCACCAACCCAGCAGAGCAATATAGTTTGTCACAACCTGGGGGAGGTAGCCATCCTCCAGCAGTCCCTGAAAGCTGGTAGAGCCGTGGCGTTTGGCTAGCTTAGAAACAGAGCCATCCTCATTGCGGCCCATAATCAAGGGCAAGTGGATGTAGGTAGGAGGCTGCCAGCCAAAGGCCTGATACAGTAGCTGGTATTTTGGGGTAGAGGTAAGAAATTCGCTGCCCCGTACCACATGGGTGATCTCCATCAGGTGGTCATCAATGACGTTTGCAAAATTGTAGGTAGGGTAGCCGTCGGCCTTTAGTAGTACCTGATCTTCGATCTCCTTATTCTCAATGGTGATTTCACCGAATACCGCGTCTTGAAAGGTAGTGGCCCCTTCTAAGGGGACTTTTTGCCGGATTACATAGGGGGTGCCGGCATCCAGCAGTCGCTGAATCTCTTCTGGGGGCAATTCCCTGCAATGACGGTCATATCCCCGGTGGTCCCCTTCGCCCTCCTGCTGGTGTAGGGACTCTAAACGCTCTTTGGTACAAAAGCAATAATATGCCTTTCCCTCTTTTACCAGCTGCTGGGCATAGGGCCGGTAGGTGGCAAGACGCTGGCTCTGTATATAGGGGGCGTGAGGGCCGCCGATATCTGGCCCTTCATCATGGAGCAGGCCTACTTGCCTAAGCGTGTTGTAAATTACATCTACCGCGCCCTCCACCAGCCGCTCTTGGTCGGTGTCCTCTATGCGCAGAATAAACTGGCCGCCCTGGCTTTTTGCCGTGAGATAGGCGTACAGGGCGGTGCGCAGATTCCCTACATGCATAAAGCCTGTAGGGCTAGGCGCGAATCTTGTCCGAACCGTATTCATTATAACCCCTCTTTTCAAGAAAATCCTACCGTATATTTTACCCCAAACCCAGGTTCAATGCAAGAAAAAATTTTAGGCGCTGTTTTTGTAGAGCTATGCGCACCCCAGGCCAAAACTTAAATTCTTTGACAAAACCACGGTATGCTGGTTTCTCAAGATTTCACCAAACTCCTTATATAAGGTCTTCAGATTAAGATAATAGCAAGAATCAATGATAATGAAGATTGATTCCCCTGACGTTCCGGGGCACGACATCCATGCACAAAGCCAGATAAACCAGCCAGCTGGCTGCAATTTCTGTTGGCTTAATGTTCATATTACGGCCCTCCCGGCTATATAGATGGGTAATAGAACCACATTGCCTTTTACCAGGATAAAAGTAAGGCTGCCCTGGAGCCGTTGTAGCAACAGGACAGCCGCGTTACAAGGAGAAGTTAAGTGATGCCCTGGTCTTTCAGATAGAGCACATATTCCTCTAAGCACATATTTAATTCGTTCATCTTTTTGGCGTGTTCCGGCCCCACATAGCGGTAATGCCAGCTTTCGTTATCAATACCGGTAATTTCTACTTTATCAGAACGGTACCGCTGGACAAAGCCATATTCTGCCCCGTGTTGGCAGAGCCACTGGTAAGCAACAGTTTCCTCAAAGTTATCGCTTACATCGTTTAAGTCAATCACCAAGCCAGTGTGGTGTTCGCTGTAACCGGGCCGTGCGATTGTACGAAGGGAAAGCTCCCTGGCTTCCTCTTCAGACATATTGTCATCTCTCATATGATTTTCTATTTCCCTGCTGAGAATACGCTCCTGGTCCTCCACACTCCGGTAACCAGAGGCTATCCAGAACCACACGTTTTCCCTTTCCGCAGCCTCAATCATTGCGGAGAGATCTTGATATATCCGGTTGTCCACAGTCTCATCGTCTACAAAGGCCGGGGTAACCTGCCAGCTGTCGGGAATTGGAACTTCATCGTTGACCAGTACCAGCAAAGGGTCGGAAAGCTGCTGGTAATTTTCAAAGCTGCCTAAGGAGACAAGACTGCCGGTCCATTCCTGGCCGCCTTGCACCTCTTTCTGGCTTCTGGTCAGCTGAATATCTGCCATTGTTTCCTGAGCCGGATTCATGGCAATCTGTCCCGCGGACCAAATAGCGATTGCTACAATTGCAATACAGAGCAAGGCGGCGGATATAATTACTACCGCGGCCCTTCGCTCAGAACCCTTCTGCGCTGGATGCTGGGCTTTCTCCTGGCCTTTTGGAAAGATATGATTGATTTCCCGGCTGGCCTTGCGTTGTTTCCCAGAGTTTTCTCGTTTGGCAAAGCCTTCCAGCCTGGTACGGGATCTGGGGATTGTGTTGCTCTCTCTCCAGCCATATTCATTTCTGTCATTAGTCATTGTACTCACCCTTTCTGGTATTTTCAATGTCAGCTGCTGTCATAGGGCAAGAAGAGCGGGGCAGGCCTGTGGCAATTCACCCCAGATTCCCCTACAGCAAAAAGAATATGGCTTAACAAGAAAAGGCCGCGGACTTTACAAAGGGCTTATTTGAGAGTCGCGCAACGCTTTTTTGATATTATAATTGCTGTTGCCCAATATGTCAACAGAGATATTGTTAACTTTTGTCAGTTTGAATGCTAAAATAGATTACATAAAACAAGAAATAGATAACATAATCTAGCTTTTTTCACAAGAAAGGAGCCCTTGCGATGAAAAAGGTGTTTATCTGCGGTCGAAAAGAGGAACGGGCCAACTATGCCCAAGCTTTGGAACATTGTGGCCTCCAGCCGGTGTTTTCGGGTTTTCCGGCCGATTCAGAGAACTGCAGCGCGCTACTGCTTCCTGGCGGTGGCGACTTGGATCCGGCGCTTTATCGGCAAGAAAACCAGGGGAGCCGGAATGTCGACCGTTCATTAGACGAGAAAGAATTGGAATTGGTAAGAAGCTTTTGCAAAAAAAATAAGCCGATTCTTGGCATATGCCGGGGTATGCAGGTGCTTAATGTAGCTTTTGGCGGCGACCTGGTTCAGGAGCTGCCCACAGCGTCTGCTCACTGTTGGGAGAAGGAAACAGGCGATAAACGCCACCGGATTCAGGCCCGGCCGAAAAGTTTTTTACATAAAATATATGGAAATGAATTTTTCGTGAATAGCGCCCATCACCAGGGAATTGGACAGCCAGCACAAGGCTTTCAAGTGGCGGCCTGGTCTAATGACGGGGTGGTAGAAGGGATGGAATGGACGGAAAGAAAAATTTTTGCTGTACAGTGGCATCCAGAGCGGATGACTCTGTTGCATTTACGTGAAGACATGGTAGACGGCATGGCGTTGTTCAGCTTTTTTGCGAAGCATATCATTTAAATACCAAGAGCCTGTTGACTTTTTTAGAAAAAAGGGTATTTTTCTGATTGACAACCAGTTCGACAGGTGCTATAATAGCAATGTTGAGTTGCGCGAGTGCTGGAACTGGCAGACAGGCACGTTTGAGGTGCGTGTGCCTTTGGCGTACGGGTTCAAGTCCCGTCTCGCGCACCAAAGAACCCCTTGGAATCCTGAGAGATTCCAAGGGGTTCTTTCTTGGCAGAGTTCACCTGAAAAATGCGTGGGTATATTTTTTCGGCCAAGCTATACTGTGCCAAAACATGCATTGGGGGTTTTCTTCCCCCTTGCCCATGTCAAAAGCACTGGAAAGCCCCATTTGGATTTATTACATTAAAAGAGGTTTCAGGATATGACTAAAATACTTTTCGTTTGCCACGGCAACATCTGCCGCAGCCCTATGGCCGAGTTTATTATGAAAGATCTGGCGAAAAAGGGGAACGTTGCAGAGCGGCTACAGATTTGTTCTGCAGCGGTCAGTACAGAGGAGCTGGGGAACCCCATATATCCTCCTGCCCGGCAAACGCTGGCTAGGCATGGCATTGCGTGTAGCGGAAAGACAGCCCGGCAGATAACTTCTGAAGATTACGAGGCGTTTAACCTTCTGATTGGAATGGATAGGGGCAACCTTCAAAGAATGGAACATATTTGCGGTGGCGATCCTCAAAAAAAGATGCATCGGCTGTTGGAGTATGCCGGCCGCCCAGAAGACGTAGCAGATCCTTGGTATACTAGAGATTTTGAGGCGGCTTGGCAGGACATCTCCCAAGGCTGTATTGCCTTACTTCAAAGCTTACAATTAAAATGAAAGAAAAGGAGCGGTTACAATATGATGAAATGGAAGGTTGCTCTTGTAGGATGCGGTGATATTGCCGGGAGTATCTACATCCCCCAAATGTCACGTTTCTCTAATGTGGAGCTGGTAGCGGTTTGCGATATCGTTCCAGAGCGGGCTCAAGAGTATGCCTAGCGTTTTCAGGTTCCCAGGTGGTCTCCCAATATTGACGAGATGCTGGCTAACTGCAATTTCGATATCCTTATGGACACCGCCTCTATTCCAGACCACCACGAGCTGAATATGAAAGCCCTCCGGGCCGGTAAGCATCTTTATTCCCAAAAGCCGGTAGGCTTGACGGTAGATCAGGTAAATGAGCAGATTGCTGCGGCCCAGACCGCAGGAGTCAAATTTGCCGCTTCGCCTATTCATCCCTTGCGCCCAGATATCATAGATGTGAAAGAAATGATTGAAAGGGGAACAATTGGCAAAGTGACGATGGTTCGCGCTCATGCCGCCCATGGCGGCCCGGAGCATTTTCAATACCGCGCGGCAGACTGTGGCTGGTTTTTTCAGCCTGGCGCCGGCGCGCTTTACGATATGGGAGTCCATGGACTTACCATGGCAGTCGCTGTTATGGGCCCGGCTAAAGAGGTCGCCTGTACAGCGGTGGTATCCCAGCCAGAACGAACTGTGCGCACAGGGACTTATGATGGCAAAAGGCTTCGAACAGATTATCTTCCTGACAATTACATTATTACTCTAAATTGGGGAAATGGGACCATTGGTGTAGTTGACGCTGGCTTTACCCAGCTGGCATCTACAGTTAATATGCTGGAAGTTTACGGTACAAAGGGTACTTTAACGATTTTGGGTCAAGTCAAAATCGGGGAAGGCGACGGAGTGAGATTGTATCTGGACAGCCCGGAGCTGAAGGTGCGGGGCTGGCTGGAGCCATTGTCTCAAGATAGGGCGCCTCGGGCGGAGTTCCAGCAGTGCGAGTGTTTGCTGGACTTAATTCACGCCATTGAAACCGATACTCACCCAACACTGGACCCTCGGATTGCCCGGCATGTGGTGGATATTATGTGTACAATTCCTCGGGCAATCCAGGAGAAACGAACACTGCCTTTAAGCACTGATTTCTAAATAAAAATGCAGCGGTGCTTTTGAGAGAGCCGTGCATTTTTTGTAGTAACATTACAAAGAGTTCATCTCAAATGCGGCTGCAATGCTTTCTTTTTTTATAGACTTTGTTCTGAAACTGTTTCCACTTTTCCATATGGCTTGTTTGTCCACCCAAAATGTGGTATAGTATAAGAATATCTTAATGATTGAAAGGAAGCGTTTTGTGTGAAATTCAACCTTAGGCCCTTCCGGCGGCGAAGTTCCTACGAGATCAACATGACAGAAGGTCCGCTGCTGCGAAAGCTGGTTCAGTTTTCTGTGCCCTTGGCCATATCGGGTATATTGCAGTTGTTGTTTAACGCGGCAGATATTGTAGTGGTGGGCCGCTTTGCCGGTAGCCACTCGCTGGCTGCCGTGGGCTCTACTGGCGCGCTTAATATGCTAATTATTAACCTGTTTATGGGCCTCTCTATTGGAGTCAATGTGTTGGCAGCCCGATTTTATGGGGCGGGCCGGGGCCGCGACCTTCATGAAACAGTACATACTGCAGTGCTGATTGCAGCGATCAGCGGCTTTGTACTCATCTTTTTGGGAATTGGACTCTCCAGACCCCTTCTGCAGATGATGGATACGCCTGTGGATGTCATTGACCATTCTGTATTATATATGCGCATTATTTTCGCGGGAATGCCAGCCTGCATGCTCTACAATTTCGGGTCAGCAATTTTAAGAGCAGTGGGAGATACCCAACGCCCTTTGTATTTTCTCCTCACAGCCGGTATCATCAATGTGCTGCTGAACCTATTTTTTGTTATTGTCCTACATATGGGTGTAGCTGGGGTAGCCTTGGCCACGGTAATCTCTCAGTGTGTTTCAGCTGCATTGGTTATTCTTTGCTTAACCCGCAGCGAAGGGCCATATAGGCTAAACCTGAAAGAGCTAAAAATTTATGGCCCTAAGCTGAAGGATATGACACGCATCGGTATTCCGGCTGGTATTCAGAGCAGTATGTTTTCTATTTCTAATGTTCTGATCCAGTCCACGATTAACTCTTTCGGCTCTGTGGCCATGGCAGGCAGTACAGCGGCTGGAAATATTGAGGGTTTCCTCTTTACCTCTTTAGATGCTTTTACTCAAGGCTCCCAAAGCTTTGTAGGGCAGAACTACGGTGCAAAAAAGATGGACCGAGTAAAAAGAATTATTGGCATTTGTGTTGGGCTGGTAACCGCCTTAGGCCTGGTTTTAGGGGTGTCTGCCTATTTAGCTGCCGATCCGCTATTGGGTATTTATTCTTCCGACCCGGCTGTTATTGAGTATGGCAAGCAGCGGATGCTAATCAACGCTGTTTTCTACTTTACCATTGGCCCCATGGGTATATTTGTAGGGGGAATGCGGGGCATGGGTTATTCCATTCTGCCCATGGTAGATACGATTTTTGGAACTTGCGTCCTGCGGGTTCTCTGGGTATATACAGTGTTTGTCATTTGGCCTTCCTGGCTGGTGCTGTTTGCTTCTTATCCGGTTTCCTGGGCCCTTACAGGAGTTTTGGCGGGTGTATCCTATATAATAGTTCAGAAAAAGGCAGCGAAACGCTTAGAAGGGGGAGTATAGCCTGTAACTACCCCTAAAACAGTGCCGCGGCCGGGAACAGGCAAGGAATGCTGGGGTGGGCTGCTTACCCAAAGGGCCTACTTGCTTTTTGAGAGGATATGTGCTATACTAACCGAAAAATATATAAGTAAAGGTGTTGGTTTTTCCCACTATGGACAGTCACAGTACCACATTGATTATCGTACTCATTGCACTGATCGCTCTTTCGGCTTTTTTTTCAGCTACGGAAACCGCTTTTTCTTCTTTAAACCGTATCCGGCTGAAAAACTTAGCCTCTGGCGGCAACAAGCGGGCACAGCTGGCCTATGCTCTTTCCGAAAACTACGATGAGCTGCTTTCTACCATCTTGGTGGGCAATAACTTGGTGAATATCGCTTCTACTACAATCTCTACGGTTCTCTTTGTCCAAGCCTTAGGCGGAAATGCCGGCCCTACAGTTTCCACTGTGGTTATGACCGTGGTGGTACTGGTTTTTGGCGAGGTTTCACCCAAAAGCATGGCCAAAGAACATGCGGAAGCTTTCGCAATGTTCTCGGCTCCCTTTATCCGGGTGCTGATCGTTCTGCTTAAGCCGGTAAACTTTTTGTTTAGCCAGCTAAAGAAGGGCCTGAGTAAGCTGCTGCGCTCCAGCCCTAACCATTCTGTTACCGACAGTGAGCTTCTCACCATTGTAGAAGAGGCGGAACAGGAGGGGGGCATAGGAAAGAGTGAGAGTGATATGCTCCGGAATGTCATTGAGTTTGATGATATCCAAGCCATCGAGATTATGACGCCGCGAGTGGATGTGGAAGCCGTGCCTAAAGAAGCGGAAGAAGAAGAAATTGCCCAGGTGTTTCGGGAGACTGGCTATTCCCGTTTGCCGGTATATGACGAGACCATTGATAGCATTATCGGGGTGATTCACGAAAAGGACTTTTTCGGCAGTTTGCCCGGAACCAAACGGGACATTCCCGCTATGCTCAAGCCTGCGGAGTTTATTCCGCCTTCTATGAAAATATCTGATCTGCTTAAGCTTCTGCAGCAGAAGAAATTGCATATGGCCGTTATTATTGACGAATTTGGCGGCACAGAAGGTATTGTAACGCTCGAAGACGTAATTGAAGAGCTGGTAGGCGAGATTTGGGATGAGCACGACGATGTAGTTCAGGAGGGAATTCTCCCTTTAAGCGAGGGGTTCTACCGGGTATACGGGTCCGCCAGCCCCGACGATTTGTTCCAGGCGTTGCATGTCGATTGTGAGACGGACGCCTCTACTGTAAATGGCTGGATTGCCCAGCGGCTGGATCGGATTCCTCAGACCGGCGACACCTTCCAGTTTCAGGACATCAGCTTTTTGGTGACAAAGGCGGCGAACAATCGGGCAGAGGAGATTCGGGTAAAACTTCCCCCTAAAACTGTGGAGGCTGAGAAGAAATAGAAAGGAATGACCTGTACATGAAGCTCAATTGTAATTTTCAGAACTTGGAGCAGAGCTATTTGTTTGTAACCATTGCAAAAAAAGTAAATGCCTATACTGCCGCCCACCCGGAAAATGATCTAATTCGCATGGGCATAGGTGATGTTACCCTGCCACTGGCTCCTGCTGTAATCAACGCTATGCACATAGCTACCGATGAAATGGCGGCAAAAGCAACCTTTCGGGGCTATTCACCAGACAGCAGCGGATACCCCTTTTTACGCCAAGCAATCGCTGGATATTATGGCAGCTTTGGCGTAAGCTTGGAGCCGGAAGAAGTTTTTGTAGGCGATGGTGCTAAGAGCGATGTGGGAAATATCGTAGATATTTTTGGTGATGAGAACACGGTGCTGATCCCAGATCCCGTTTACCCTGTCTATGTGGATACCAATATTATGGCAGGCAGGCAAATCGTATATGCCGATGCCAATATGAATAACGGCTTTTTGCCTATGCCCAACGAAAACCAGCCAGCAGACATTATTTATATCTGCTCTCCCAACAATCCCACTGGGGCAGTATATAATAAGGAGCAGCTTACTGCATGGGTAGACTATGCGCTGGACCAGAACGCCGTTATCCTTTTCGATGCTGCCTATGAATGTTTTGTGAGCCATGGCCTGCCCAGAAGTATTTTCTCTATCCCTGGGGCGGAGCGCTGTGCCATTGAGTTTGGCTCTCTTTCTAAAACCGCTGGCTTTACTGGCTTGCGCTGTGGCTATACGGTAATTAAGAAGGAGCTGGAGTTTGGCGGAATCTCAGTGGCAAAGCTGTGGGAGCGCCGCCAAGGCAGCAAGTTTAATGGTGTGAGCTACATAACCCAAAGAGCGGCAGAGGCTGTGTTTACGCCGGAAGGGCAGAAACAAATCCGGGAAAATATTGCTTATTATAAGAGCAATGCTCAGGTAATGGTAGAGGCCATGAGGGAGATGGGTCTTTGGTTTACTGGGGGCGAAAATTCTCCTTATGTTTGGTTTCAGTGCCCAAATGGGATGAGTGGTTGGGAATATTTTGACTATCTACTCAACGAAAAGGAAATTGTGGGCACGCCAGGAGAAGGATTTGGCAAAAATGGCGCAGGCTGTATGCGGCTAAGTGCCTTTGGAGATGGCGAAAAAACCCGGGAAGCGATGGCGCGGCTCAAAAAAGGCTAACCCGCTCTTTGGGGGTACTTATAAGAATAATAAAGGGATGGCTGTGGTTTCTAGCCCACAGCCATCCCTTTCCATTTTAATGCCTTTAGGCGGTTGAGCCGAAGGCGAAACAAAAAACCCCCCGCTATGCGGGAGGGAAAGAAAAGTTATACAAAAAAGCTCCTTTCAGGTACAATAAGAGTGTTCAAGTCTATTGTCCCGGAAAGGAGCAAATGTATGGCAAACCAAACAAATAGTTTAGCACATACCAAAAGGATGTGTAAGTATCATATCGTGTTAATCCCGAAGTATAGGAGGAAAGCAATATACAAGCAGTATAGAGCAGACCTACAGGAGGTCATCAGGCTACAGTGCAAGTACAAGGGTGTAGAAATAGTAGAAGGGCATATGATGGCAGACCATGTGCATCTACTACTAAGTATACCACCAAAAATGAGCGTGTTAAGCTTCATGGGGTACTTGAAGGGGAAAAGCGCACTGATGATGTTTGATAGATATGCAAATCTCAAGTACAAATATGGAAACCGGCACTTTTGAGCGGAAGGATACTATGTATCCACAGTGGGGCTGAACGAAAGCACCAAAGGAAATACATTGTCAACGCCAATATGAAATTGTAAGAAAACGCCGAAGAAATTTTGTAGTTTTTCGGCGGGGATGTGGGTAACAAAATCAAGCGTT
>CAJUSM010000046.1 GCA_910588935.1 uncultured Oscillospiraceae bacterium
ACTCGCTACCTCCACCTTGGCAAGGTGGCGCTCTACCAGATGAGCTACGCCCGCAATGGTGCCTCCGATCGGAATCGAACCAATGACACGGGGATTTTCAGTCCCCTGCTCTACCGACTGAGCTACAGAGGCAAATTATAGTCCCAATTACGGAACTATTTTGGCGACCCGGAACGGGCTCGAACCGTCGACCTCTAGCGTGACAGGCTAGCGTTCTAACCAACTGAACTACCGGGCCAAATAAGAGATATGGTGGGGACAATAGGACTCGAACCTATGACCCCCTGCTTGTAAGGCAGGTGCTCTAACCAGCTGAGCTATGAGCCCCAATCCTTCACTAGATCGTTCCCCCCAGCGACATTCACTATTTTACATGATTTTCCCTCATTTGTCAATAGGAAAATCCAAATTTTTTAAATTTCTTTTTTTACTTGAACTAGCTCTAAAAGCTCCTCTTGAGAAAAGTAATATTTTCGATTACAATACTGGCATACGGTCTCAGCGAAGCCCTCCTCGTTTCTAGGAAGAGTTAGCAGTTCATTAGAAGGCAGAGTGAGTAAAATATCTGAAAACCGTTCCTTGCTGCAAGTGCAGACATAATGTACTGGGAATTCATCTAGCTTCTCTGTGTGGAAACCATTTAATGCCATATTGCAGATCTCTTCTGGGCCCAGTCCCTTTGCTAGCATTGTGGTAACCGAATCAAGGCGGGATATATTGGTTTCTAAACGTGCAAGTGTTTGCTCATCTACCCCAGGTAAAGCTTGGATAAGCAATCCACCAGCCAGTAAAACCTCTCCCCTTTGTTTATCTACCAATACACCTAGAGCACAAACAGTTGGTATTTGCTGACTCGCAGCATAATAGTTTGTCAGATCCTCTGCAATTTCGCCGCTTACCAATTGTACCTGGCCAACATATGGTTCACCTGTACCAAAGTCTTGAATAACAGCCAAACGTCCACAATGTCCTACAGCACCTCCAACATCAAGTTTACCATTTGGCTTTAAAGGGAACTCTACTTGGGGATTTTCAACATACCCTCTCACATTCCCCCAACTATCTGCTAAAGCAACCAGATTTCCCAGAGGCCCATTACCATTCACCTTTAAGGTAAGAGAAGCATCGGCTTTCTTTAGCATAGAGCCCATTAGCGAGGCTCCGGTGAGAAGCCTTCCTAATGCAGCACAGGAGGTCTTTGTGAGTCCATGAAGCTTTTGAGCTTTAAACACAAATTCCGAAGACTCAATTGCAGAAGCTACCAAACCGCCCTCAGAAGTAATCATACGAATTATGCGATCCATTTAGAACTCCTCTTCTTTCTTTTTTGCTACAAATACAAGCCGCTGGCTATGTTCTTTTGGCGGCTGAAAGGTAAGTTCATCAAAAACCGAGATGTGCGCAAATCCTACATCCCTCAACCACCGAATTACCATCTCATTCGGATAAGCATATTCTGTAAAATGCTCTGTACTCCGACGGTAAAACTTGCCATCTCTTTGAAAAAAGTCTAGATTGATATCCACACGTCCAGTACCACTTTTACAACGATTTTGCCAAACACAAAATAGTCCAGAAAGATCATACACAAAAGTGTTATTTCCTAAAACACAATTGTGTTTATACAAAGTATTAATATCAAAAATAAAGTAACCGCCTGGATTTAGAAAAAGGTGAACCTTTTCGAAGGTTTTCAATACATCATCTTTTCCCTGCAAATGATTAATGCTATCTAGAGTGCAAAGTATGGTATCTACCGTACCAAATAGATTTAAATCCTGCATTTTTTGATGAAGAAAAAGAATGTCAACTCCTGCATCCATGCATTTTTCCTGAGCCAAAGACAGCATTTCTACGGAGGAATCAACACCATACACATCTATCCCTAAGCGGTGAAGTTCCAGCGTCAAAGAGCCTGTACCGCAGGCTAAATCCAGAGTCAAGCCAGGGCTGTGATTGAACTTGTGCATCAATTCCAGTAAGTACTGAGCACGATTTGCGTAATCAGCGTTTTGAGTCAACTGATCATAAAATTGAGCAAAAATAGAGTATCCAGCCATAATCAAATATTTTCAGGGTCAGTCTTACCCATCCGGTTAAAAACCAAGCTATATCCATCACTACCATAGTTCAGGGCTCTGGCAACTCGACTGATTGTGGCAGTAGATGCTCCAGTTTTTGCAACGATGTCCGTATAAATATGGTGCTCTGTAAGCATCTGCGCTACTGCTATCCTTTGAGCCATTGCTTTTAACTCCGGAACAGTACATAAGTCTTCAAAAAAACGATAGCATTCATCAGTAGTTTCCAAAGACAAAATCGCATGAAAAAGTGAATCCATACTTTTGTCCTGTAGTTTATCATTCATACTTTTTCCTCTTTCATAGATAAAAGTAGTCTTTTATAATCCAAAGATTGATTAAAAATCTCAAATATCATTGCGCACTAGATCCTCGTACGTTTCACCCTTTATCACAACTCTGCTTTTTCCTTCAGAAACCATTACACAGGCAGGCCGTACATTCCGGTTATAATTAGAGGACATGGAGTAATTATAGGCTCCCGTAGATAGAACCGCTAAAATATCTCCAGGCTCAGGCGACTGGATCAGGGCATTCTCCTGAATTAGATCCCCGCTTTCACAGCATTTCCCGGCAATGGTGGCAAGATAGTTAGCTTTACAACTTGCCTTGTTCGCCAGCAAGCAAGTATAATCAGATTGATAAAGCGCATATCTAGGATTATCAAACATACCGCCATCAATAGCAACATAATTACGAACATTCGGGATCTCCTTGAGCGTACCCACCGTGTAAAGGGTTACACCTGCCTCTCCGACAATAGAGCGACCAGGCTCAATGTATATTTTCGGTAGCCTGATGCCTCTCTCAGTGCATATTTCATGAATCCTAACAGAAACAGCTGCCATATACTGATCATATGGAATAAAGCCATCAGTTTCTTTATAATGAATGCCAAAGCCTCCACCTAAATTCAGGTGTTCTAGCTCAACATCTAACAGTTGCTCAATATCACACAATAGGTTAAGCATAGTCTCTGCTGCATGAACAAAGGGTTCAATTTCCATAATTTGGGAACCAATATGGCAGTGCAAACCATCCAGTATTACATGGCTCAATTCTAAAGTTCGCTTTGCGGCAGCCATTGCCTCCCCGCTTGCCAGATCGATTCCAAACTTTGAGTCGATCTGGCCTGTACGGATAAACTCATGTGTATGTGCATCAATGCCTGGCTTAATCCGTAAGGAGACAGAAACAGTCTTGCCATAAGCCTTTGCAACCTTTTCCAACGTTTCGAGCTCCTGCATGTTATCTACAACAATATTACCTACGCCACTCTTTACCGCGTACTCTAACTCAGCGTAGCTTTTATTATTTCCTTGGAAATGGATATTTTTTGCTGGGATCCCAGCTTGTAAAGCTGTGTAAAGCTCCCCTCCTGACACGACTTCAATATCTAGTCCTTCACTAAAAACAATCCTGCACATCTCTTTACAGCAGAATGCTTTGCTGGCATATATGGGCTTACCATTGCCATGATAGTATTTCTGAAAAGACTCAGCGTAACTTCTGCACACTCGGCGAATCTCATCCTCACTCATTACATACAGCGGAGTACCATATTGCCGAGCCAATTGGGTGCAATCGCAGCCGCTAATATCCAGGTGCCCCATTTTATTTATGCTTAAACATGGCGAGTAAATATGAACCATTCCTTTCACGCATTAATCTTAATTATCTATGGCTTTTCGAATAGTCAGTTGGATATCCGCAAGTCCAATTCCCTTTGTTGCGGAAAACGGAATAAAAGGAATACCTTTTTCCGTAAAAAGCTCGGAAAAGAGTGTTGTTTGCTTCTTTGTCTCACCCTGGTTCAATTTGTCACACTTTGTACATATTACTACAAAGGGATAGGAGTTTGCGCACAAGAAATCAATCATTTGCATGTCATCTGCCGTAGGTTTGTGTCGCATATCAATTAGTTGCAGCACCATTGAAACAGGCCTATCTGCCAAAAGATAACTGTTTACTAAAGCGGCCCATCGATCCTTTTCTGACTTTGCTACCTTAGCATAACCATATCCTGGAAGGTCAACAAAGCGACAATTTTGTAGTGAATAGAAATTAATTGTTGCTGTTTTTCCAGGTGTAGCGCTGGTACGGGCTAGTGCTTTTCGATTTACCAGTTTGTTTAGCAAAGAGGACTTCCCCACATTGGAACGACCGGAAAAAACAATTTCCGGTAAATTGGGTTCCGGTAATTGGCTGGCTATTCCCGCAGCAAGTTCAAATTCAACGTTTTGAAAATTCATTGAAAGCTCCTTTGCTGTACCTGACCATCACAAGCATATCCTGTAGTGGCTGGGGGATGTGCTGTATCGGGCTGCAGCACTGCAGCATCCTGAGGCAATGGCCGCGGCATATACTTCAAAGCATTTTCTAAAACAGCATCGATACGGCTCACTGGAATAAAGCAAACGTTATTCTTTACGATCTCGTCCACATCTGCAAGATCAGGCAAGTTTTCCAGGGGGATTAGAACAGTTTTTATTTCATTTTTATAGGCTGCCATGGCTTTTTCCTTCAATCCCCCAATTGGTAGAACCCTACCCTGAAGCGTAATCTCTCCTGTCATCGCCACATCATGCCGCACAGGGATTCCACACAGCGCGGATGTGATGGCTGTAGCCATAGCAGTTCCAGCAGAAGGCCCATCTTTCGGAACAGCACCTTCCGGCGCATGGACATGAATGTCATATTTCTCATAAAATTTAGAAGAAATCCCCAAAGCATGAGCTCGAGTTCGAATACAAGTAATTGCCGCACTCGCCGACTCTTTCATTACATCACCAAGTGATCCAGTCAGTTGAATTTTTCCTGTACCAGCCATTACCGCAACCTCTATGGGCAGTAGTTCACCGCCTACACTTGTCCAGGCCAAACCATTTACCAACCCCACTGCATCTTCTCTAGAAGCATTATTATTGGTATACTTCCTTGGACCAAGCAATTCCTCCAAATTTTCAGCAGTAACAGTGAAACGCTGAAAATCCTCTTCTGTAACAATCATTTTTGCCACTTTTCGGCAAATAGCTGCTATATTCCTTTCCAGTGTTCTCACACCTGCTTCACGAGTATAGCTTTCAATCAATTGACGAACCGCTGGCTTAGTAAATTTGAGCTGAGAGGTCTTAATACCATGTTTTATCAACTGTTTTTTAACCAGATGCTTAATGGCTATATTCATCTTTTCATCCATGGTATAACTTCCAAGCTCGATAATATCCATCCGGTCATAAAGAGGACCTGGAATTCGAGATGCATCATTGGCAGTGGTGATGAAGAGGACATGGCTCAAGTCAAAGGGCATATCGATATAATGATCATTGAATTCAGCGTTTTGCTCGGGATCTAGCACTTCTAGCAATGCCGATGCAGGGTCACCTTTAAAGTTCTGCCCCAGTTTATCAATCTCGTCTAGCAACACGAGAGGATTATTGACCCCAGCTTGCTTTACAGCGTTGATAATCCGTCCAGGCATGGAACCCACATATGTCTTTCGGTGGCCCATAATTTCTGCCTCATCACTAACGCCGCCCAAAGAAATACGTACATATTTCCGGCCTGTAGCTTGAGCAATAGATCTTGCAATGGAAGTTTTTCCTACACCGGGAGGACCAACCAAGCAAATAATTTGACCATTTTGTCCAGAAGCCAACTTTCTTACAGCTAGTGTTTCAATGAACCTTTCCTTAACCTTGTTCATTCCATAATGATCGCGGTCTAACACTTTCTGTGCCCGCTCAAGATCAAACTTTTCTTTCGACGCCTTTTTCCAAGGTAATTCCAAACAAGTGTCCAAGTACACTCGAATCACACTAGCTTCATGAGAGCCATAAGGCATATGGTACAGTTTATCACATTCCTTTAACAGCTTTTTTTCGCACGGCTCAGCCAATTTTAAAGCCAATACTTTTTCCTTCAGCTCATCAGCCTCTTGCTGAGGGTTATCATCCTCTCCTAGTTCGCTAGTTATAGCACGCAGTTGTTCTTTTAAAAAATATTCCCGCTGATTTTCATCAATTTGACTCTGTGCCTTTTTGTTAATCTCGTTCTCGATCTCCAAAATTTGAATTTCCTCTGTGAGAACTGCAATCAGCTTCTGCATACGCTTTAGCGGTCGTAATTCATCCAGAATAAATTGCTTGCGCTCAAAGTCAATAGAGATATTTGACGCTATGTAATCCGCTAACCTACCACAGTCATTTTCCTGAAGCACACCCAAAAGTATATCAGGTGGTACATGCTTAAATAGTCTAAGATACTCGTCAAATTTTTCGTGGATAATACGAATGAGAGCCTCAGACTTATATGACTTTTTATAAGTAATGGCCGGGCATTTATTGATATTCCCCAATAAGTAGGGCTCCTCTTGTGCAAGGGAAAGAATCTCGCCTCGATACAACCCTTCTACATGAAGCTTTGCACCTTCGTCAGAATGGTGCAGCACCTGCTTAATTCGGGCAACTACACCAACCTTATAAAGGTCATCTCCCACAGGCTCAGTGTCAGCCATGTGTACCTGAGAAACCAGAAAGATCAATCTGTCATGAGCAATGGATTCCGTGGCCGCCAGTACCGATTTCTTTCTAGTAATATCAAATTGCAGCATCATACCAGGAAAAAACACCAAACCCCGCACTGCTAAAATTGGCAAAACCAGATTGTTTTCTTGATTTTGGCTTTCGTTTGTAAAATTTTGCATGATATTCTCCTAAAACCAGCGAAAGACTGCAACCGTTTGGAGCGGCGGCAGTCTTTAAACTGTTTTGTTTTTAAGACGCCGAAGAATCTCGTTGTTCGCTACGCTTAAGCGATGTGATTCGAATTTTCATCGGCTTGCGATCTTTGTTGTAAACAATTTTTGGATTTCCGTTGTTGTCCACCATTTCTTTAGTAATAACAACTTTTTCTACAGTATAGTCGCTAGGAACCTGATACATGATAGGCATCAAGATATCTTCCATAATAGACCGTAATCCTCTAGCACCAGTCTTCCTTTCTAAGGTCCTCTTAGCGATTGAGACTAAGGCGCCATCAGTAAACTCTAAATCAACACGATCTAAATCAAACAGTTTCTGATACTGCTGAATTAGAGAATTTTTAGGCTCTCTTAATATGCGTACCAAAGATTCCTCATCTAAAGCCTGCAATGAGGTAATTACAGGAATACGGCCTACCAACTCTGGGATAAGTCCATACTTTACCAGGTCATGAGGGGTAACTTCATGCATCCAGTCTCTGTCGTCAAGTTCTCGTCTTCCGT
This sequence comes from uncultured Oscillospiraceae bacterium, assembly GCA_910588935.1. Taxonomy (GTDB): domain Bacteria; phylum Bacillota; class Clostridia; order Oscillospirales; family Acutalibacteraceae; genus Acutalibacter. Next base: position 7,348 of record CAJUSM010000046.1, read on the forward strand.
ACACTTCACCGCCAAACCCTAAAGAACCGGAGGCTGTTCTCTTCTGTACAATCTTTTCAAGACCGTCAAAGGCTCCACCACAAATAAACAAAATATTGGAAGTGTCGATATTGATGGCTTCTTGTTGGGGATGTTTCCTTCCACCTTTAGGTGGAACACTGGCTGTTGTACCTTCTAATATTTTCAACAGAGCCTGTTGGACACCTTCTCCGCTGACATCACGGGTAATTGATTGATTTTCAGATTTTCGAGAAATCTTATCAATTTCATCAATATAAATAATTCCCCGTTCCGCACGGAAAATATCATAATCTGCAGCCTGAATTAAGCGAAGAAGAATATTCTCCACATCATCCCCTACATATCCAGCTTCTGTTAAAGTAGTGGCATCGGCAATCGCAAAAGGAACGTCTAACAGCTTAGCTAAAGTTTGGGCCAGATAAGTTTTACCTACACCAGTAGGACCCAAAAGCAGGACATTGCTTTTAGACAATTCCACCCCACCGTTACCGGTAAAGAAGATCCGTTTATAGTGATTATAGACCGCTACAGAAAGCGCAATTTTTGCGTTATCCTGTCCGATTACGTATTCGTCCAACTTGCGCTTAATTTCAATAGGCTTTGGCAGAAGTACGCTACCATTTCCGCGTTCTGCATTCACAGACTTTGCAGAACGATTTTTACCACTCTCCCTGTCGCCATCATCAATAATGGACATACACAGCCGTACACAGGAGTCACAAATGTACACGCCGGATCCAGCAATCAACTGGCTTGCCAGTATTTGCGGTTTGCCGCAAAAAGAGCATGCTACATCGTTTTCATTGGTATTCTCTGGCATACAACCGCTTCCTTTCTAAAAAGACTTCACTTATTCACGCTTATCCAAAATCTTGTCAACAATACCGTAATCTAAAGCCTCTTGGGCAGTGAGAAAATTATCCCTCTCTGTATCGCGTTCAATAGTCTCAAGCGATCGGCCCGTGCGTTCCGCTAAAATTTGATTCAAACGCTTTTTGGTGCGAAGAATGTGGTTGGCATGAATATTAATATCTGTAGCTTGGCCCTTTGCACCGCCGCTGGGTTGATGAATCATAATTTCACTGTTGGGCAATGCGAACCGTTTCCCTTTTGTACCTGCAGCTAGCAAAAAAGCTCCCATACTAGCCGCCATGCCCATGCAAATAGTAGAAACATCACATTTGATATATTGCATGGTGTCATAAATGGCCATACCATCGGTAATTACACCGCCAGGGCTATTAATGTACAAGGAGATGTCTTTCTCCGGATCCTGCCCTTCTAAATACAGCAACTGGGCAACCACCACTCCGGCGGAGGCGTTGTTTACCTCTTCATTCAGCAGAATAATCCTGTCGTTCAGCAAGCGGGAGAATATGTCATAGGACCGCTCGCCCCTATTGGTTTGTTCCACTACATAAGGCACCAGGCTCATAAGCACAAATTGCTCCTTTCATTTAGACGCATTTATTATGAAGTCAAATAGTAAAATTTATTCCTTTTTCAGAAAAATTAGTCCAAAAAGATTCTTAATCTTTGGACTCTGCTTGTTCAGGACTTTTTTCCACTATGGATGCATTTTGCTTGATAAAGTCCATAGCCTTCTGGTTCAAAATGTCCTTCCGGATGTCTTTTTCACGCACAAATCCTTTAATGGCCTCTACATCTATTTGATAGGCATTCGCTAATTTCTTATACTCCTCATCAATCTCCTCGTTACTGGCCTCGAACTGCTCCAGCTCAGCAATTTTGGACAAACCTAACCGTACACGAACCTGTTGGTCTGCACGCTGATGGTTTTGGCTTCGCAGCTCCTCTACAGAACTAGAAGTATATTTCAGATAGTTCTGTAAACTAATGCCCTGTTCTCTAAGCTGCATATCAAAAGAGTTGATAATTTCATCAATCTCTCGCTCCACCATTACTGCAGGAACTTCAGCCTCTACCCTATCAATTATCCCCTTGATTAACTGCTGCTCCACGTCAGCATCAGCAGCGCGCTGTTTCCGGGTTTTGATTGTGCTTTCCAGATCCTTCCGATATTCTTCAAGAGTGTCAAACTCACTAACGTCTTTGACAAATTCATCATCAAGCTCAGGCAATTCACGATACTTAATTTCGTGCAGCTTAATTTTAAAAGTGGCTTCCTTACCACTAAGAGTCTCTGCATGGTAGTCTTCTGGAAAAGTAACATTCACATCAAACTCATCCCCAATATTATGCCCTATTACCTGTTCTTCAAATCCGGGAATGAACTGACCGGAACCTAAAGTCAGATCAAAATTGTCCGCTTTTCCTCCATCAAACTGTTTTCCATCTACATATCCATCAAAATCAATTGTGACAATATCCTCGTTTTGAGCCGCCCTGTCCTCTACAGCAATCACACGTGAATTCCGCTGGCGTACACGTTCAATTTCGGCATCCACTTCAGCAGGGGTAGGATCTGTCAATTGTTGAGTTACTTCGATTCCCTTATATCCTTCAATCTTTACCTCAGGAACTACAGTAACAATAAGCTTCGCTACAACACCCTTCTCTTTCCCAATTTCCTCAATATTATAGCTGTCAACGCTAACCACTTCCAGTCTAGACTGGTCAATGGCATGGTTCATCATAGGATTATAAAGGTGGTCAATGGCAGCTTGAAAGAATACATCTTCTCCATAATACTTTTCAATAAAGACTCTTGAAGCTTTCCCTTTACGGAAACCAGGGACGTTCAAACGCTTGCTTTCCTTTTTATAAACCTCATTAATCGCTTTTTCAAACTCCTCAGGAGAAACTTCAAGGACGAGTTCATACTGATTAGTTGCCGTATTGTTGGAAGATTTCAAATTCATTTCTCATTTTCCCTCTCATTATGTTTTACTTTATATAGCGCAGGCACAAAGTTGCCGCAGAATCCACTATCCTGCCTATTATAGCACAACACCGGCGAAGAATCTATACCCTTTTGTAAATATTCTTAGGAAATTCCCGGAATCGTTTACTCAACTAGAACAGGAGAAAACCCTACAAAATCACAGGAAATCAAATGCATTTTCACACCCTTGTACTCTCCTGTCAGAGCCTTCCGAACAGCGTGTTGCCCATGAATATGTCCAAAATAGCAATCAGAAATCTGATTCTCCACCAGAATGTCTAAAAGTTCCTGGCATTCCATGACATCATAGACAGGTGGATAGTGCAAAAATGCTGTGAGACGTCCGCCCAATAGCTCAGCAGCATGAATTGATGCGAGAAGCCGACCGGCCTCTCTGTTTACAATCTTTTTGTCCTCTTCTGTTTCAGAGTTGTAAAGCCATCCTCTGGTGCCACAAATTGCTTGATTGCCTACTCTATAACCACAATTATGCAGAACATGCATAGTATTAAAAGAATTTTCTGCAAAATAATTATCTATCTTATTTCGTGTCGACCACCAATAATCGTGATTACCTTTCAGTAATAATTTTTGGCCAGGTAAAGCATTCAGAAATGTAAAGTCTTTCTGGCAGTCTTCCAACTTCATTCCCCAAGAAATATCTCCCGCGATTACAACTGTATCTTCGGGAGTTACCAAGTCTCGCCAGTTTTCCTCTAAACGCTGAACATAGTCTTTCCAACCAGGGAATACATCCATAGGTTTGTCCGCACCAAGTGAAAGATGAAGATCAGCTATTGCATACAGTGCCATAGATTTTACCTGCCAATTCCTAAAGTTTTCAGCACATACTCTGACACTTGCTCACTGCTAATTGCTTCTGTAAATCGGACGGTTTTTTTTTGTAAAGCATTCAGCTGTACAGGAGCTGCAATACCTGTGAGCTTCTCTAAAACAGCAATGTTAGCAAATTCGTCTTGTGTCGTTTTGGTGTTAAGCGCTTCCAAAACGCTGCCTGCAAATTTGTATGGACTAGCCGTAGAAGCAATTACCGTAGGCGTGTTCTCATCACCGCTGGCTTGTACATACTGATTATAAACACCCAACGCAACAGCAGTGTGTGTATCGCATAGATAGTTTTCCAATATCCAGGTCTCTCTCAGAGTGTTTGCAGTATCTTTATCATTAGAATAACCCGCAAAAAACAGCTTTTGCAGGCGATTCATTACTTCAACGCCAACATCATAGTGACCACCAGATGCAAGCTGATTCATCCAATCGGCAAGTTTTACATCATTTTCACCGGAAAAAGCATATAACAAACGTTCTAAATTACTAGAAATCAGTATATCCATAGATGGTGAAGAAGTGGTATAAAACTTCCGCCTACGGTCGTAAATGCCAGTATGGATAAAGTCCGTCAACACTTTGTTGGTATTGGAGGCACAAATAAAGCGGTTCACAGGAAGTCCCATTTGGCTGGCATAATATGCGGCCAAAATATTACCAAAATTTCCTGTGGGTACAACTATATTTATTGGCTGGCCCAGTTCCACTTTTCCGGTTTCAGAAAGTCTAAAATAGGCATAGAAATAATAGACAATTTGGGGGAGCAATCGCCCCCAGTTAATGGAATTGGCGCTGGAAAACATCATTCCATTCTCTTTCAAGACAAGTTTTGTCTGCTCGTCAGTGAAGATATGCTTTACGGCAGTTTGGGCATCGTCAAAATTCCCATGAATTGCACAGACATTTACATTTTTCCCTTCTTGCGAAATCATTTGCTTTTTCTGCATCGGGCTAACCCCATTTTGTGGGTAAAATACAACCACCCTAGTATCGGGTACATCTCGAAATCCTTCCAAAGCAGCTTTGCCAGTGTCTCCAGAAGTTGCGACAAGGATAACTGCTTTACGTCCAGAAGTGTTCTTTTTTTGAGCAATCGATAAAAAATAAGGTAAAATCTGTAAAGCCATATCTTTGAAAGCGCAGGTAGGTCCATGCCAAAGTTCTAGAATATGCCGATTTCCCACGCCTGCTAAAGATTTTAGTAGAACCGGCTCAGGCCCAAATTTTTCCTGTGTATAGGCACGGGAAACGCATGTTTCCAATTCATCATGCGTGAAGTCGGTAAGAAAGTAAGAAAATATGTCCGTGGCCAGAGCTTGATACCCCAGTTTAGAAAGTCTAGAGAACTGTCCACTTATATCCGGAAATCTCTCGGGGATAAAAAGCCCTCCCTCTTCTGAAATGCCCTGCACAATAACCTGGGAAGCCTCAAGACGAATTTTCGAATTTCTTGTACTTTTATATTGCATTAGCATCACCCTATCACTGTATTTTGCTACCATAACTATACCTCAAATTTCGCTCCATGTCAAAGCAAAAGTTTATAGCAAATTGTGTTTTTGAAAAAAATTGGAGGCATTGCCATAAAAAATCTTATCGGCCAGCTCTAAGCCAAAATGTTTTAAAAACAATTGATATAGTGTTGGAACCGTTTGCAACCCCTCAACAACTAACGCAGCACCATCCCAGTCTGCGCCAATTGCTAACACATCCTCACCATTTAGCTTTAAAAAATGCTCTGCATGTCTCAAAATATCTGTTAGAGTCGCTTTCTCTGGGTCAGAATTTAAAAATCCTTTATAAAAATTAAGCCCAACAATCCCTCCGAATTCTCCGATTATTTTAAATTGTTCATCGGTTAGGTTCCTGGGATGGGCACAGATGCTGTACGAGTTAGAATGTGTTGCAACCACAGGCCTTTTTGCCAAGCGAATTGTATCATAAAATAACTCTGGGCTAGCATGAGAAAGGTCCAAATAGATGTCGTTATTTTCTAGCTCCGCCACTGCTTGTTTCCCAAAGTTACTTAATCCATAAGAACCTGGAGAACCTGCTCCTCTGCCTAATTCATTCTCACCGTTCCATGTTAGTGTGCAAAGCTTTACACCCCGCTTTGCCAGTTCAGGAATATTTTCAAGCCTACCACCCAAGGCGGAACCATTTTCTACAGTTAGTACGGCACACTGTCGGCCGGTGACCTCAGCATTCGCCAAATCGCCATCAGTTCGGCAATGCGCAACGAAAGCTTCGTTCTCTTTCATTTCCTGAGAGAACTTTTCTGCAACCTGGCAAAAACGCTGAAACGCCGCCTTGCCATGCAGGTGATCCGGTAGCCACACTGCATAACATTGGGCATATGTCTCAAAGGATTTTCCACGGTCTAGATCAACATGAAGCCTGTTATTCGCTAAGGACAGGTTCTGAGAAAAGCATTCTGTCATTGTATCACAATGAAGATCGAAATACCGCATCTTAAATCAACTCCGTTATATGCCAAAGGCATTAGGATAGTATTCTAACCCATAAAGCTTGCCGCGAACAGAAGTAACAGCGGCCAGGTCAAATCTAGGCTGTAATTTACTAGGATGTGCAACTAGGTATTGCTGCGCAGTAATCCATAGTTTTTTTTGTTTACCTTTTGTTACAGCCTCCAACGGTGAAACCATTGCCCCCTGCTCCCTGGTTTTCACCTCTACAAATACAATATACTGAGAGTTTTCTGCAATGATGTCTATTTCCCCATACCTAGAGTAGTAATTGCGTGCCAAAATACAAAACCCATGAAATTCTAGCCAGTCCGCAGCATAATCTTCGCCTAATTGGCCCTTCATTTTAGACATAATTCACCTGTGATCTCAACTATACAACTAAGTGTCGTTCGGCTTTTTGGCTAATTTTTTCAAAAAACTCCGCCTGTGAATGGGTAAAACACCGTATCGCTTAATTGCCTCGTAATGCGCCTTGGTACCATAGCCCTTATGCTTTGCAAAACCATACATTGGATACTTGTAATCCAAATCCCGTAATAGGCGGTCTCGGCTGACTTTAGCTAAAATAGAGGCTGCTGCAATACAGGCACATTTCCCATCTCCCTTAATAATTGTTTTTCCAGGGATTTGTAGTGGCGGCATACGGTTGCCATCTACCAGCGCAAAATCAGCAGGTACCTTCAGTCTCTCCACTGCTCGCCTCATAGCTAAAAAAGTAGCCTGTAAAATGTTAATTTCATCAATTTCTTGTTCACTTGCCCACCCGATTCCATATGCCACTGCACGGTCACGAATCAAATCAAAGAGAAACTCGCGTTGTTTTTCTGTTAGTCTCTTAGAATCGTTAAGGCCCGCAATTACGCATTGATTAGGGAGAATTACAGCAGCAGCGCATACCGGCCCTGCTAAAGGCCCTCTTCCCGCTTCATCAATACCACAAACTGCTGAATAGCCTTCTTTCATCACTTCATATTGATCGATATACCAATCCATCACGGCCACTCCAATGTAATCGGTCCTAGTTTTCCTCCTCGAAATTCATCCAATACAGCTATGGCTGCTCGCTCAGTATCAATTTCCCCTCCAGAAATCAGCATTCCGCGTTTTCGGCCAATTACTTTTAGCAGCTCATAGCCTTTCAATTTCTCTGCAGCAACATTTAGCTTATAGCGGTTGAATACTGCCTGCGGATAGAGCTTTACCAATAGTTCCAGCAAACGTCCAGCCAAACCCTCTATATCTAGTATTTCATCCTTTACAGCGCCTGTAAAGGCCAGATGTTCACCTACAATTGGATCTTCAAACTTTGGCCAAAGCACACCCGGTGTGTCTAGCAGCTCAAACCCCTTACCCACCGTAAACCAACGATTTTGGCGAGTAACCCCTGGCTTGTCCTTTACCTCTGCCTTTCCTGCATTTCCACCAGAAATTAACCTGTTGATGATGGAAGACTTTCCTACATTGGGCACACCTAAAACCATAATCCGTATTGGGCGGCCAACCATTCCCTTCCTTTCCCATCCAGCAATTTGGTCCTGTAGTTCTTGTCGTATCGCTTGATATAAGGCTGGAAGTCCTCGGCCTGTTTTGCTTTCAACCGGTACAGCCTGAAGGCTGTTTTTTTTGTAAAATGCCACCCATTGAGCAGTTCGCTTTTGATCGGCTAAATCACTTTTGTTCAATACAACCACTCTAGGCTTATCACGAGTAATTTCCCTCAGCACAGGGTTAGCGCTGCTTTTAGGCACCCTCGCGTCTAAAAGCTCCGCTACAATATCCACTAATTTCAAGTCTTCCGATATCTTGCGCCTAGTCTTGGCCATGTGGCCAGGAAACCATTGTACAGACTGCACCTCAGACACTTTTTCAATCTCCTTTATCGCAGGTTTATCTCACAATCCCTATTTTGGATAATGGAAAAAGGTTGAAAACCACACGCCCTAAAATGTTTCGCCGATCAACCATACCTACAGAAAGATAACGACTATCTGTAGAGTGGGGACGGTTATCACCTAACACAAACACACAACCTTCTGGCACCTGCTGAGGGAACTCTCCTACCATTCCCGGTCTTTCTGGTACGAAGGTAATGCCGTTCTCAATACCAAATTCTTCACCCGGCAGCGTTTCGCCATCTACAGTAAGCTCTCCTGTTTCGGAGTCAAAATCTACCCACTGCCCTTCTGTCGCCACTACTCGCTTGATAATTGTGTTCTCCAGAGCGTGAACTATAATAACTACGTCTCCCTGTCTGGCTGGCCCAGCCAAAGACGTTACCAGCACGCGGTCTCCATCAAAATATGTTGGTTCCATGGAAATGCCATCAACCGTTATAACCCGGGTTATAAATGTGAAAACAATTGTTACAATCGCAAAAGCCACTGCAATTGTTTCCAACCATTCCAGCACCCAAATAGAGGAACCACATTTGCCTTTTGACTGTTGACTTACTTCTTTTTTTGCGTTTATATCCTCGGTTCCCAATTTTATGCCCTCCTAAATAATCAATGGAAAAGCTTATTTTACTGGACCAATATCTTTAAGCGGCAATATACGAAACAAAGCCTTTCCCAAAATATGCCGACAATCCACCATGCCTACTGCTTGATAACGGCTGTCTTCTGAAATAGGGCGATTATCTCCAAGAACAAAAACGCACCCTTCCGGCACAGTTTGTGGAAAATCCAACAAGGGATAATTTGTATCGGGAAGATCTGTGATCCCGACCTCTATACCAAAGTTTTTATCATCGACTGGACAATTGTTAACAACCACCGATTTGGTTTCCGGATCAAAATCTACCGTCTGGTTTTCTACCGCGATTACTCGCTTAATAATTGGCTCGCTCAAAACACCGGAAAGAACAACTACATCTCCTTGTTTGGGAGTAGCGAGATAATCTGTGATCAGGATGACATCTCCATTTTGATAGTTGGGTACCATAGAAGTGCCTGTCACTGTCACCAACCGAAAAAGAAAGGTAAATACCAGAGCAATAACTACCAGGCCCTGAACCATTTCCTCGATCCAATCCAAAATGTGTTTTACCAAACAGCAACGGTTTTCATGATGTTCTGTTGCTTTCATTGCAGCTCCATTGAGTTTTAAAGTAATAGAAAAAGGGACAAAATGTCCCTTCTCCTTTTCAGAATTATAAGTTTTATTTAAGCTGTTCCTTAACCTTAGCGGCTTTACCCACACGGTCACGGAGATAATAAAGCTTTGCACGGCGTACACGCCCTTGCCGAACAACTCTAACAGCCTTGACATTGGGAGAATGCAAGGGGAAAACCCTTTCTACACCTACGCCATAAGAAACTCGGCGAACAGTAAAGGTCTCGCTAACCCCACTGCCCTTACGCGCAATAACAGTACCCTCAAATTGCTGAATTCTTTCGCGCTCGCCTTCGCGGATATTTACATCCACGCGAATGGTGTCACCAATATTAAACTGAGGGGCCTCGGCTTTCAGGGAATCCTGAGAGATAATTTTGATTGCATCCATTTGATATTCCTCCAAATTGTTGATTTCAGACATTCATGCCAACGTACGGCAGCGGACTGCCCGCTTCCTGCACGGGAACCCCGTGCTTGACCCCCACGGGCAAGCCTGATGAGAAAGCCCGCGGATCTCAAATGCGTTCCTATTTTACCACAACTTGTGGTAAAAGGCAAGTTCTTTTTACTGTATATCGGAAAAATCTTTTGTCATTAAGGACTTTCGAGTTATTGTGCTATATGGCTCAAATCCTTCATATTGCTTTAGGGCCTCCAACAGTAACGCTGGATTTACGCTTCCCTCTGTACTGCATGGCAGTGTTACATCAATTAACAGTGCGCCCGGTACAGATGCTTTTATTGTGGAGATAAAAAACGGCTTAATATCAAAGGACTTGTCTCCTTTTTTTCCATGCTTTAGCACAATAACCGAATCCCTTTTTAGTAAGCGGTCAAAGGCAGCCTCCAAAATCTGCGGTTCCTCCCACTCCAGTTTAAGCTGATAGGCAGCTAAGGAGATTGCATCGAACTTATGAAGGGGAATTGCTATTTTCAAAATGCGAATGTCTTCCGGAAGGCAAGAATTTAGCTTTACAACGGCTTGCTCAAAATCTGCTTCCTGAATTAACCTGATGTCCATACACTCTTGCTCTCCGCTAAACCCTAAAGAAAGAGGCATGGCAAATGTCATATAGATTCTTGGGTTAAAACCTTGCGTGTACCATACTGGCAATCCAGAAAGTTTTAGTGCTCGAGCCATACACCTTGTCAAATCCAAATGGGAAATATATTTGGCGGTGCCTGTTTTGCGAAACCAAACCCTAACGTTTTGCAACACAAAGCCCTCCTTTAAAGCATGCTGCCCCACAGTTAGAGCACTTTTCCCGACAATTGGGCGTAGTTTCTTCTCGGTATGCTCGTCTGCACTCCTCTGCCAAGAATTCCTTACGGATTCCATAATCCAGATGGTCCCAAGGAAACACTTCGTTAAAGTCTCTGGTCCGGTTGGCATAAAACGCCGGGTCCAATCCACAAGCATGAAACGCTTCTATCCACTTGTCATACTTAAAACAATCGTCCCAACCATCAAAATGCAGTCCAAGTTCAATAGCCTTTTCCAGTACAGCACATAACCGTCGATCTCCTCTAGCAAAAACCGCCTCTAAAAAACTGGTTTTGGCATCATGATAGCTAACACTCACACGCCGAGAGGAGTTGCTGCTTTTTAATTCGTGCTGCTTCATATTTAGAACATCCATTGTATCTTGTCCGAACCACTGAAAAGGGGTAAAGGGTTTGGGCACAAATGCAGCTGCGCTTAAGGAAACTTCAACATTTTTACCTTTAGGCTTGACCTTATTAGCATAAAAGGTATCTACCACCATTTTTCCCAGACCCAAAATCGCATGAATGTCTTCAGTGGTTTCAGTAGGTAGTCCAATCATAAAGTAAAGCTTTATTCTTGTCCACCCCTCTGAGAACGCAACATCTACCGTATGCCTTAATTGCTCTTCTGTGACATTCTTATTAATTACATCTCGCATACGTTGTGAACCTGCCTCAGGCGCAAACGTTAAGCCGCTTTTCCGTACAGAATTAACTCGCTCCATCAGTTCGGGAGAAAAATTATCAACGCGCAACGAAGGCAACGAGAGACTGACTTTCTCCTTCTCTGTCCAAAGATGCAGCTGATCTAAAAGGCCATTTAAATCACTATAGTCGCTGGTGCTCAAAGAGGAAAGGGAGATTTCATCATAGCCGGTGGCCGCGCAAGACGCCTGACAAATCTGGTCAATTACCGGGATGCTTCGCTCTCGGAACGGTCTATAAAGAAATCCTGCCTGGCAAAACCGACAACCACGAATACACCCACGCAGGACTTCCACGGAAATGCGGTCGTGGACAATATCTATCATTGGTACAGGAAAGGATTCCGGTACATAGGTTTGATCCATATCCTTGACAACCCGCTTCTTTACTACTGCTGGAGCCCCATGCAAAGCCACATAGTTTTTCACAGTCCCGTCTGGATGGTATGTGGCGTGATACATAGAAGGAACATAAACACCTTCTATTTGTGCAGCCTCTCGAAGAAATTCGTTTTTACCTTTTCCGTCTTTTTTACATTGACGGTATAGTTCCATAACCTCTATATCTACTTCCTCGCCATCACCCAAAAAAAACAGATCGAAGAAATCTGCTAATGGCTCTGGATTGCAGGCACATGGGCCACCACCTACTACAATATTAAACAGATCTGTTCTATCTTTACTACGCAGAGGAATACCTGCCAATTTCAGCATATTTAGTACATTTGTATAGCTTAACTCATACTGAAGCGTAAACCCAATAAAGTCAAATTCCTTTACAGGATCTCCACTTTCCAAAGCATATAGAGGTATTCCATGTTGTATCATCTGCTCTTCCATATCAACCCATGGCGCAAAAACTCGCTCACACCAAAAGTATGGAACCTGGTTAAAGGCACCATACAATAACTTAATTCCCAAATGAGACATTCCTATCTCATAGACATCAGGAAAACAGAAAGCGAACCGGACTTCTACTTTGGAGGGGTCTTTCATGACCGCATTTACCTCACCGCCTACATAACGGCCAGGCCTCTCCACACTCATTAAAATTTTGTGGCTTAATGCTAATTTTCTTTCTTTTTTATCGGGATTATCGTGCAGATTGCACGATAATCCCGACATTTTTTTGTCTTGTAAATCCACGATTTTCTCCTCTCTGGCGCTGGTTTTTTCATGATTTTATCATGACTTTATAAACAGGAAAAGCTCTGTTTTTTCTCGTTACACGACTAACGGCCACAATTTGTGTTTTTCCGACTATGAAAGCTTGCCTAATACATAATCATGTCAAGCAAAACTACTTAACACGAAAATCATGTTGGCAATAGCTCAGAAACTATGGAATCGATAGCAAGAGTTTCTGTGACGTCGGAGGGAAGTACTTCCTCCAAAAACGGTTGTATGGCAGAGAGTCCATCAGTAATGATCTGCTGAGGGTTCGTATAGGTGTCAGCGGTAAAAATTTCTTTGCTGTGCCCCATAGCAGATGCGATAGCCTTTAAACTCAAATTGTTTTCTGAAAGAATTGTAGCATATGTATGACGTAAATCATGCCAATGCATATCCGGAAATCCGCATTCTGCCAACAATCGCTTAAATGGCTTTTTATAACTCCCCCTATTAAAAGGGTTTCCGTTCTCCTTGCACCAAATATATCCATGGTCCTGAAAATCAATCACTTTCCCTTTTCGCAGCTCATACTTCTCACGCTCCAGAATAATCTCGTCTATAACAAACTGTGGAACGGGAGTTATGCGGTCCCCTGAATACGTTTTTGGCGATAGTTCCTGCTTAATCAACATCCCTTCTTGTACAGAAGAGACATCCTCATCGACCTTTCTTCCTAGCTGTCTTTGAATGTGGGCTTCATTAGTGCCAAAATCAATATCCGTATACTTTAGAGCAATTATTTCGCTGATACGTATTCCCATAGTTATCGCAAAGAAAAGTGGAAGCAAGATTCCTGGCTCTTTTTCCTTACATTCAAGCATGAACTTAATAGCTTGTTCAAGAGTGAGCGATGGTCGCGGTTTCTCGACAGCTGGCCTTTTAGCTTTGGCTTCTTTGTAAGTTCTGGTAATCCCAATAGCTGGATTGATTCCAATGAAATTCTTTCCTTTAGCATAGTTGAAGGCCCCCCAGATAACGCCTAACATCTGTTTTTCAATAGAAGGGCTATCAATAGTTTTTAGGAGCTTAGCAAGCATACCTCTATTCACACTGCTCAATCTGGACTTGCCCATATACGGAACCAAATAATTGTAAATGATGTTTCTGTATGCCGTATAGGTCCCGTAAGCAATCTTTTTTTGCTTTATCATTACGACATACAGCCAAAAATCTAAGTATTCTTTTACAGTAGCTTTCGGGAAAGCGACGTACTCATGATTATGGAGCTGCGCAATTACGCGCTCCCTTTCCTTCAAACATTCTGACTTCTTTGAAAATCCCCCAACTTGCCTAGGTTCCTCTGTTCCATCAGCAAAAGTTAGGCTGAATCAAAAGCAGTATTTTCCTTTCGCAGGGGTAATTGAGGGATTGAACTTCCAATCAATGATTTCACCATGGGTAAATGCTGGATTTATTTCGGGTGTTTCAAGGGGTTTTCTGTTCATACATCTACCTCCTCTAAAGAGTAGGCAGATTTTCCTGGGTCAAAAGCCTCATCAATAAAATCCTTTATGTCGTTTTTCCCTTCCATTACACCACAATATATTTCAAAAGTAGTATGAATGGACTGATGGCCAAGTAAACGTGAGATCTTTAATAGTGTTAACCCCTGCTCGATTAATATTGTTGCGAACATATGCCGTAGGCCATGCACGGTAATATGCGGCAGCCCGTTTCGCACACAAATAGCAGATAAAGCAGCATTAATCGTATCACTTGACTTGATTTTGCCAAGACGGCTTACCATCACGAATTCATCGTTTGTATGGTCATAACGGCATCCATTTTTTTGCTTCCAGAAACCAATGAGCTGGACACGCTTTTCCAATTCATCAAATATAACGGCAGGAACCTCTTTGATTACGCGATTGCTGTTCCTACTTTTTGGGGGTTTGACTGACTGATCGGATGTAAAATGAAAATCCTGATTGTCAAAAGTCACGGTATAGTTGCGAGTAATTTGCCGTGATATGTGTATAAAACGTTCTTCACGATTAAAGTCCGTAAACTTCAAACCAAGAATTTCGCCCTTTCGCAATCCACAAAAAAGAGCAAGCAACACTTCTAAATAGAGCGTCTGATTACAAGAAGCAGCCGCCAATAACGTCTTTATTTGTTCTTTGGTCAGGATCTGAATCTTTGGAATCGTCGCATAATATCTCTTTGCAGATTCCATCGGGTTTGTTTTGATGTATCCGTCATTCATAGCATCTTTAAAGGCAATTCTTAAGAATTTCTGCGTTTGTACCCCGGCACTTTCTGGATGCTTAGAGCATCTTTCAAGTAGCACGTCAATATACTCAGTTGTCACCATTGTCAACAGCACGTCATTTGTGATATTGGGTTGTATAATATGATACAAGACATAGGAAAATCCAATTTTGATTGAACTTTCGACCCGAGCCAAGAAGACATTATGAAACCAGTATGTAAGATATCCAGCAAAAGAGAACTGAGTGTTTTGCTTCTGCCGATATTGAGATATCTCTTTATCAAAACGTTCTCTTTCTTCCCAATAGTGATCTTCTGCTTCTTCTGCTGTTTGAAATCCACCCTTTTTCCCATATTTTATTGTAAAATCATCATTGATAGTCTTGGTTCTGTGGTACCATGACCCCCTTTCAAAAAAGACAACCTCTTTACCTTTTGTCGATTTCTTTTGCATTGTTAACGCACCTCCTTTGATAAAAGGAAGTGGCAATCAATTTGCGTATAGACCAATTTATTATACCACATTCTCCGAAGGCTTTCAAATGTCAATTTGAAAACCTACATAAAATATAGAAATTACTCTTGACCATGCTTGTTTTTCGTCAAAATGATTACCCGCTTCCATTATGCCATTTGTCAAATGCGGACTTAGGTATTCTGTATTGCTTTCCGATTTTTATCACTCGAAATGGTGTCAGCGCCGCTGATAAAATGAAAGAAAACGCCGAGGAAAAAATGTAGTTTTGT
>CAJUSM010000047.1 GCA_910588935.1 uncultured Oscillospiraceae bacterium
TTTCACACGCCTATTCATACACGGCGGCTTTTGAGAGATCAAAGCCGCCGTTTCCTTTGCCTATCAGAAACCTACGACGACCCTAATACCGTAAAAGACACGGATAACCCCCGGAAGTGGATCATTGACGATGAAGCCGCCGAGGTTGTCCACAGGATTTACCGGCTTTGCGTAGAGGGAAAGGGGATCGAAACCACGGCCCGGATATTGCAGGAGGATGGTATTTTGGTGCCCACGCAGTATTGGGAGGAGCAAGGACAGGGGAAAGAACAGGACACAGCGCATCGTGATCCACTATAACTTCATCGGCGTCCTGGATTTGCGGGAGGTAGAGGAATACCCGGAAAACGTGGTGCTGGACAGCCGCCAGGGTGTGGCGATTGAGTATCTGGTCGGCAAGGCGGGTAAAGAAAAGGGAGCGGCCCGAAAGCCGCTCCAAAGAAATAGTAAAGGAACAGTCTTTCGACTGTTCCTTTACATACGAGTGTTCAGTTGCGTTATGAACACTTGACATGGTGCCGGTGGCCGGACTCGAACCGGCACGGGTTATTAGCCCGGTGGATTTTGAGTCCACTACGTCTGCCAATTCCATCACACCGGCAAATTGCCTTAGCAATCATTATTATACTCGGAAAGGAGGAAAAAAGCAAGCTTTTTTTTCCCTTTTTAGGAAGATGGCGGCAGGCAAATAAAAACCTCGCCCCAAAGCCGGAGAAATTGGCTAGGCCGCGGCTGAAACGCCCTCTTGGCAATGCCCTTTGGCTGGGGCAAAAACTGGATGGTTTCTCCCCTGCCCGCCCCCCTTGGCCGACAACTTACAATTTAGATATTTTGTCGAGAATTGTAGAAAAACCCGGGAGGATATGCTATAATCAGAAGCACCGTACATATTCGGCGCTTTCCCTGGGGAAAAATATCCTCACTCAATTGGCCAGGCCCCGCAGCCCAAAGCTTTCACCTTGCCGGGCATGGCCGCCAAAAGGGCATCTCCAAAAGCCTGGGAAAAGAGCCGGAAAATCCCACCGGGAAAGGATGAAAGCCAACTTATGAAAATCCTGTTTGTGTGCACGGGCAACACCTGCCGCAGCCCAATGGCCCTGGGCCTTTTTCTCCACTTGGCAGAGGAAAAGGGCGCCGCTGGGCTGCTTACCGCCGGCAGCGCCGGGCTTTCTGCCGTAGAGGGCCAGCCGGCCTCTGCCCAGGCCATAGCCGCCTGCCAGGAGGTAGGGGTGGACATTGCCGGCCATCGGGCCCGGCGGCTTGCCGGGGCGGATTTAGCCAGGTGGGACCTGTTCTTTACCATGTCCGAGACCCATGCCTATATTTTAGAGCAGGCTGGGGTTCCGGCCAAAAGCATTTATGTCCCCGGCGAGATTGCCGACCCCTTTGGCCAAGAGCTAGAGGCCTACCGGGCCTGCCGGGAGGAGCTTAGCCGCCAGTTGGAAATTTTTTACCGGGAAGTGGTGGAGCCGGCCTTAAAGCTGGGCCGTTGAATAGGGGCTTGCCCCGGAAATGAGGGAGAAAATATTATGAAAGTAGTGCCATTAACCGAAAAAACCCTGAAAGCCGCCCATCATCTAGAGGAACTCTGCTTCTCTCAGCCCTGGACCCTGCAGGGTATAGAGGAAGAGCTGAACAACCCCAACGCCCTATACCTCATTGTAGAAGAAGAGGGCCAGGTACTGGGGTACGGGGGGCTGCAGTTTGCCGCCAGCGAATTTTATATTACCAACATTGCCGTCCACCCAGACCACCGGCGCAAGGGGGTGGGCAGGGCCCTGGTAAAGGCCCTGGTGGGCTGGGCAGACCAGCAGGATGGGGAGTTTGTCTCTCTAGAGGTCCGGCCCTCCAACCTGGGGGCCATCCGGCTGTATGAGTCCCTGGGCTTTGTCCAGGTGGGCCAGCGCAAAAACTTTTACAGCTGCCCCAAAGAGGACGGCCTCATCCTTACCCTAACCCTGGCGGGAGGCAAATCATGATTGTGCTGGGTATTGAAAGCTCCTGCGATGAAACCGCCGCGGCTTTGGTAGAGGACGGGCGGCGGGTGCTCTCCTCTGTAATTGCCAGCCAGGTGGAGGAGCACAAAATATACGGGGGCGTAGTGCCAGAGATCGCCTCTCGCCGGCACAGCGAGGCTATTGTAGCCGTAACCCGCCAGGCCCTAGACCAGGCCGGCAAAACCTTAAACCAGGTGGACGCGATAGCCGTAACCTATGCCCCGGGCTTAATTGGGGCCCTGCTGGTGGGGCTGAACTTTGCCAAGGCCCTGGCCCTTTCCGCCGGCCTGCCCCTGGTGCCTGTCCACCATCTGCGGGGGCATATTGCCGCCAATTATCTCAGCCACCCCGGGCTAGAGCCCCCTTTCCTGTGCCTGGTGGTTTCTGGGGGCCACTCCCACATTGTGGCGGTGGAGGATTACACCCGGCTGCGGGTGCTAGGCCGCACCAGAGATGACGCTGCCGGCGAGGCCTTCGACAAGGCCGCCCGGGCTATGGGCATCCCATACCCAGGCGGGGTGGAGCTGGACAGGCTGGCGGAGGAGGGCAACCCAGGGGCTTTCCCGCTGCCCAGGCCCCGGGTAGACGGCTCTCCCCTGGACTTTAGCTTTTCCGGTTTAAAAACCGCGGTGCTAAACCTGCTGCACAACGCGGCCCAGCGGGGAGAAAAGGTAAATATCCCGGATCTTTGCGCCTCTTACCGCCAAGCCGTGGTAGGCTGCCTGGTCGAAAACTTTCGCGGGGCAGGGGAACAGACAGGCATTGGAACCCTGGCGGCGGCGGGAGGCGTATCTGCCAACCGCCTGCTCCGCCGGGAGCTGGAGAAATTGGGCAAGGACACAGGCAAGCCCCTGTTTTTGCCCCAGCTAAACTTATGCGGGGACAATGGAGCCATGATCGCCGCCCAGGGCTACTACGAGTACCAGGCCGGCCACCAGGCGGGAATGGAGCTAAACGCCTATGCTCAGCGGGAGATCGGCTTGGACGCCTCGGTCAATCTCCCCTGTGCAAAGACGTCGCGCTTCTAAAAATGGAGCGGAGCAGATCAGGTGGCCGGCAAGCAGGGCAGGTTCCAGGCACAGCTCTCTCCGTATTGTCAGGCAGCACATTTCAACAAAACCAGCCGCGGGCTAAAAATGCGCTTGCAGCTGGTTTTGTTGTTACGCCTGTCCGTTTTTTGGGGGAGAAAAAGGCCCTCTTGTAAAAAGCGGGCCTGCTTATACAGCGCTTACAGCTGGCAGTAGATATGGTCGAACACCGCCGAAAGCAGCTTCTCTGTCTCCCGGCTTTCGGCAACAACGGTAACCACGGCGTTCTTCTCCCGAATCAAAATGGAGAACTGCCCGTACTTGCCATCCGCTCTAAAAGAGCCGTGCCTGCCGCCCCAGAACAGGTAGCCATAGCCATAGCCGCCGTTCTCCACCTGCTTTTTGGTGGATTCCGCAACCCAGCCCTCGGGCACCAGCCGCCTGCCCTGCCAGCTGCCGTTTTGCAGGTAGAGCAGGCCAAACTTATGCAGCTCGTCCAGGGTTAGAAAAAGCCCTCCCGCGCCAAAGGTATTCCCCAAGGGGTCCACCTCCCAGGTAGGCAGCTGAATGCCCAGGGGGGTAAACAGCCTGGGCATTAGGTACTGGACCAGGCTGCAGCCTGCCCGGCGCTGAACCAGAACGCCGGCCAAATACGGCCCCACATTGTTGTAAACAAACTTTGTGCCTGGCTCATACAAAAAAGGCTGGGCCAAGGCCAGCTTAACCCAGTTTCGCTCTGGATAGTAGGGCCGGTCCTCGCCCATAAGAAAGGCCTTGGGCTGTCCCAGGCACATGGTCAGCAGGTCCCGCGCCGTGGCCTTTTCCAGGTTTTCCTGTACCGTCTCGGGGAGCTCCTCTGGAAACACGTCTATAAGCCGCTCATCCAGAGAGAGCAGGCCCTCCCCAATCGCAATGCCCACAGCGGCAGAGGTAAAGCTTTTGCTGGCGGAGTAAATATTCCGGCGGCAAGCCCCCTCCCAGGTGTGGCGGGCAATCTCCCGCCCGTTTTGGCTGACCACCACGCCCAGGGCGCGCAGGGGAGTAGCGGCATCAATAAATGAGGCAAGTTGAATCATGATAAATCCTCCTTTCTGGGGTACATACCCAGTTTACTTGGGGTTGCTTTTTTTGTCAAGCCTTGGTTTTCCGCGGGAGTGTCCGAACAGAAGATTTTATGGCAAAAGACCCTTTGCAGGAAGAGCTAAAAACCAGGTGCTTATAGAGAAAGCGTGAAAAGTTGGTTAGGGTTCGGGACGATCGGGATTGCATCCCGAGCTTTTTCTTCATTACCAGCCTCATTTATGGAAACATTCGGCCGTACACGGCTCATTCTACCCACAGTTGAACCTGCCCCTTGAATTCGCAAATGAAGTTATACCCGTATTCCCTCTTTTATGCTATACTGGCCTTGAAAGGAGGGGGTGTTATGGGCAATCAGGTTGGCAGGAACATTCATACCCTGCGCAAGCAGCAGGGGCTGACCCAGGAGCAACTGGCAGAATCGGTAAAAGTGTCTTTTCAGGCTGTCTCCAAGTGGGAGACTGGCAACTCCTTGCCAGACATTTCCACGCTTCCCCTATTGGCTAATGTCCTGCACTGCAGCATTGATCAGCTGATGGGCTATGCGGCAGAGCAGAAACGCATTACCGACTATGAAGAACGCTATAAGGCCAATGGCTACTATTGGGGCGTGCAGCCCTCCCATATGTGTTATGAGGTAATGAAGCTTTGCCCCCCCATAAAGCCTCTGCGCCTGCTGGATGTGGCTTGCGGCGAAGGGAAAAACGCGGTGTTTTTCGCCCGCAATGGGTACAGCGTCACCGCTTTTGACGCGGCACGCCTGGGGTTGGACAAGGCAGAACGCCTTGCCGAAAAGGTTCAGGTGGATATCAATTTTTTCCAGGCCGATCTCCGGGATTTCCGGCTGGACAGTGATTTTGACATTGTGTTCTGTTCTGGCTCCTTGCATTATATTTCTCAAGAACTGCGTCGGGAAATATTGGAAAATTACCAGGCGCACACAACAGATGCCGGGCTTCATGCCCTGAACGTATTTGTGCGGAAACCTTTCCTCATTACGGAATCCGACCAGCGAGAAGGCCGTTATAAATGGGTGTCCGGTGAGCTTTTCACTTATTACGCCGACTGGCTCATCGCCCACTGCGAGGAGAAAATTTTCGACTGCATGAGCGGCGGCACGCTCCACAAGCATTGTATGGACACCCTGTACGCCATCAAGCAAACCGCCGCAATTTGAGTGTTGGGAAAAGGGAGGAACCTATGAAAAAAATTATTTCCGGCAAAGTAAGAGAAGTTTACGAAGCGGGCGAGAACCGGCTGGCTATTGTGGCTACGGACAGGATCTCCGCATTCGATGTCATTTTGGGATCTGTCATAAAGGACAAGGGGATCGCGCTTACACAGATATCCAACTTTTGGTTTGACTTTACCCGCGCTATCGTGCCAAACCACATCCTTTCAGCTAACCCTGCTGGGTTGCCCCAGCCCTACCAGAAGCGCACGGTCTTGGTTAAGAAACTGGACATGCTGCCTTATGAATTCATCGTGCGGGGATATATGTTTGGCAGCTTGTGGAAAGAGTACCAGGCGGCTGGGAGCTATCATGGAAATAAATATCAGCTGGCAGAAAAACTACCGGAGCCTGTTCTGACGCCCTCGGCAAAGAACAGCGCGGGGCACGATGAAAATATATCGGTCGAAAGGCTGCAGCGGGAGCTGGGCCCGGATGAGGCGGAAAAAATCTGTAAAATCTGCTTTGCTCTCTACAAAACCTGTGCAGCACACGCTTTACAAAAGGGCATCATCCTTGTAGACGCGAAATTCGAGTTTGGGTATGATGAAGATGGTACTCTCACCTTGGGCGATGAAATTTGCACGCCGGATTCCAGCCGGTTTTGGGCAGCGGAGGACTACCGGACAGGCGTATCGCCAAAGTGCTTTGACAAGCAGTTCGTGCGGGATTGGCTGATAGACCATAGCTTGGACGGCGCAGAGCCCGGGCCCACGCTGCCGGAGGATATCGCGCGCACTACGGAGGGGCTTTATAAAGAATGTTTCCGGCGGCTTACGGGGAGACAGGAGTACTAGCTGGAGTTTTTGTTTAATGCGGAAAGACAGAGAATCCGGTCAGGGCAGGCGCTTTCCCAGAAAGCTGGAAAACCTTCAGGCCGTTCTTACTGTTTTCGTTCGCGCTTATAACCGCTTTGGCGCGCGGAAAAGCCGTTATTGCTCCCGCCATCCTGGGGCAGCTGTCCCTTTTTCACTCTTTGACTTCTTTTACCCCTGCGTTTGCACACTCCCCTCCTCCTTCCCCATCTTGACAACCCTCTGCCCATTGGGTAAAATTGGTGTGAGTACCAAAATACAAATGGGGCAGGGTCATCATCATGAATATTCTTGTTATCGACGCCCAGGGCGGCGGCATTGGCCGCCAGGTTATTTCAGCCATTAAAGGGGCATATCCCCACGAAACTGTCATTGCCGTGGGCGCCAACAGCGCCGCCACTTCCGCCATGCTGAAAGCAGGGGCCGACCAGGCCGCTACCGGGGAAAACGCCGTGGTGGTCTGCAGCCGCTCCGCAGATGTTATCATTGGGCCTGTGGGCATTGTGATCGCCGACGCCCTGCTGGGGGAGATCACGCCCAGAATGGCTGTGGCCGTAGGGCAAAGCCCTGCAAAGCGCGTCCTTATCCCAGTAAACCACTGCGATAACATCATCATCGGCGTGCCTGACCTGACAATTTCCAACCTAATCCAGGGGGTTTTGGAGGAACTGAAAGCCATTTCCATAAAGCGCTGACCGCTTGGGTTCTGCTAATTCGAGTCCCCTTTCACCCGGCGCATTTTTGATCAATTTGCCGATTTTCCAAATTTCTCTTGACATTTCCCCTCCAGGACCTTATTCTATATAGGAATTATCCGGCATGAAGCCGGGAAAGGGGCGAGAACGCCCCGGCGCTAGGCGTAAAACAGTACGATTGCAAAGAGAACACCGTATTCAAAACCATACCAAGAAGGTATGCGGTTTCCCACGAATGGGAAATGGCAGGCCTTCTTTTTCTTTTTTCTCCGAAAAGGCCCGCCCACAGAAAAAAACCACCTCCCGGCTTCCCCAGGCTGCCCTTTAGGAAACCTGGGCCTGTGGAGGCAGCGCACATGAAAGGAAGAAATCAAGCATGAATGGAAAAAAATTTTTCTCCCTGCTCCTTTCCCTGCTTCTGGTGGCGGCAATGGCCGCCTGCGAAAGCAGAGGCCAAGCGGGGAATCTCTCACCAGTTTCCGCCGCGAATGCAGAGGAGAACCTAGGGGCGGCCCACGGAAAGGACAGCGTGATCATCGCCATTGGCTCTGAGCCGGAAACCCTAGACCCCACCCAGGGCTGGGGGCATGGCAACTCGCCCATTGTCCAGAGCACCCTGGTAAAATATACCGCTGACCTGACCTTTGAAAATGACCTGGCCACTGGCTATACCCTGTCTCCAGACGGCCTTGTGTGGACCTTTACCCTTCGGGACGACGCTTTCTTTACAGACGGCCAAAAGGTTACTGCCGCCGATGTGGCCTTTACCCTGGAAACCGCAAAAGCGGCCCAGGGCTCTGTTGACCTTACCTACATGGAAAAGGCTGTAGCAAAAGACGAAACCACTGTGGAGATCACCCTCTCGCGGCCTACCTCTATTTTTCTAAACACCCTGGCCTCTGTAGGCATTGTGCCCAAGCATGCCTACAGCGAAGATTACGGCCGGGCCCCCATAGGCTCTGGCCCCTATCAATTTGTAGAGTGGCGGGCTCAGGAGCAGCTCCTCTTTACCGCCAACCAGGCCTATTACGGCGGCGTGCCCGCCATTAAAAACATTACCGTGGTCTTTATGTCTGAGGACGCCGCCCTGGCTGGGGTGCAGGCGGGAAAAATAGACGTGGCCTATTCCTCCGCCACCCTTGGTTCCACCCAGGTAGAGGGCTACCATGTAGAGGCCATTCCCTCGGCGGATAACCGGGGCATTACCCTGCCGGTTCTTCCCAACGAAGGCAAAACCACCCCCAGCGGAGGGGCCATAGGCAACAATGTTACCTGCAACCGGGAGATCCGCCAGGCCATTGCCTATGCCATCCAGCGCCAACAGGTAGCAGAAATTGTCTTAAACGGCTTTGGCCGGCCCGCCTATTCTGAAAACGACGGAATGCCGTGGAACAATCCTCAGGTAAAAATAGAGACAGACCTGGACTATGCCAAAAAGCTTTTAGCCGATGCCGGCTGGGCTGACACCGACCAGGACGGTATTGTGGAGAAAAACGGCCTAAAAGGGGAATTTACCTGTATCTATCCCTCCGGCGACTCTGTACGCCAAGGGGTGGCTATGGCTGTCGCCGAGCAGATAAAGGCCATTGGGATTCAAATGAACGTGGAGGGCGTTAGCTGGGACGAGCTGGCACAGCGCATGTTCTCCAATGGGGTTATGATGGGCTGGGGCTCTTCCAGCCCCAACGAAACCTACTATTTGTACCGCTCTCAGGGCGCCCTGCTGGATGATTTTTACAATCCGGAGGGGTATGGGAGCCAAACTACAGACCGCTATCTGCAGGCCGCCATGGCGGCCCTTACCCCAGAGGAGGCCAACGAAAATTGGCAGAAGGCCCAATGGGACGGCGTTACGGGAACCGCCATGCAGGGGGAGTGCCCCTGGGTCTGGATTGTGAACCTGGACCATGTAACCTATGTCCGAAACGGTCTTTCCATTGGCCAACAGCCCATTCACGGCCATGGCCATGGGCTGCCCCTTATCCAGAACCTAAACGAATGGGCCTGGACTGAGTAAGGGGCCGCCCCCAGGCTTTTAGGGAAATACAGACGAAAAATGAGGTGTTTCTATGAAAAGGCCCATAACAAGGTTAGCAGCCCGCTTTACACGGCATAGCCCGCCCTGTCCCTTTACCAATCGCCAAGTTGGCCGCGCCCAAGCCATACACAAAAAGTCCCGCCGCGCCCCTCTTGTACGCTCCTTGTGCGGTGCTGCCTTAAAAATTCTCTCCCTGCTGCTGGCTGTCACCATTATCTCATTTGGGCTTGTCACCGCCTCGCCAACCGACCCAGTGGGGCAGTATATTCTGGGCCTGGGAACAGCGGTATCTCCAGAGCAGCGCGCCGAGATCGCGGACTACTGGGGCGTTGGCCAGCCGCCGGCAGAGCGGTATATTGCCTGGCTTTCCCAGCTTTTCCAGGGAAACCTAGGAGAATCCGCCATTTTTCGCAGGCCGGTTGCAGAGGTAATTGGCCAGCGCTTTGCCAATTCCCTGGCCCTTATGCTCTGCGCCTGGATATTGGCCGGCATAACAGGCCTTGCCCTAGGCTGCGTAATGGGCATGTACCAGGGCCGGCTGCCAGACAGGCTGCTGAAAAAGCTGTGCTATTTTCTCAGCTCTGTGCCCGCTTTCTGGCTGGGCTTGGTGCTTCTGCTGGTGTTCGCCGTGTGGCTTAAGTGGTTCCCTATTGGCTTTTCTGCCCCTTTGGGTATGCTCGGCCAGGAGGTTACCCTTTGGCAAAAGCTTTACCACTTGGTTTTGCCTGGGTTTACCCTAAGCCTTACGTCCTTTGCCAACATTGCCCTGCACACCCGCCAAAAGCTGGTGAATGTGCTGAACAGCGAGTACGCCCTGTTTGCCAGGGCCAGAGGCGAGGGCCCCCTTACCCTTCTTTTCCGCCACGGCCTGCGAAACATTCTGCTCCCCGCCCTTACCCTGCAGTTTGCCTCCTTTGGGGAACTGTTCGGCGGCTCGGTTTTGGCAGAAAACGTGTTCAGCTATCCAGGGCTGGGCAGCGCTGTGTCCGCCGCAGGGCTACAGGGGGATGTTCCCCTGCTGCTGGGAATCACATTGTTCTCTGCCCTGTTTGTGTGCGTGGGAAACGGCATCGCCAATTTGCTGTATGGGGTCATCGACCCCCAGATTTGGGAGGTGGGGAAATGAAAAAAACAAACCGCCGGAAAAAGGCTGTGCTGCTCGCCGCGGCAATGGCCCTTGTGTTTGCCGGCATTTACGCCTGCGGCATTCTCATTCCAGAGCAAGGGGTGGCGGGCAGCTTTTTAAACGCCAAGCTGCCGCCCTGTATAGAGCATCCCTTTGGCACAGACGCCCTGGGGCGGGACCTGCTCCTGCGCACGCTAAAGGGCCTGTCCCTAAGTATTACCATTGGGCTGGCAGCCTCGGCTATCAGCGCCATAATCGCCCTGCTGGTGGGAATTGCCGCCGCCACCGGCTCTAAAGGGGCAGACAGCCTGATAAACTGGCTGATTGACCTGGTAATGGGCGTGCCCCACACTATTTTAATTATCCTAATTTCCTTTGCCCTGGGGCGCGGGCTAAAAGGCCTGCTGGCGGGCATTGCCGCCACCCATTGGTGCAGCCTGGCCCGCCTCATCCGGGGAGAGGTTCTTCAGCTGCGCTCCCAGCCCTATGTGGCTGTGTCCCGAAAGCTGGGCAAGTCCAGCGCCTGGATTCTCACCCATCATCTGCTGCCCCATCTGGTCCCGCAATTCTTGGTGGGATTGGTCTTAATGTTCCCCCACGCAATCCTCCACGAAGCCGCCATTTCCTTTTTGGGCTTTGGGCTTGCCCCAGAGCAGCCAGCCATTGGCATTATTTTAGCGGAGAGCATGCGCTACCTATCCACCGGGATGTGGTGGATGGCCATGCTGCCTGGCCTAACTCTTGCCCTGCTTGTGCTGCAGATAGATAAGCTGGGAGAGTGCCTGGGGATGATACTGGACCCCTACAGCGCCCAGGAATAAGGAGGAGAATATGGAACCGAAAAAAGAGGCCTTACTGGAAATACAAAACCTATCCGTTTCCTTTCGCATGTATGCCCAAGGCTTAGGGCAAAGGGACCTGCAAACCATCTCCCAGCTGTATTTAACCCTGTATCCGGGAGAGGTCCTTGCCATAGCGGGCTCCTCCGGCTCTGGAAAAAGCCTGCTGGCTGCTGCCGTTCTGGGCATTCTTCCCCCCAATGCCACGGTACAGGGGCGCATGCGCTATAAAGGGCAACCGCTTACCCCTAGCCTGCAAAACCGGCTTCGGGGCACAGAGCTCGCCCTGGTTCCCCAGTCTGTGGCATATCTTGACCCGCTGATGAGGGTGGGCGCCCAAGCCGACGGCCACTACAGGCCCAGGCTCACCGAAAAAAGGAAAAAGCTGTTCCAGCGGCTCCAGCTGCCGGCAGAAACAGAGCGGCTCTACCCGTTCCAGCTTTCCGGCGGCATGGCAAGGCGGGTGCTGGTGTCCACCGCCCTGGTAACAGACGCCCAGCTGATCATTGCCGACGAGCCCACCCCAGGCATGAGCCTGGAGCAGGCCCTAGAAGCCCTGGGGATGTTCCGAGAGCTGGCGGATAAGGGAAAATCCGTGATTCTGATTACCCATGATATTGACCTGGCCTTTGCCTTTGCAGACCGGATTGCCGTGTTTTACGCCGGAACCACCTTGGAGACCGCCCTCCCCGCCGACTTTATTGCCGGGCCAGAAGCCTTGCGCCACCCCTATTCCAAAGCCCTGTGGCGGGCCCTGCCCCAAAACGGGTTCCAGCCGGCCCCAGGCTTTCAGCCCTATGGCGATAGCCTGCCCAAAGGCTGCCTGTATGCCCCCCGCTGCCCTTATAAAACCCAGCGCTGCGAAAAACAGGCCCCCCCTGTAACCCAGCTTAGGGGCGGAGAGGTAAGGTGCTACTATGGCTCTTGAGGCAAAAAACCTTTATTTTCGGTATGATAAAAAGCGGCCCTGGGTATTGGAAAACCGCACCGTAAAAGTTGACCCAGGGGAACGGCTGGCCATTTTCGCCCCCAGCGGCTACGGCAAAACCACCCTGGCCATGCTTTTGGCAGGATTCCTAACCCCGGCCAAGGGGCAGGTCCTGCTAAACGGCAAACCCCTTCCCCAAAAAGGCGTATGCCCTGTGCAGCTCATCTTCCAGCACCCGGAAAAAGCCGTCAATCCCCGCTGGAGGCTTCGGCGCGTTCTGGAGGAGAGCGGCGAGCTTCAGGAGGATATGCTGGAGGCCTTGGGCATAGAGAGGGCTTGGCTTCACCGTTTTCCCCGGGAGCTCTCTGGAGGGGAACTTCAGCGCTTCTGTGTGGCAAGGGCCCTAATCAGCGGCGGAGAGTATCTTATTTGCGATGAAATCAGCACCATGCTGGATGTTATCACCCAAGCCCAAATTTGGAATACTGTTTTGCGGGAGGCAGGAAAAAGAGGCATGGGCATTGTGGCCATAACCCATAATAGGCATTTGGCGCAAAGGGTCGCCACAAAAATCCTAGATTTGTCTATTCCCCATGGGGCCAATTCCTGCCCCCACAACAAGCCCTAATCCACAGAAGCTTAACACCGCTCTGTTACCCATGGTAAAATACTTTTCACCCACTTCAAAAGAGGCAAAGCGTGGGCATTGCGTGCCAGAACAGCATAACGCTGGATAAGGTCAATTTTCTCCGGGTTTTCATTGGGCTCCGGCAGATTGACCCCAAACAGATTGGCGCCGGGGCTTTTCCATGCGGATATGCCTGGCCACCCAGATTGAGCTGACAGACGCCAGGTTTGGCCAGTCCCCCCCAAGAAAAAATCCGCTTGCAATCCGCAAAAAAACGGCTGGGCGCCTCCCAAAAGGAGACGCCCAGCCGCTTTTCTTTTTTCGATTGCGCCCTTTGAAAAGGCCTTAGGATTTTCCTCTTTTTTGGCGCTGGGCAGCGAATATATTTTGAATAATTTGCTCCTGGTCCTCCTCTGTCAGCTCCAAAAACCGGCAGCCATATTCCGTGGGCATATTTTCCCTTTCAATTACCCGCAGCACCTGGCAAAACATGGCAGACTCCGGCCTGTCCTCTAAAAGCTTTACCTTTAATAAAAACTTGTCCCCTGCATGGTACCTGCACGCCGAGCTAATGCATGCCCCGCCTACGCTGATATTCAGCAGCTTACAGGGGTTTTCTCCCATAGCCAGCCCGCTAAACATTACCGTGGTGGCGTCCAGGTTGGTGCTCAGCCGGAAAAAGGCACGGTCATTGCCAATGCGGTCCAGGGTGAGCGCCTCCACACTCCATATATGCTGGGGCATAGGCGAAATTACGCCCTCCATATAGATTGCTTTTCGCTTATGGTCGCTGTATCCCCGAATTTTTGCATGAATCGTTTCCTCCTTCATGGGAATCTCGATTTCTGAGTATTGGTGCAGCTCCCCTTTTCCTTTCCGCACCCCCATCAGCTTTGCCACAAAAAGCAGGTTCCCCTCGTTGGTTGTTACCTCTACCCGCATACCAGAATAACTTGCCAGCTCATCTCCTTGGCCCGCCTCTGGCTTTTCCTGGGGCGGTTGCTGTTTCCCCTTTTTCCCAAACAATTTTAGTAAGCGCACAATATACCTCCTGTTTTAAACAGCTGCCTCCCCGCCTTATTTCTCCCACAGCTGCTTCATCCGCTCGTCGGCCCATACCACCCTGTTTCGGCCATGCTTTTTGGCGTCGTACAGCATGGTGTCTGCAATTTTTAAATAAAAATCATAGGACCGCTCTATTTCAGGAATCACTGTAACGCCCCCCACGCTAATGGTAACCCATTTGCCCACAGCGGGGTCGTGGGGAATATGCAGGTTTTCCACTGCCTGCCGGATTTTTCTCAAATACCCAAATACCTGCTCCGCGTTGCCCCCCAAAAGCACAGCCACAAACTCCTCGCCCCCATAGCGGGCCAGAAAATCCGTACTGCGCTGCAGGTAAGAGGCCGCTGTTTGGGCCACGGTGGCAATCACCTTGTCTCCGGCCGGGTGGCCGAAGGTATCGTTATATACCTTAAAGCGGTCAATATCAAACATGCAAATAGAAAGCGGCACATGCAGCCGAATCGCTTCGCCCCATTTTGTAATACTATATTGCTCGTACTTGCGCCGGTTGGCAATTCCTGTCAGCTGGTCTGTCATAGACTGCTGCTCAACCTGCCTGCGGTATTGGTACAGCTTAATGTGGGTGTTCACCCTGGCTTTTACAATTAAGGCGTTAAAGGGCTTAGTAATATAGTCTACAGCTCCCAAAATCAGCCCGTGCTGCTCATCGCTCGCGTCCGATAGGCTGGTAATTAGAATAACGGGAATACTCTGGGTAATAATTTCCTCCTGCAGCTTTTTCAGCAGTGTAAAGCCATCCATCCCCGGCATTACCACATCCAGCAGGATCAGCGAAAAATTTTCGCCGCTGGCCCTGCGAAGCCCCTCTTCCGCTGTTTGGGCAACGGTTACCTCATACTCGTCATCTAAAATACTTCTTAATCGTTCTGCTTGCACCGCACTGTCGTCAACAATTAGTATTTTCTCCATTATTACACTCTCCTCATCAGGCTTGCTTTACACCAGCGGGTAAGCTGCAGAAATTCTCCTTATATTGATATTGGCGGGCAAATAGCCTGCCATTTCATTTAAAACGGAGCGAAAGCGCCTGCAAACCGCTTTCCATATGTATCTTACTGCCGCAGGCCTGTACCTGTTCACCGGTTCGCCCAAAAAATTGGGAGATTCCACAGGCACAGCGGCAGGCGTTTTCCCCTGAATGCCATGTGGCGGCGCCTGCTTCCACCTGCATACAGGCATTTTAGCCAATAGCAAAATGGATTTACCCTAATGGTCCAGAAAATAAGTGAATGTTTATTTACAACATGTAGCCAACAGGCTGTATGAATCTCCAGTTTCTATATATAAATTGATACAACTGCTACCTTATCTTATTTTTTGCAGATTGTTAATGGGCCTCCCGCTTGCCCTGTCCTGGGTTAAACCAGCCTGTAGGTAGCCGCTTAGCCCTACGGTTAAAAGCTGGAATATGGTGTCCTCGGTCTCCTGGCCGTTCGGCAGCAGCCCCTCTACCACATATTTGGCGTACATTACGGTGCTGGTGAGCACATGGAGCCACAGCATGTCCTGGTTAATCTGGCGCAGGCTGGGGAAAGCCTCCATAAACTCGCGAACCATGTTTCCAAAAGACTCAAAATAGCTGGCATCCCGGGTTTTATTGTATTGGGGAAACACCGCGCTGTCCCGAAACCGGTAGTAAAAAACCGTTTCGTCAGGGTGGGAAACCCAAAAGCGGAAATAGGGAAACCATAAGCTCCTTACCGCTCCTATAGGGTCTGTAAGCATGGAAAAGGGATTAAAGTTCAGGTGGTCAAAAACAGCGGCCGCCTGTTTATCCACATAGGTAAAGCATTCCCTTATCAGCTGCTCCTTGCTCTCAAAGTACCTGTACAGCGCCCCAGGGGAAACCCCCGCCAGCTCGCTGACGTTTTGAACCCGCACGCCCTCCAGGCCGTACTGGCGCACAGCTTTCATTGCCGCAAAAATAATCCGTGTTTTAGTATCATCCAGAGAAAATCACTTCCCTCCTAAAACATGCCTGGTTTTACCGTTTGCCCAATTGAGAAGCGGCAAAGTTTCTTTTAAACTGGCAATGCCGCCTATTGGAAAATTGGCGGATGCCGGCTCTCAAACGCGCTTACGATACTCGAGCCTGTTTGAAAACTCTAAAGCACTGTCTGTGTTAACCAGAAATCCAGCATTTCTCCGGTTTCCAAACAGACTTCTAGGGCTTGTTCAAAAAAAACCGAAAACACTGTCCTTTGCCCAGAAGCGGCCATCTTCCGCGTCGAAAATCCTCGTAACACGCAAGTATGACTTGCGGTTTTTCCTTAAAGCTGACCACTTCTAGTCAAAAATCCGTCATTTCCTCTATTTTCAAACAAGCCCTTCTCCAAACAGCATATATTGTACACCATTTTTCTCCGGTTGACAATACCTCTTTTCCAAATTTTGCATCTCCTTATCTTCAAAAAGCGAAGGGGCCACCCCCATTTCCGGCCTTTTCTTTCTACCTAAGTTTTTTGGCAAATTTAGCAAATAAATAGGCCGGCGGCCGCCCTTTCTACGGGGCTGCCGCCGGCCTGTGTTTTCAGCAGGATTTCCTGGTTCCCGCTTAATATGTCCCTTCTGTGGAGAAGGTAATCTCTTTCCCCGCCTTCTTTTGGGAGCCTGCCCGGCGCTTATCCAGCTCCTGGAGGAAGAGGTCCTCGTCAAGGGGGAGCTCTACCTCCCTGTCCAGCCAGCTGGAAAGATGCATGGCGTTGGAAAGGGTTAGGCCGTGAATGCCCTCCCAGCCCTCTGCCACCAAGGGCTCGCCTCGGAGTATCTTTCCCGCAAAGGCGTTGAGCACGCCAACATGCTGGGGGTTCTCCCCGTCTGTCTCCACCACAAGCCTTTCTGTTTCCGGCTTAGCAAAGCCCTCTTGGGCGCTGCGGCAGAACTCTCTTTCATCCTGGGCCAGCCGCCAAAAAACCAGCCGATCCTCCTCGCAAACCAGCTTTCCCCTGGTGCCTGTCACCTCAAAGCGGTTGGTCCCTGGGGCGTCCCCGGTGGTGGTAACAAACACCCCTGTAGCCCCGTTGGGAAACCGGAGGTAGGCGGTTACATCGTCCTCTACCTCAATATTGTGCCATTTTCCCTCTAGGCAGAACGCCCGCAGGGATTTTGGCATACCGCAAATCCACTGAAGCAGGTCCAGCTGGTGGGGGCACTGGTTCAGCAGCACGCCGCCGCCCTCGCCGTCCCAGGTAGCCCGCCAGTCTCCAGAATCGTAATAAATCTGAGTGCGGTACCAGTCGGTAATAATCCAGTTTACCCGTTTCAGCTCTCCCAGCTGGCCCCCCCGCACCATTTGGTGCATCTTTCGGTACAGGCAGTTGGTGCGCTGGTTAAACATCATGGCAAACACCAGTCCGCTTTCCTCCGCCGCCTGGTTCATCTCCCTTACGGCCTTGGTATAAACCCCCGCGGGCTTTTCGCACATTACATGGAGCCCATGGGCAAAGGCTTCTCTGGCCAGCACCGGGTGCTGATAATGCGGCGTGGCAATCAGCACCGCTTGGCACTGGCCGCTGGCAATCAGCGCCTGGCCCTCCTCCATTACCAAAACCTCTTCCGGAAGATTCGCCTTTGCCCAGGAGCGCCTGGCCTCCCGGCGGTCCGCCACCGCCGCCAGCTGAATCTCCGGGGTTTTCCCGGCCAGGATATTCAGGGCGTGGCCGCTTCCCATGTTTCCCAAACCGATAATTCCAAGCTTGATTTTTTCCATTGCAAACGCTCCTTTTCCTCAAATAAGCCCAAAAATGTATTTGCAGCGCAGCCGGGTCAGCCAGGGCAGCTGGGCCCAAAGCTTTTGCCTAAGCTGTTCCGCCGCTGCTGTTAGTTCTCTTAATTCCTCCTCCGAAAGCATCCCCCGGCCAAAGCGGGCCTTTTCCGCCAGCTCCTTCCAGCGCTTAGGAGGAGGCTCCTGCACGCCGCACAGCTTTTCCCACTGGCTAAGCCTTTGCAGGTACACATACGCCTTTAGGGCGGCTTGGTTTCTATCCTGCTGGGCAAAGCTTTTTTCCCGCAGCCTTTGCCGGAGCCTGGGGTGAATCAGCAACCCCGCCAGCACCAGAATCAGCCCGCCGGCTGTAAAGAACATAACCGGCCAGAAAGACTCGTCTCTGTACACCCTGGCTCCAGCCCCAGAGGGCTGGGGGCTGGAGGAAACGCTTGGGGAATAGCTGGGCCCCAAGGGCTCCCGGGATGTTTGGGGCTCGTTTTCCCGGGGCCGCACTGTGGGCATGGGGTCAGCCGGCGCCGTAATGCCCCCTAAAGCAGAGTCCAGGTCCTCTGGCAGCCGGGCGTTTTCAAACACCGCCGGCGCGTCCTCCGAGGGGGGCGTTACCTCCACCGGCACCCAGCCCAGGCCAGCCACATACACCTCTGCCCAGGCATGGGCATTGTAGTCCGGCACATCCACCCAGTCCTGCTGATCACAGGGCACCACATAGCCCTCGGCGTACCGGGCGGGGTACCCCGCCGACCGGAGCAGAAGCACCGCTGCTGTGGCAAAATGCACGCAGTAGCCCTCCTGGCTCTCCTCCAGGAAATACTCCACAAAATCCCTGCCCTCCTCTGGCTGAGGCGGGCTTAGGGAATAGGAATAATAGGTTCTGAACAGCTCCCCCAGCTTATTGGCAAAAAACTGGGCTCCGTCTCGAAACGCCAGCCCCTCCTGACCGCTGGAGGCCTCCCCCCCGGCGCTTTGGGGATTGAAAGAATCCGCTATGATACTAAAGTAATTCTGCTGCACAGGCGCCTGGGAGCTCTCCAGCCCAAAGGCCTCCCGAAACCGGTTTAGGTAGTCCGCCAGCTCCTGGGGCACCTGAAGATAATGGTCGTATACAAATTCTGTGTACTCCTCCACCGACCGCAGCCACTCCAGCTCCTCCTGGGTAAAAAGGGGCTCCCCCCAGTCTGGCAGGGTCCACAGCTCCTCCTCAAAGAAGGGGCTCCCCATCTCCTGGGACTGCTCCTCCAGGCTCTCCATCAGCTTTTGCTGGCTCTCCGCCACTGCCTTGGGCGAGATGTAGAGCTCTGTGCCGTCTTCCCGCTGCATTTCCACCATATACTCGTCCTCATAATACCTTCCCTCGGACCAGAACGGTATATACTTACTGTTGCTTGCGGTCCAGACCCCGCCATAGATGGCGGTGCGCAGCGCGTCGGAGGAGCTTATGTCCCCAGTCACGATATAGGGGTTCTGCAGCAGGTTGCCGGTTTTGGAGGCCCCGCCCTTGGTAATGCTGATATGGGAGGCCCGCTTAAACTCCGAATAATTGTGGTCGTACGCCCGGGCAAAATAGCTGTAGGCCTGAGACAGCCCCAGCCCCTGGAGGCGGTAGGCCCTGGTGCCCGTAAAAATATTTTTCGATTTTACAAAGCCGTCCTCCACAAACTCCAGCTGGTAGGGGGCCAGGTCCTCCTCTGTGCTGGCCATGCTGCTGGGCACATAAATGCACCTAGGGTTTGCCCCCAGGTTCTCTACCAGCAGGGTGTAGCTGCTGGTAGAATCCATCTGGTAGGTATCCAGATTTTCCTTGTAGCCCGCCGGCATATTCTGAGACTTTATCGCCAGGTTCTGGGCCTGGCTTCTGGCCTCGGCAGGCAGCCGCTGCCAGCTCTGGCCGGTGTATACCGTGCCCACAAAGCTTTTCAGGTACTCCTTGCTTTTGTTTTGATCCCTGCTGGCCATCTCGTCCCGCACGCTGTAATATCCGCTGGAATCCAGCAGCACCGCTGGCTCCTCCCAGGTAAACCGCACCCTAAGCATGGTTTCCCCAGTATAGTCCCTGCCCCCCAGCTTGGTTAGCTGCACCCAGCTGTTGCCATTGCCCTGGCCCCCCTGGGCATAGGTAAGGCCAAAGCCGCTTTCCGCCCCAATGCGCAGCTTCTCCACAAATTCCGGGCGTTTGTATCCCTCTTTGGGAAAAATACTGTGGATGAGCACCATGGCCACCGCCATGGCCGGCACCAGCGCAAGCAAAATCGGGTTGGCCGAGGCCGCCCCAGAGGCCCGGTACCTGGCTTTCTCCTTAATAATCCCTCCGCTGCCGCTTAGGGAGGAAGAGGTGAGCAGCAGCAGGCACCAAAACAGCAGCAGCGCCCCCATGGCCCACTCTTCTGGCAAAATGGAAAAGCCCAGGTTCAGGCAGAGCATAAGGCCTGTAACCGCAAAGGGGCCCAAAGGGTTGCCCCTAATCCAGGTTTGGCTCAGGGTCCAAAAAAAGGGGAGCAGCAGGGAGGCAATCAAGGCGGTGCACTCCCAGGCCTCGGGGTCTGCGGGCTGGGGCCGCTGGTAGGGCACATAGAAAACCGGCAGGTCATAGTTTAGCCTGCCCCCATAAGCGGCCAGCATGGCGTTTAGGCTTCGCACCGCCCCATGAAAAATCGTCTCAAAGGAAAACCACACGCACAAAAGCCAAACACCCCATACCAGGGCGGTTAGTTTCCAGCTGCCCTTCCTTTTCCCGTCTACAGCCCGCCACACAGAAAAGGCGGCGCAGAAAATGCCCAGGCCTACAAGAAAGGCCGGCTGAACCCGCAGCTGAAAGGCGGTAATAAAGTTCCCCCAGCAGCCCAGCCCGCCAATAAGCAGAACTGTCCAGTAAAAAATCCACTTCCGCAGCCTGCCCCCTTCCGGCAGCAAAAGCCTGGGCCTGTCCAGCTGGAGATTCTGTCCTGTTTTACCCATGTACACCCTCCTGCCTGCCCGGGGCCTTACACCCGCCCAGCGGCGATGATTTTCTCCAGCTCGTCCCTGGTGGGCAAGCCCTCGTTGTCGCTTTTGCTGCTTACCTGTATGGCCCCAATCACATTGCCGCGAAAGGCAGCCTGGTCTAAGCCCAGCCCCTCAGCCAGGGCGCTGACCACCCCCGCGGCAAAGCCGTCTCCCGCGCCCACTGTATCCACCACCTGGCTTACCGGAAAGGCCGGGGACCAGCCTGCAGAGCCTGTTTTCTCCCTATAGTAGGCGCCCTTTTCCCCTACCTTTACCACCACATTCTCGGCGCCCAGCTCATGGTAAAACCGCGCGATCTCTTCAGGGGCCTCTTGGCCGGTTAGAAGCTTTCCTTCCCCAATGCCCGGCAGCACCGTATTGGCGGCCCCGGCCAGCTCGTTGAGCACAGAGACCATTTCCTCCTGGCTGGCCCAGAGCTGGGGGCGCAGGTTAGGATCGAAAGAAATAGGAATGCCCATCTCCTTGGCCCGGCACACCAGGCGGCGGGTAGCGGCCAGGGCGCTGGGGGAGATCGCCGGGAATATGCCGGTAACATGGAGCCAACCGCAGCCCTCCAGGTTTAGGCGGTCAATATCCTGGGGGGTAATTCCGGCAGCGGCAGAGCCCCTGCGGTAGTAGGCAATATCCGGGTCGCCCCCAGGGGTAAAGCCCTTTAGCATCAGCCCGGTGAGCTCCTCCTCCGCCTCCATAACCAGGCTGCTGTCAATGCCATTGGCCTGAAAACCCTCCCGAATCTTCTGGCCCATGGGATCCTTCCCCAGCCTGGTACAGTACAGGGGGCTATGGCCCAGCCGGGCCAGGCCCACCGCCACATTATACTCCGCCCCGGCAGTGGAGGCGGCAAAGCTTTGAACCTGGCTGAGAGGGCCTGCCTCTTCAGCCATAAACAGGCCCATGGGCTCGCCCAGCAGAATTATTTTCATCAATGGTCCACTCCTTTGTTTTTGTATGGGGGAACACAGCAAGGCCACTACACCTGGGTAACAGCTAAGCTGCAGCTGCCGGCAACCGTCACGGTCCCTGTTCCCGCCGGCACAAACAGGCTGTCTCCGGCCCGGAACTCCACCTGGTTTTCCGGCCCCGCAATCTTTCCTTGCCCCTCCATAACAATCACAGAAACAAAGGAGCCGCTGCCCGCCTCCAGCTCTACCTGGCTCTCTGTTGTCACCTTCCAGGTGCTAAAATATTTGCAGCTGGCCAGCTGGGTTTTCTCGCCCCCAGGAATTGCCTGGGCCGCCCCCTTGCCCTCCCCGGTGTCCGAAGGGGTCAGCCGGGAGACCGCCAAGGCCTTTTCAATATGCAGCTCCCTGGGCTTGCCGTCCGCTCCCAGCCTGCCGTAATCATACACACGGTAGGTACAGTTTGAGTTCTGCTGGATTTCACAGATTAAAATTCCCCCGCCAATGGCGTGGATGGTGCCGGACTGGATGAAAAACACATCTCCCGGGCAGACATTTACCCGGTTGAGCACCTCCTCCAGGGTGTTATCCGCAATTCGCCTGCGAAGCTCCTCCCGGTCTACTGGCCGGCTGACGCCAAAGTACAGGCTGGCCCCAGGCTCGCAGTCCATTACATACCACATTTCTGTTTTGCCGTACTCCTGTTCCACCTCCAGGGCATACTCGTCGCTGGGGTGCACCTGGATGGACAGGGGCTCCTTGGCGTCAATGAATTTGATGAGCACCGGGAAATTGTCAAAGGCCTGGCAGCGCTCCCCCAGCACCTGGGGATACCGGGCAAAATATTCCCCCAGCTCCATGCCGTCATGCTCGCCCCCCAGCAGCCTGCTTTGGCCGGCGGGATGGGTAGAAAGCTCCCAGCTCTCCGCTACCTTTTCATAGTCGCAGGGCTTGCCGTATACCTCCCGGAGCTTGGTACCGCCCCAAAGGTAGTCTTTAAAGGCGGGGGTCAGCTTCTCAATTTTCATGTTAATTTCTCCTTTGCGCAGGATTTTTCTGGTATTTGCCGGTATGCTGTTTGGGCAGTTGGAAAACCAGGGGCGCGCGCAGGGGCGTTCGTTCGGGCGAACACCTCCACGCGGTTCCTTTAGAGCTTTGGCCTTAACCGGCCAGCACGGAGAGCACCGCGCCCACCACGCCTCCGGCAGACTCTATGCTGCTGTTGGAGTCCTCCACCACCACAGCAAAGGCAATGGGGTACTCTCGAGAATCGCAGAACCCCACCATCCAGCAGTTGGGGGCCTTTTCTTCGCTCACCTCGCCGGTGCCGGTTTTGGCGCACACCTGCAGTCCCTGGGGAAACAGGGAGTCGCCATAATAATTTTCCACATTGTTCCGCATCATAGACTTAAGCTGGGTGGCCTCCCCGGCGGTAACCAGCTGCCGGCTCTTGCCTGGCGCCAGCCCGGCAAAAAGGCTGGTATCCCCAGTCAGCCGGGGCTGGGCGTACTCGCCCCCATTGGCTATGGCCCCCATCAGCGCCATCATGTGGTAAGGGTTGGCCAGCAGCGTGTACTGGCCAACCCCCGCCCAACCCAGCTGGTTCACGCTTGCCCCCTCCAGCTTGGCCTGGCTCTCCCCCACCTCCACTGTAGCAAAGCGC
>CAJUSM010000048.1 GCA_910588935.1 uncultured Oscillospiraceae bacterium
GGTCGGGACCGACCCGGTTTTCGAGCTTACTGTAGATGCCAGCCATGCCAGCCGGGCCCTGCTGCGGGCCGCCGCGGGCAACCCAGACGCCATTGTGTGCTGTGGCGGGGACGGCACCTTAAGCGCCACCGTAAACATGCTGCTTGCCATTGGCGCGAAAATCCCCCTGGGCTATATTCCCGCGGGCACCACCAATGATTTTGCCAACTTTTTGGGCCTGCCCAAAGAGCCGGCCCAGGCTGCCGCCTTAATTGCCGGGAGCAGCCCCTCGCCAATTGATACCGGCCGCTTTGACAACCGGCATTTTGTGTATGTAGCCTCCTTTGGGGCCTTTACCCAAACCTCCTATTCTACTACCCAAAGCCTAAAGAACTCCCTTGGCCACCTGGCCTATATCCTAGAGGGCATTAAGGAGCTGCCTGCGCTAAAATCCTATCCGGTGCGGGTAGAAACCGGGGAGGGCCAGGTTTTTGAGGGGGATTATCTGTTTGGCTCCATGACCAACTCCACCTCCCTTGGCGGGGTCATTAAGCTGGACCCGGGAAAGGTAGATCCCTGCGACGGCAGGTTTGAGCTAACCCTTGTCAAGCGGCCCAGAAACCTCCACGAGCTAAACCGCATTCTGCCGGCCCTAATGGGGGGCAAGGCAGATGAAGAGCTGATCACCTTTGTGCATACAAAAGGCGCGGTATTTACCTGCGCCGAGCCCATGCCCTGGTCTCTAGACGGGGAATACGCCTGGGGCGGGGAAGAGGTAAAGGTAGAGGTGCAGCAAAACGCCTTGGCGCTTTACAGGTAGCGCAAGCCCTCCTTGCAAAGGGCTCCATCCTCCGGCTGAGGCGCCCTTGCTTACTTTTAAGAAAATTCTCTTGGGTTCTGTAAGAAAAATCCCCGGTTTATCGGGGAAAATTAACACTGTGTTCAACAACTGCCCAGGGAAATCCGCTAGAATAGGAACAGAAACAAACAGAATCGGCGCCTCCTGGGGGAAGCCGCCGCAGAGGAAGGTACTATGTTTGGATATGTGCGCCCCCTTAAGCCTGAGCTGCTGGTGCGGGAATACAGCCAGTATAAAGCTGTGTACTGCCAGCTATGCCGGGTTCTGGGGCAGGAATATGGGCCCTTGGCCCGGTTTGCCCTAAGCTACGACTGTGCCTTTTACGCCATGGCGGCTCTGTCCGTATCCGGCGCAAAACCCCAGGAGGACCGGGCCCGCTGCGTAATGAATCCTTTCAAGGCCTGCACCTATCTTCCCGCCCCTGGGGATTCCTACCAGAAAGCCTCTGCCCTCTGTGTGCTGTTAACCTACCATAAGCTCCGGGACAATCTGCTGGACCAGGGCTTTTTTCGCTCTCTAGGCAGCCGGCTGCTTCTGGTTTTTGCCCGGCCTATGGCCAAAAAGGCAGAAAAACGGTTTCCCTGGCTGGCCGCCGCGGCGCAAAAGGCTATGGAGGCCCAGCGCCAGGCAGAGCTGGAATTGGCCGGGCCAGACCAGTGCGCCCAGCCCACTGCCCAGCTGCTGGAGCAGGTTTTCGGCCAACTGGCTGGTTGCAACGAAAAGCTCCGCCCGGCTTTCGAGAGCTTTGGCTATTTCCTTGGCCGCTGGGTCTACCTCATGGACGCTGCCGACGACCTGGCCCAGGATTTGGCAGAGGGCAGCTTTAACCCCTTTATTGCCCGGCTGGGGCTGGAAGGGACAAAAAAGCTGGAGGGGGAACAGCGCCGCCAGGCAGAGGAAAGCTGCAATGCGGCCCTAAACGCCACCGCAGCCCGCTTGGTTTTGGCCATGAACCTGATTCCTCTCGGGGATTTTAGACCAATTATTGAGAATGTGGTAACAAAGGGCCTGCCAGAGGTGCAGCGAGAAATCCTGTTTCTCCATGTAAAGAACAAAACCCGGCGGGAATTGAAAAAGGAGTAAGGGCAGCGCCCTGCAAATTCTTTATGAGGCATTGCCTCCAGTCTGTTCTATTAAGGTGCTCTTGAAATTCAGAGAGTTTTGCGAGAAAGGAAATGGTTTTAAACGATGACGGATCCGTATAAGGTGCTGGGCGTTTCATCCTCTGCCACAGATGAGGAGGTGAAAGACGCATACCGCAAGCTGGCCAAAAAATATCATCCAGACCAATATGCCGAAAGCCCCCTAAAGGAACTGGCCGACGAAAAGATGAAGGAAATCAACGAGGCCTATGATACCATCACTGCCCAGCGAAAATCAGGGAGCAGCTACTACGGCGGGGCGCAGAACTCTGTAAACTATCACAGCAATTCCGGGTTTAGCGATGTGCGCAGCCTCATTATGTCCGGCCGGATTGCCGACGCGGAACAGCTGCTCAACGGCGTGCCCGCAGACCGGCGGAATGCGGAATGGTATTTTTTAAAAGGCTCTGTGCTCTACCGCCGGGGCTGGCTGGAGGAGGCCAAAGACCACTTTTCCCGGGCCTGCCAGCTGGACCCAGGCAACGGAGAGTACAGCGCAGCCCTAAACCAGGCCATGAGCCAGCGGGGCGGTATGTATGGCGGCTATAACCCCAACCGCGCCATGGGCGGGGAATGCAATACCTGTGATATGTGCTCTGGGCTGCTAATGGCAGACTGCTGCTGCGAATGCTTAGGCGGGGACCTAATCCGCTGCTGCTAAGAGGAGAGTGGACTCTATGAAAAAATCGGGGATTCTGGCCCTCTGCGGGGTGACAACCGCCCTCTCTGTAGTGCTTATGCTTTTTGAGGGGCTGGTTTCCATAGCGTCCATTGCCATACCCGCTTTGGCTGGGTGCCTGCTTATCCCCATTGTGGCAGAGGCCGGCATAGGATACGCTTTGGGGGCCTATGGGGCTACAGGGCTTTTGTCCCTCCTGCTGGTTCCAGACCGAGAGGCGGCCCTCATCTATCTCCTGTTCTTTGGCTATTATCCGGTTTTGTTCGCGGTGCTAAGCAAAATCAGGCAGCCAGCCCTGCGCTGGATAACAAAGCTGGCGCTATTCAATGGGGCCGCTGTTTTAGAGGCCGTGCTGGCAATTTCTCTCTTAGGCGTGTCCCCCCAGGAGTTTACCCAGCTGCCCTTTGTAGGGGCCTATGGCCCGGCAGTGTTGCTGGGCCTGGCGAATGTGGTGTTTATTCTGTACGATTTTGCGCTGGCGGGGCTAATCACCCAGTACTACCAGCGGTTCCGGCGGATTGTGAAAAGGTTTCTGCAGCGCTGAAGCCGCCTGGCCCTGAATTTTTTTAGAAGGCTTTATTCTATAAGGCCTTCTTTTTTTGCCCTCTCCTTTCTTTTTTCTCCAGGTTGCCCAGCAGGAAACTTTCTTAACCAAAATTTCCTGCGCATCGCTTGCTTTCTCCGCCCTGGCAACCTATACTGATGAAGAGGTGAGAGCATGAGAGAAATCAACATAGGCCAGGTTTTGGTAGAGCACCGCCGGAAACGAGGGGTTACCCAGGAGGAGCTGGCAGAGCACATCGGCGTTTCTAAAACCGCGGTGTCCAAATGGGAGACCGCCACCACCTACCCAGACATTGCCCTTTTGCCCCGGCTAGCCGCCTTTTTTAATATCACCATTGATCAGCTAATGGGCTACCGCCCCCAAATGGAAAAGGAGGAGATCCGCAAGCTTCACCAAAGCCTGACCCAGGAGTTTGGCTCCGCCCCTTTCTCAGAAGTGATGGACCGCTGCCGGGAAATTGCCAAACGATATTTCGCCTGCCCAGAGCTGCTGTTTCAGCTGGCCTGCCTGTATGTAAACCACTGCGCCTTGGCCGGGGAGCTCAGCCGTTCTCTCGCTGTGATAGAAGAGGCCATGGCCCTGTTTATCCGAGTAAAAGAGGAGAGCAGCGATGGTTTTCTTGTTAGCCAGGCCGTAAATATGGAAGGCTTCTGCCTGCTCAGGCTGGGAAGGACCCAGGAGGCTGTTCAGCTGTTAAAGGAAACCGTCTCTCTGCATATGGCCCCGGAGTGCCTGCTGGCTGAGGCATACCAGATGGCCGGAAACCAGAAGGAGGCCAGGCGTACCCTGCAGGCCGGCATGTACCAGACTGTTCTGGAGGTAATGAACCTTATGCTCTCTTATCTGGCCATGTGCCAAGAGAGCCCAGAGGCTTTCGCCGAAACCGCCCGCCGCATCCAGGCCCTTGAAGCGTGTTTTCGGCTGAATGCCCTGCATCCTGGGTTCATGCTCTCCGTTTACCTTTCCTTGGCCCAAGGGTACATGGCTCAAGGCCAAGAAGAGCGGGCCTTGGATATGCTGGAACAATACAAGGGGCTGGCCCTTTCCGATATTGATCTCCTGCGGCTGCACGGTGACGATTACTTTACCCTGCTGGATGGTTGGCTGGAAGAAAACCTCACCTTGGGCCGGAATTTGCCTAGGCACGAAACAGCCATACGCAAAAGCGTTTTAGATTCCCTTGCCGGGCTTCCAGCCTTTGCGGGCTTAAAGAAAAATCCCCGATTCCAGGAGATACTGCGCAAAATAGAACATGACAGGAGGTATGCAATATGATGGCGGCTGCCCTAAACAATATTTCTAAAGCATATTCCGGCGGCAAAAAGGCGGTGGATTCGGTGAGTCTTTCCCTGAACCCCGGTGAAGTATTTGGGTTTTTGGGCCCTAACGGCGCGGGAAAAACCACTACAGTAAAGCTGCTTAACGGAATGCTGACTCCCACCAGCGGATCCTGCACTGTGTTCGGACTAGAACCTGGGCAAAGTCCAGAAAAGGTCCACGCTTTGGCAGGCGTTGTTACTGAGCACGCCCAGATGTACAATAATCTCACCGGCCTGCAAAACCTGATATTC
The DNA here is from genome assembly GCA_910588935.1 of uncultured Oscillospiraceae bacterium. GTDB lineage: Bacteria > Bacillota > Clostridia > Oscillospirales > Acutalibacteraceae > Acutalibacter. The sequence goes on from CAJUSM010000048.1 coordinate 4,796, forward strand.
TTTGGCAATCTTTTTGGTTTGGAGCCAGAGGAAAGCCGGAAACGGGGATGTGAATTGCTCCGGCAGCTAGAGCTGGAGCAGGCGGCGGAGCAAAAGCTTTCAGCCTATTCCACTGGTATGCGCCAACGGCTCTCTCTGGCCCGGGCCCTGGTCCACCGGCCCAGAATCCTGTTTCTGGATGAGCCCACCTCTGGCCTGGATCCGGAAAGCGCCCAAAATGTCCACGCCATCATACGCCGGCTGGCCAGCGAGGAGGGGATAACCGTGTTTTTGTGCACCCACCAGCTCCGCTATGCCCAGGAGATATGCACCCGGTACGGGCTGATGGCAGAGGGCCGGCTGCTGGCAGAGGGGACCCTAGACGCGCTGCGGGAAAAAGCAGGGGCAGGTATGTCGGCAGAAATCCAGGCACAGGGCGCGCCGGCGGAGCTCGCCCGGTGGCAAACAGCCCCCGGCCAATTCCAAATCCCCATATGCACTGAGGAAGAACTCCCCCGCCTGGCCCGGAGCATTATGGAATCTGGCGGAAATCTCTATCATATTTCCGCCAAGCTGCCCTCTTTGGAGGATATCTATTTTGCGCTGACCAGCGAGAAGGAGGCCCAATAATGCATAGCAGAACCCGCCAGATGGCCGCAATTGTGGGGAAGGATATTCAGAGCGTAACCACGAACAAGCGGATGTTTTCTGTCCTGTTAATTGTCCCCATTGTGCTTACCATTTTCCTGCCCACCATATTTATTGTTTCCCTTCGTTTTGCTCCCCAGGGCGGCGAAGAGCTGACAGAGCTTTTAAAGCAGTTTCCCCTTCCCGCCCAGGGCGACGGAAGGCTGCTTACCCTAATCGGACTAATGCTCAACTACATCCTACCGACCTTTTTCCTGATGATCCCGGTAATGGCCTCCTCAGTGATGGCCGCCGGATCCTTTGTAGGGGAAAAGGAAAAGCGCACTCTGGAAACCCTTCTTTACTGTCCCCTTTCTCTTAAAGAGATTTTCCGGGCAAAGGTGGCCGCCTCCTTTTTGCTGAGCATGTTTGTGTCTATCCTGTCCTTTTTGGCCATGCTGGCAGTCATTGAGGCGGAAACCGCTGTTTTTACAGGAAGCCTGGTGCTCCCAGATGCAAAGTGGCTGTTGGTCATGCTGCTGGTTGCCCCCTCCCTCTCTTTAATTGCCATTACCCTAATTGTTCGGGTATCGGCCAAGGCCCAAAGTGTAGAGGATGCCCAGCAAGGGGCGGTTTTTCTGGTGCTGCCCCTCATTCTGCTGATTGTTGGCCAGTTTTCAGGGGTGCTGCTGATCAATGGATGGCTTATGCTGGCCATTGGCCTGGTATGCGCGGTGCTGGCAGCGGTATTGCTTAAGCGGGCAATGGGCAAATTCCGGTACGAAACACTGCTGCAATAGTGGCAAATCATCCCCAAAACGCCTCCTCCCCGGCTAAAAAGCCAAGCCTTGAGGGAACGCCGGGCAACTATTTCGCAAAAACCGCGAAATAAGCCAAAGAGCTCCTTCCCAGGAGCTCTTTTCATTTTGCGGAAAGGCCCCGCAAAATGGCCCGGCTGGCCAAGAAAGCTCCTGCCCTCCACAGCCTTTCAGAAAGCCGGAGCATAGGGCAATGGGACCTGAAGCTTTACAGCTTCCCCACAATTTTCAAGCAAGCTTCTTTTCCAGGCGTGTTGATTTTTCCGTCGGAAAATGGTATCATTCTTAATGGGTATTTAGGGCTTGGCCCTGGCCCATTAAGAGTTGTATTGTTGCCGCCACCCAAAAAGGGCGCGGTGGAAAGGAAGATAGCCAGCCAATGAAAATAGGATTGGATGTGGGCTCTACTACCCTAAAATGTGTGGTCTATCACGGCGGCGCCCTGGTATACCAGGAGTATGAGCGCCATTTTTCTCAGATTGCCGAAAAGGCCTCGGAAATGCTGGGACGTATCATAAAAAAATTCCCGGGGGAGAACACTGCCGGGCTCTCTATTTCCGGCTCGGCGGGCATGGGCCTGGCCGAAGACCTGGGAATCCCCTTTGTGCAGGAGGTATACGCCACCCGCACCGCTGTAAAAAAATACTTGCCTCAGTCCGATGTGGTGATCGAGCTGGGAGGCGAGGACGCAAAAATTCTCTTTCTCTCTGGCTCTATGGAGGTGCGCATGAACGGCTCCTGCGCCGGGGGCACCGGGGCGTTTATTGACCAAATGGCCACCTTGCTGGACATTACCCCCACAGAGCTGGACCAAATTGCCGGAGAGAGCAGCCGGACCTACAGCATTGCCTCCCGCTGCGGGGTTTTCGCCAAGTCTGATATCCAAGCTTTGCTCAACCAGGGCGCCCAAAAGGATGACATCGCCGCCAGCATTTTAACCGCTGTGGTAAACCAGACCATTGCCGGCCTGGCCCAGGGCCGGGAAATTGCCGGCCAGGTGGTCTATTTAGGCGGCCCCCTCACCTTTTTCCCCCAGCTTCGCCTGGCCTTTAACCGTACATTGGGGGTAGAAGGGGTTTGTCCAGAAAACTCCCTGTACTATGTGGCAGCCGGGGCAGCCCTGGCCAACTCCGCCAGTGAATTCCAACTGGCGGAAATTACGGAAAGAATTGCCGGGTACAGCTCTAGCCGGCACTACAAAAGCAGCCAGGCCCTGTTTGCCAGCCAGGCTGAATATGACGAATTTCTAGAGCGGCATAAAAAAGACAGCGTGGCCACCAATGCCCCCCTAGGGCCAGGGGGAACCGCCTATGTGGGCATAGACGCCGGCTCTACCACCGTGAAAGCTGTAGCGGTAAACGAAAACGAGGAGATTGTCTGCTCCCGCTATTTGCCCAACAGCGGCAACCCTGTGCCCCTGGTCCGGGAGTTCCTTATGGACCTGTACCGGGATTTCCCCGGCATCAAAATCCGGGCGGGGGCCTCTACCGGCTATGGGGAGGAGATCATTAAAAACGCCTTTGGCCTGGACTTGGGGGTGGTGGAGACCATCGCCCACTTTACCGCGGCAAAAAAGTTCCGGCCCAATGTGGACTTTATCATAGATATTGGGGGCCAGGACATAAAATGTTTTAAGATTAAGAACGGCGCCATTGACAATATCTTTCTCAACGAGGCCTGCTCTTCTGGCTGCGGCTCCTTTTTGCAGACCTTTGCCGGAGCTCTTGGCTACCAGATGAAGGACTTTGCCGCCCAGGGCCTTTTTGCCAACAGCCCGGTAGACTTGGGCTCCCGGTGCACCGTGTTTATGAATTCCTCGGTAAAGCAAGCCCAAAAGGACGGGGCCACCTTGGGGAATATCTCTGCCGGCCTTTCTATGAGCGTGGTAAAAAACGCCCTGTATAAGGTAATACGGGTTACAGACGCCAAGAGCTTGGGCAGGCACATTGTGGTCCAGGGGGGCACTTTTCTAAACGACGCGGTGCTTAGGGCCTTTGAAAAGGAAATTGGCCAAAACGTAACCAGGCCTTCGGCGGCTGGCCTAATGGGCGCCTTTGGGGCCGCGCTGTACGCCAAAGAACATGCCGGGGAAAAAAGCGGAATTCTGGAACCAAAGGACTTGGAGCGCTTTACCCACCAGGTCAAGTCCATAAACTGCGGAGGTTGCCAGAACCACTGCCGGCTCACCGTGAACACCTTTGCCGGGGGTATTAAATACATTGCGGGCAACCGCTGCGACAAACCCCTGCAGAAACATAGCCCTACCGCTGGCTATAATCTTTACGATTTTAAGAAAAAAGCCCTTGGGGCCTACCGGCCCTGCAAGGGAGAGCGGGGGGTCATCGGCATCCCCATGGGCCTGAATATGTTCGAGCTCTACCCCTTCTGGCACACCTTTTTTACAGCCTTGGGCTTTGGGGTGTTTACCTCGCCAGAGTCGGACCGGCAGCTTTACTTTAAGGGCCAGCATACCATCCCTTCAGACACCGTGTGCTACCCGGCCAAGCTGATGCACGGCCACATTGAGGCCCTGCTGGAGCAGCGGCCAGACGCAATTTTCTACCCCTGTATGAGCTATAACCTGGATGAGCGCCATGGGGATAACCACTACAACTGCCCGGTGGTGGCCTATTATCCCGAGGTGCTGGACGCCAATGTAACCGCCCTTTCTGAAACAAAATTTATCTACGACTATGTAGGCCTGCATCGGCCCAAAGATTTCCCCCAGAAAATGCAGGCCATTTTGGCCAAGTATTTCCCACCCATTCCAGAAAAAGAGGTAAAGGCCGCGGCAGCTAAGGCCTATGCCTCCTACAAAGCCTATATGGACCAAATCCGCCAGACAGGCCGGGAATACCTGGCTTACGCCCAAAAAAACGGCCTGCCTGTGGTAGTGCTGGCAGGCCGGCCCTACCACCTGGACCCAGAAATTAACCATGGCATTGATAAGCTCATTTGTGAATGCGGCGCGGTGCTGGTTACCGAGGACTCTATCAGCGACCAGGTGGAAAAGTTTAAAACCGGGGTGCTGAACCAGTGGACCTACCACGCCCGGCTGTACTCCGCGGCCCAGTATGTGGCCCAAAGCGGCGACCCCAAGCTCAACCTGGTACAGCTGGTCTCCTTTGGCTGCGGGGTGGACGCCATTACAGGAGACGAGGTGCGGTCTATCCTGGAGGAGGGCGGCAGAATTTACACGCAGATTAAGATAGACGAAATTACAAACCTGGGGGCAGTGCGCATTCGGCTGCGCAGCCTGTTTGCAGCGCTGGGTCTAGGCGCCTGAGCCGGCGCGGCCTAAGGAGAACTACCTCCACCCCAAACACCGTGCCACAAAGCAAAAGGCCCTTCGCCTTTTAGGGCAGGTTTAGGGGAGATTCAGGCCGTTTCACGCCTCTGGCGCCTGTGTGCCGCCTGCCGGCATCCTTTGTTTTGGCTCCGCCCTCCTAATCCCACGCTTTCCATTGCCTCCATTACTTTTTATTCTCAAACACAGAAAGGAATCCTTATGGCCGACAACAACAATCGGGTGGAATTTACCCGAGAGATGAAAAAAGATTACACCATCATCACCCCCAATATGGCCCCCATCCACTTTGAGCTGATCAAAAACGTGCTCAACAGCTTTGGCTATCATCTGGATCTGCTCCACACCACCGGCCGGGAAATTGTGGATGAGGGACTGAAATATGTGCACAACGACACCTGCTACCCCGCCCTGCTCTCCATAGGCCAGCTGATGCACGCCCTGCACAGCGGAAAGTACGACCTGCACAAGGTGGCCCTTATCATGACCCAAACCGGCGGCGGGTGCCGGGCCTCCAACTACATACATCTGCTGCGCAAGGCCCTAAAAAACGACGGCCTAGACTTTATCCCTGTAATCTCTCTAAACCTTTCGGGCATGGAGTCCAACAGCGGGTTTAAAATGACCCTGCCCATGCTCCGCCGGGCCATTGCGGCCCTTTCTTACGGCGACCTGCTTATGCTGCTGAAAAACCAGACCAAACCTTATGAAAAAACTCCAGGAGAAAGCAGCCGCCTGGTGGAACAGTGGATTGAAAAGCTTACACAGCTCTTTGAACAGGGCAAGGCCTTTACCCAGCGAGAGGTACGGGAATATTTTGACCAGATTGCCGGGAGCTTTGCCGGTATAGAGCTGGAAAAACGGCGCAAAACTAAAGTGGGTATTGTGGGCGAAATCTATGTAAAATACTCCGCCCTGGCCAACAACAACCTAGAGGAGTTCCTCTTTTGCCAGGACTGTGAGGTTATGGTGCCTGGCATTATGGGCTTTATGATCTTTAAGGTGGATAACCGGCTGGAGGACATTGCCCTGTATGGCGGGAGCCAGGCCAAAAAGCAGGTATGCGCCATGCTGAAATGGTACTTTACCAAGTTTGAAACAGACCTAATTGGCGCGGTGAAAAAGTACCCCCAGTTTACCCCGCCCGCCCCCTATGCCCACTTAAAGCGGCTGGCCGGAAAGGTGATTGGCTATGGGTGCAAAATGGGAGAAGGCTGGCTGCTTACCGCGGAGATGATGGAGCTAATTGAAAGCGGCTATGAAAATGTGGTATGCACCCAGCCCTTTGGCTGCCTGCCCAACCATATTGTGGGCAAGGGCATGATCCGGAAGGTAAAGGACGTGTATCCCCGAGCCAATATTGTGCCTATTGATTACGACCCCAGCGCCACCCAGGTGAACCAGGAAAACCGAATTAAGCTTATGCTGGCCATGGCCGGAGAGACAGAGGAACCCTCTATGCCCGCCCTGATTCCTCAGCCCTCTCTATAATAGGGCAAGGTTTTCCACCAATATATATAATTTCTCCCCCCCGCCCCAATCGTCTAAAAACCATCTATATCCCCCCAAAAACGAGGTGAAACCCCATGGCAAAACCGGCCGCCCTGCTCCTCAGCCTTTTTCTGCTGCTTAGCCTGCCCGGCTGTTCCTTTACCGGGCTCTCGGCCCAAAACCTTATGTCCCCCCCTAAAACCAACGCGGACCAGCAGAGCATATACCGGCTGCTCCAGGGGAACCAGACAGACGTCACCCTTCTCTACCCCCGAAACGGCGAATACCGTTCCGCTATTATCACGCGGGATTTTACCGGGGATGGCATAGAGGACGCCATCGGTTTCCGCCTGGCAGAGGATGGCGGCGTAGAGGTCCAATTTTTAATGAAGCTGGAAAGCGGGGTATGGGGCGTTGCCGCTGCGTTCCAGAACAAGGCCACGCTGGTGGACCGGGTGTGCTTCGGCAATTTGGGGGATGGCCGCCAGGCAGTGTTTATTGGCTGGGGAAACCCCTCTGGCGCCACAGGGCGCACCTCGGCGGTAAATGCCTATGTTTACCAGGAAGACGGCAATGTAAGGGAGCACAGCCTAGGGAACTACGGCGAACTGATCCTCACGGATTTTGACGAGGACGGGGTGGACGAGCTGTTTACCATTGACAAATATGTGCTCCCCGCCGAAGGAGAGGGAGAGGCGGCGGAGCCGGTTTCCGCCCAGGCCAGGGTATTTGCTTTTGAGGGGGACACCCCCCATGAAATGGCATCGGCCCCAGCGGATAACAGCATTTCCAACTATGCCTCTGTGGCCTTTGGGTGGCTGAACAGCTACACCCAGGCCGTGGTGGTAGATGGCGCCGATGCCAACGGCAGCATGACCACCCAGATCTTCGTGCTGGAAGGCAGCCGCCTGGAAAATTACCCTCTGGGGGTAAATACCGAAGAATATGCCAACCGCTTTGCCCGGCCGGCCGCGGCCAGCTTTCTGGCCCGGGATATTAATGGCGACGGCTATATCGAGTTTCCAACTGTAACCCCCCTGCCAGGGCTGCCAGAGGATATTGTCCCAGACTCTACCAGCTTTTTGGTAGAGTGGCGGGCCATGACCCAGTTTATGGACAGCCGGGTAATCCTGCGGGCTTTGATGAACCCTAGGGAAAATTACTGGTTTCGCCTGCCCTACCCCCTGCAGGGCAAAATTTGCGCCATCAACGACCCGGAGCGGCGGACAGTAACCTATACCCTGGTTACCACTGACAACCAGGGCCGGCAGCTCCTTAGCGGAAACCTGTTCTCTATTCGGGTGTTTACCGAGGCCGGCTGGAAAAGCCGGGGGAAATCCAGCGGCTATACCTGGCTGGCCGCCCAGGGAGACGGCGTATATGGAATACAAATCCATACAGGGAATGAATCTTATGTAAGGATGATTGAAGAGATCGCCAAGGGTTTCCAACTGTTGGATCCGGCGTAAAAAGGAGGATAAGATGAAACGGGTGCTGGTGGCAGAGGACGAGCAGAATATCAGAGAATTTGTGGTAATCAACCTAGAGCGGGCCGGCTACGAGATCATCGAGGCGGAAACCGGAGACCAGGCGCTGGAGCTCTATGATAGAGGGGGCGGCCGGTTCGATGTGGTGATACTGGATATTATGATGCCGGGAAAAAACGACGGCCTGGCCGTTTGCCGGGAGCTGCGCAGCCATAATCCCTCCATTGGGATTATCCTGCTAACCGCCAAAACCCAGGAAATGGACAAGGTCAGCGGGCTAATGATGGGGGCGGACGACTATGTAACCAAGCCCTTCTCCCCCTCAGAGCTGGTGGCCAGGGTAGATGCCCTGTACCGCCGGGTTTCGGTGGCAGCCCAGCAGGAGCAGGCCGGCCGCCGGGACGAGGTGATTAGTGGGGCCTTTGCCCTAAACCTGCGCAACCGCTCCTTCAGCAAAAATGGCCAACCCATTGAGCTGACCCAGGTGGAATTCCAAATTATGGAGTACTTTCTGGAAAACCCCGGCCTGGCCCTGTCCCGAGGGGACATTTTACGCCAGGTATGGGGCCCTGGGTATGTGGGTGAGGAAAAAATTGTAGATGTCAACATCCGCCGGCTGCGCATGAAGGTGGAGGACCAGCCCTCCAGCCCTCAGCACATCATTACTGTTTGGGGGCTGGGGTACCGGTGGAAGACATAAAGGGGCCAGTGACTCAGGCTGTGCGCAGGGGCCCTTCCCCGGGTTTCCCGCCCCATGATATCCTAGGAGGGATCGCCTTTGTTCAAAAGAAGCGTATCTAGGCGATGGTTTGTCAACACCATTGGAACCGTGTTCCTCATTCTGGCCGTCTCTGTGGTAGCCCTTTCCATGATGGTGCAGAGCTCCACCTACAGCGGCATTGAAATGGCTCTTACCGGCCGGATGGACGAGCTGCTTAACTGGCTTTCCGGCAGCTCTGAGGGCTACGAAACCTCTGAGTTTGCCGCCATTACCCGGGACTATATTGAAAACTACTTTCAGGATAAGAACAAAATGGAGATTATGGCCCTAAACAAAAACGGCCGGGTTTTCATTACCTCTACCGGTTTCGAGCCAGATCAGGAGCAGCCTATGCCAGACTACGAAATGGCCCTAAGCAGCCCAGACAACGCGGGAAAATGGGTGGGAGAGCTGAACACCGGGGAAAAAGTAATGGCCATAACCCGGGTGGTGCGCAGCGAAGGCGACAGCCTGGTAGGCTCTATTCGCTATATGGTCTCTATGGAGCGCGCAGACCAGCAAACCATGCTGGTAGTGCTGGTGCTGGTGGCGGCAGGGCTGTTTGTTATGCTGCTGCTCACCTTTTCCGGGGTGTATTTTATCCGCTCCATTCTCATCCCGGTGCGGCAGGTAAGCCAAAGCGCCCGGCAGATTGCCCAGGGAGACTTTGAAGTCCGCATTGAAAAAGCCCGGGATGACGAAATTGGCCAGCTCTGCGAGGCAATTAACGACATGGCAGGCGAGCTGGGCGCCGCGGAGCGGATGAAAAACGAGTTTATCTCTTCCGTTTCCCACGAGCTGCGCACCCCCCTAACAGCCATTAAGGGTTGGGCCGAAACCCTGCGGGGCGGGGCAGACAGCGTAACCGAGGAAAAGGGCATGAATGTTATCATCCGGGAGTCAGAGCGGCTTTCTGGCCTGGTAGAGGAGCTGCTGGACTTTTCCCGGCTTCAAAGCGGCCGCATGCAGCTGCTCACCGAGCGCATGGACATGCTGGCAGAGCTGGACGAAGCGGTTTATCTCTTTACCGAGCGGGCCAGAACAGAGGGCAAGGAGCTCATCTACGAGGAAAATGTGTCCCTTGCCCCAGTGTTTGGGGACAAAAACCGGCTGCGCCAAGTATTTGTCAATATTTTGGACAATGCCCTAAAATACACCGAGCCTGGGGGAACCGTAACCGTGTCCTCCGCCCTGGACAAGGAGTGGGTGCGGGTAATGGTAAAGGACACCGGCTGCGGCATTCCAGCAGAGCATTTACCCAATGTAAAAAAGAAGTTTTATAAGGCCAACCAGCTGGTAAGGGGCTCTGGAATCGGGCTGGCTGTGGCTGACGAAATTGTGGGCATGCACAAGGGCAGCCTGGCACTGGAGAGCAAGGCCGGCCAGGGCACTACCGTAACGATCACCATTCCGCTGTGCAAAACATAAGCCCCAGGCCTGTCTCCCCCATATGGCTCGGAGCCCTGAGCTTTTGGGGGCAACTTAATCTCAATATACAAAGGAGAAAATAATGGCAAAAAAAATCACAACAATCGGCGGCCAAGCCCTTATGGAAGGGATTATGATGGTAGGCCCCAAGCGCACCACCGCTGCTTTCTGCGATGAAAAAGGAAACATCAGCACGCAAGACATCTCCGTTTCCAGAATCACAAAAAAATACCCCATTCTGGGCAAGCCCTTTCTTCGGGGAATTTTCGCAATGGTGGATACCTTCCGCCTAGGCTATAAGGCTCTCTCCCTTTCTGCCGACCGGATTACCGCCTTAGAAGGCGAGGAGGAGCTTACCGGGCTGGACAAGTGGCTGGATGAACACCTGGGAGATAAGCTGACAGGGGTTGTGATGACTATTGGCACGGTGCTGGGCCTAGCATTGGCCATTGTGCTCTTCTTTATGCTGCCCACCATGCTCTTTAACCTGCTCCAGGGGGCTGTTCCCGCCAATATCTCTGGCTGGCGCTCCGTGTTCGAGGGCTTGCTGCGCATTGCAATTTTTCTGTGCTACATACTCCTGGTGTCCATGACCCCAGATATTAAGCGGGTTTTCCAATATCATGGGGCAGAGCACAAAACCATTTTCTGCTACGAGGCAGACCTGCCCCTTACTGTGGAAAATGTCCGGCGGCAAAGCCGGTTCCATCCCCGCTGCGGCACAAGCTTTATGGCTCTCATGCTGCTGCTGGGTATTCTGGTAGGCTTTTTTATCCCCTTTTCCAACCCAGTGCTGCGCACGGTGGTCAAGCTGCTGTGCATTCCCGTAATTGTGAACATTGGCTACGAGGTGCAAAAGCTTTGCGCCCGCCACGATAGCCGGGTTTCCCGGATTATCACTGCCCCTGGCCTGTGGATGCAAAGGCTGACAGTAAAGGAGCCAGAGGATAATATGATACAGGCTGCCATTGCGGCCATGGAAGCGGTTATCCCCGAACATGGGGAGGATTTGATATAATGACCTACCGGGCCTTATATCTCCATGCAAAAAGAACGCTGCAAGGGGCTGGCGTAGACTCTCCCGGCTTTGACGCCGCCGCTCTGGCGGAGTTCTTCTTTGGCCTAGACAGGCCGGGGCTGGCCCGGCGGGGGGAGGAACGGCCAGAGCCCTGCCAGGAGCAGGCCTTCCTGCAAGGTCTTGCCCAGCGGGCGAACCGGCGGCCCCTACAGTATATTCTGGGTAACTGGCCCTTTATGGGCCTAGAGCTGGCGGTAGGAGAAGGGGTCCTCATCCCCCGGGAGGATACGGCAGTGCTGGTAGAGGCAGTGGCAGAGCGGCTGGGCCCAGCTCCTCCCCAGGGGCTGGATCTGTGTGCCGGCACTGGCGCGGTAGGCCTGGGGCTCTGTTCCCTGCGTCCCGATTCCCAGGTAGTCTGCGTGGAGCTCTCTGAGAAAGCCCTAGCCTATCTAAAGGTGAACCTGGAAAGATACCCCCAATTTCAGGTGACCGGGCAGCGGGAAAACGTGCTTTTTCCCCAAGCGCTGGGGCGGTTTCCCCGAGAGTTGGATTTTATCGCCTCCAATCCCCCCTATATTGCCACAGAAGAGCTGGCCGGACTGCAGCCGGAAGTACGCTTAGAGCCCATGGCCGCTTTGGACGGGGGAAAGGACGGCCTGATTTTTTACCGGAAAATTGCCGCCCTCTGGCTGCCTCTGCTGAAAAGCGGTGGGGTTCTGGGGGTAGAAATTGGAGAGGAGCAGGGTTTGGCAGTAAAGGCGCTGTTTCTGGAGGCAGGCCTTACCAAGGTGGAGATCCGCCAGGATTTGGCTGGGTTAAACAGGGTGGTTATCGGCACAAAAGGCTAGGATCCCCCTTTCTCTCCAAATCCTCTTGATTTCCTTGAAGAGGAATTGTATAATTAAACCACAGATTTCTTTTTGTTCTCGTGTGATCTTCCCAACACAAGACATGGGCCAGGCCATTCTGCCTGCCCCAAATTTTCTTCAAGGAGTGTGGCAAATGAATTCAGAGCACCAGATTTTGTTTAACGAAGTTGCCATAGGCAGCCTTACCCTGCCCAACCGCTTTGCCATGGCGCCTATGGGTCCTTTAGGCCTGGGAGACGCCGACGGCGGCTGGAACCAGCGAGGTATTGATTATTACACAGAGCGGGCCAAGGGCGGCACTGGCCTTATTATTACCGGCGTCACCTTTGTAGACAACCAGGTGGAGGAACATGGAATGCCCAATGTGCCCAGCCCCACCTATAACCCTGTGCAGTTTGTGCGCACCTCCCGGGAGATGACAGAGCGCATTCACGCCTATGGCAGCAAGATCTGGCTTCAAATGTCCGGGGGCTTCGGCCGGGTCACCATTCCTACAAATTTAGGAGAATACCCCCCGGTTGCCCCCTCTCCCATTATGCACCGGTGGCTAGATAAGGTCTGCCGGGAGCTCACAATTGATGAAATACATACCATTGTCCGTCGGTTTGGCGAAGGGGCATACAATGCCAAGCGGGCTGGCTTTGATGGAGTGGAGATCCACGCTGTCCACGAGGGCTACCTCATCGACCAATTTGCCATCTCATTTTTCAACCACCGTACCGATGCCTATGGCGGCTCTTTAGAGAACCGGCTGCGCTTTGCCCGGGAGATTGTAGAGGAAATCCACCGGAAATGCGGCCAGGATTTTGTGGTCGCCCTGCGCTACAGCCCAAAGAGCTTTATTAAAGACTGGCGTGTAGGCGCCCTGCCAGGGGAAGAGTTTGAAGAAAAAGGCCGGGATCTGGCAGAGGGCGTAGAGGCTGCCAAACTGCTAACAGACTATGGCTATGGTTGCCTGGATGTGGATGTGGGCAGCTACGATGCCTGGTGGTGGAGCCATCCTCCCATGTATCAGGAGAAAGGTCTGTATATTCCCTACGCCAAGCTGGTAAAAGATCATGTCTCTGTACCGGTAATCTGCGCCGGCCGTATGGATGATCCTGATCTAGCCGCAAAAGCGGTGGCAGCGGGGGCCTGCGATGTGGTCTCTTTGGGCCGGCCCTTACTGGCAGATCCAGACTATGTGAATAAGCTTCGGGCAGGCAAGGCAGCCTCTATCCGGCCCTGCCTCAGCTGCCAAGAGGGCTGTATGGGACGGATCCAGGAGTACTCGGCGCTAAACTGCGCTGTTAACCCTGCCTGCTGCCGGGAACGGGCCGCCCGGCTGGTACCCGCCCTCCGCTCCAAAAAGATACTGGTTATTGGCGGTGGCCCTGCTGGCTGTGAGGCTGCCCGGGTGCTGGCCCTGCGTGGTCACCAGCCGGTGGTAATCGAGGCGGGCCAGGCCTTGGGGGGCAACCTGCTGCCTGGCGGCGCGCCAGAATTTAAGACGGACGATTTGGCGCTGGCCCGCTGGTATGCCCACCAGCTGGAGGAGCTGGGCGTTGAGGTCCGGCTGAACACCCGGGCAGACGAGGCCCTAATTCACGAGGAAAAGCCAGAGGCCATAATTTTTGCCACTGGCTCCCGGCCCAAAACCCTGCCCCTGGAAGGGGATCACATTTTTACCGCCGAGGATGTGCTCCTGGGCAAAAAGGATCCAGGCAGCTCTGCGGTTCTGATCGGCGGTGGCCTGGTAGGCTGCGAAACCGCCCTTTGGCTGGCAAAGAAAGGCGTAAAGGCTATTCTCGTGGAGGCTCTTGGTAAGCTATTGGCAGTGAACGGACCTCTTTGCCACGCCAATAGCGAAATGTTGGAAGCTCTTATCCCCTTTCATGGCATTCAGGTACACTGTAATACCACTGTAAAGGCCGTGGAACAAGGGCGGGTCCTTCTCAGCACTGAGGGGCGCGAAAGCACTGTGGAGGCGGATTCTGTGATACTTTGTATTGGCTATCAACCTGAGCGAAGCCTGTACGAGGCCTGCAGGGACCAGTTCCAGGAGGTACGGCTGGTTGGGGACGCCAACCGTGTGAGCAACATCATGTACGCCATATGGGACGCCTACGAGGTGGCCAGCACGCTATAACAAGGCCAGCCTTTTGTCTTTTTATCCAAAAGCGGGAGCAGAAATTCTGCCCCCGCTTTTTCTATTGCCAATTTTCTTTCGTCTAGGCCTTATTTGAAAATAGCGAAAACGACGGATTCTTGAGCTGAAGCGGGCAGCTTCAAGGGAAAAAACCGCAAGTAATGCTTGCGTATCACCAGAATCTTCGATGGGGAACATGGAAACTTCTAGGCAAAAACAGGCTTTTCGATTTTTCAAACAAGCCCTAGGCCCGGCAATAGATTCAGCCCTATTGATTTCGAAATTTTGATAGGAAAAGGGCGCCCCTTCGGCAGCTTATGCCTAGGGGCGCCTTTTCTATTTCCGCTTATTCGCCTTTAAAAAGGGGATGATAGCACAGCACCTTGCGCTCGGGCCCAAGGAAAGTCTCTTTGGGCCGTTCCTTCCGGCACTCATCGGTGGCGTAAGGGCAGCGGGGCGCAAACTTACAGTAGGTGATGGAGTATTCCTTATCCTCCATCTCAGGCATTACCATTTCATCCTTCCACTTGTCGCCTACCCGGGGTACCGCATTCATCAACAGCTCGGTATAGGGATGGGCCGGATTATCCATAATCTCCTTGGCCGGGCCATACTCAATCAGGCAGCCCCGGTACAGGGTGGCAATATAATCAGACACATAATATGCCGTGGACAGATCGTGGGTAATATAGATAAAGGAAACCTTGTACTTATCCTTCAGCTCCTTGAACAGGTTCACAATGTTCATCTTCATAGAGGCATCAATGGCCGCCACAGGTTCGTCGGCAATAATCAGCTTAGGCCGGGTAATCAGAGCCCGGGCAATGGATACGCGCTGAAGCTCGCCGCCGGAGAACTGGGTGGGGTACTTCCCCTTTACAACTGCCAGGGACATGCCCACGCTCTTCAGGGCGTCATCCACCAGCTTATTGGCCTCATCGTGGTTTTTGGCAATGCCCAAACGCAGCGCCGTGTTGAATAGGTAGGTATCCACCGCTTTGCGGGCAGAGAAGGACTCATAGGGGTTTTGGAAAATAGGCTGCACATCCAGCTTAAACTGCAGCGGGTCATAGCTCTTTTTGTCCGCAAAATCCTTGCCGTTTAGGGTAATGGTACCCATATCGGCGGTGTGCAGGCGAAGAATCATCTTGCACAGCGTGGACTTGCCACAACCGGACTCGCCTACAACAGATAGAATTACAGGCTTATCGGCATCGATGGACAGGGTAACGTCATCTACCGCCACCAGCTTTTTGCCGCGGAGCATACCGCCAATGCGGAAAATCTTACTGACGTTCTTTACTTCCAGCAATTTCTCAGCCATCGATCTTTCCCCCTTCGTTGAGAATATGGCAGGCCGCAAACCGGCCAGGCTTCACCTCGGTGAACTTAGGCACTTCCTTGCGGCAGCGGTCGGTGGCATGGGGGCAGCGGGGCGCAAACCGGCAGCCCGGAGGAGGGTTCTTCAGGGCTGGCGGCCGGCCAGGAATGCCCACTTTTTGGCTCTTATCGCCTACTCTAGGCAGCGCGCCAACCAGCATCTTGGTGTATGGGTGCACAGGGTCGTTGAAAATATCTTCCGTATCTCCCAGCTCAATAATAGAGCCAGAATACATAATGGCCATGCGGTCTGTAATCTGGTAGTGCACGCCCATATCATGGCTTACAATAATCAGTGTATTCTTCAGCTGCTTCTGCAGGCGCATCAGCATCATCAAAATACCCCGCTGCACTACCACGTCCAGCGCGGTGGTGGGCTCATCGGCCAGCACCAGGTTGGGAGACATAAAGGTGGCCAAGGCGATAATCACACGCTGGCGCATGCCGCCGGAAAGCTGGAAGGGGTAGGCTTCCAGCACGTCGGGAGAAAGGCTTAGTTCTTCCAGGTACTTGGCAACCCGAGCCAAGGTCTGCTGCTCCGTCTCGTTTTTCCGGTCTTCCTTGGGGATTGAATCCAAAAACTGTTTCTTTAGCCGAATAATGGGATTCAGTACGCTCTGGGCAGCCTGGGGCACATAAGAAATATTGTTCCACCAGGTGTTGCGGATATCGCCGGTCTCATAGGAAAATTTATTCCCGTTCTTTTCGCCGCTTAGCACAACCTTACCCTGGTCAATGACCAGCGGGAACTCGATGATGTCGTAAAGGGTTTTCAGCAGAGTGGTCTTGCCGCAGCCGGACTCGCCGGCTATGCCGAAAATTTCGTTATCGCGGACTGTAAAGTCCAGGTCTTTGATGACATGTACATCCCCGTCTATGGTTTTGTAAGAAGCGGACAGATTCTCGACTTTCAGCATAATCGTTACCTGCCTCTCTTCATGGATAGATAGTCATTGTAGCCGGTAATCAGCATAAACAGGCCAATAAACAGAATTACCGTGGCCACGATGGGCGAGCCAATCCACAGCCACTGCTTGTTAAAAATGGCGTTGTACTGCCGGGCCCAGTTAATCATATTGCCCAAAGATACCAGGTTGCCGGGGGAAAGGCCCAAAACCGCCAAGCTGGACTCAGAGCCAATGGCCGACAAAGTGGCGTTCATAAAGTTGGACAGAGACCAGGTAAGGGCATAGGGCAGAATTTCGGTAACCACAATCTGTACCGTGCCTTCGCCAGAGAACCGGGCGGTGTGAATAAAGTCTCGCTCCTTAATGGTAAGAGCCATGGAGCGAATCTGCCGGCTGGGCCAAGCCCAGGCGAACATGGCCAGGGTAAGGGCCATCATAATAACGGTTGCCCCGCCCTTCATCAAAGAGGTCATCAGAATCAGGATGGGCAGGGAGGGAATTACCACAAAAGTATCGGTAACAATCATAAGCACGCGGTCCAGGGCGCCGCCGGCAAAACCGGAAAGCAGGCCTATAAACACGCCTACCACTGTGCCGATTAACGCTACAATCAGGCCGATGGTCAGGGAGTTGTGAATGGCCTCAATCAGCAGCCAGAACACGTCCTGGCCCTGGCTGGTAGTGCCCAAAGGATGGGCGCCGCTGGCCCCCAGCCCCTTGTCATAGGTGCTAAAGGTAAAGGGGTCAATATGGGGAATGTAATAAATGATAAAGCCTAAAATGAAGAACATCAGCGTAACAATCAGTCCAAATTTTAGACGGAAATTCGCGTTTTTCCAAAATTTCTTGAAAGCTGCCATTTTCTTCCCCCCTTAGCTGTAACGGATCCGCGGATCGATGAAGGGGTATACCAGGTCAACGATCAGCGTGGCTGTGGAAATGGCGACAATAGAAATGGTGATACAGCCCAAAATCATGTTGTAGTCCGACTGCAAAATGGCGTTCTGAATCAATGTGCCTACCCCAGGGTAGCCAAAGATGATTTCCGTCATGATGGAACCGCCAAACACGCCGCCCAGGCTCATGGCCAAAGCGGTAATCTGGGTAAGGATAGAGTTGCGCAGCACATAACTGCGGCCAATGGTGGCCTCAGACAGGCCCCTGTACCGGGCGAACATTACAAAGTCTTCCTCCGCGGTGGTGCCGGCCAAAGACTTCATGGAGATAATCCACCAGCC
>CAJUSM010000049.1 GCA_910588935.1 uncultured Oscillospiraceae bacterium
GCTTCCTTTCATATTTTTGGCTTAAGGGGCTTGACTTTTTATTTGCAGGCTTTCTGGTGTGGATGTTTTGATGAAAAAAGGTGACGGTAAGAAGAACCAGCGTATCCCCAAGAAGCCGGACCGCAACAATGGGTCCAGGGGCTTGCTCCTGGTCGCCGTCCAGGGGGCGAAACCCCTGGCCGCCGGAGGCGACCTTGGCATGCCCTTAAATAGGCGGCGCAATCAAAAAGGAGCATGGTACAGCTTCCCCTAACCCATCCAAGTTAGAGTGGGCACAATCATGCGCCGCCAAAGATGCCGGCAGCGAGCCCGCAAGTCTTCTAATCCGTCAGGATTGGAAGACGCGGCGGGGAGCGGACTCTACGAGCCGCGAAGCCTGACGCCAGATGCCGCTGCCTCCAAAAGGTACCACAGGATTTTTCGAGGACGCTTAGCAGCTCGAGCGGCCCGCTCCCGACTTGTTTCTAATCCGGTGGATTAGAAACTTCGCTGGTTCGCTGCCGGCATCTTCGGCAGCGCCCACTTGTGCACGTTCGAGCGTAGGTGATTAAGAAAATGTTTTACCTCGCTCTTGCTTGGTTGCGCCGCCTTTTTTAAGGGCAAAGGTCAAGGTCGCCTCCGGCGGCTTAGGGACTCTGTCCCTAAGGACCCTGCAAGGGGCCTAACGCCCCTTGACCGCGCAAGTCGCCAGCCGGCATCTGGTATTTGGGTTTGCGTTCTTATCCTTGGCTCTTTAACAGGCATGCCGCCATACAGGCGATCCCCTCGCCTCTCCCGGTAAATCCCAGCCCCTCCTCTGTGGTAGCCTTTACGCTGATCTGCTCTGTCTGGATCCCGCAGGCCCGGGCCAGGTTTTCCCGCATTTGCCCAATGTAATCCGCCAGCTTGGGGCGTTGGGCAATCACCGTGGCGTCAATATTGCCGATTTCCAAGCCCTGGGCCCGCACCGCCCTGCAGACCTCCTCCAGCAGCTTTAAGCTGTCGGCCCCTTGGTACTTGGGGTCGCTGTCAGGGAAGAGCTTGCCAATGTCCCCTAGGGCAGCGGCCCCCAGCAGGCTGTCGGCAATGGCGTGGGCCAGCACGTCCGCGTCGGAATGGCCCAGCAGGCCCCGCTCATAGGGAATATTGACTCCGCCTAAAATGAATTTCCGGCCCTCTGCCAGCCGGTGAACATCGTACCCGCTGCCAATGCGCATGTTTTCTCTCTCCTTTTCCCCGGCCAGAGCCTTGGCAAACAGCAGGTCCTCTGGCGTGGTAAGCTTAAAATTGTTGTAGTCTCCGGCAGTAAGCTTCACCCTGCCGCCTGCTGCCTCAATCAGTTGGCAATCATCGGTGTAGAATTTGCCTGTGACCCTGGCCCGGCTTAGGGCGTACTCGTATAGGCTCCGCTCAAAGGCCTGGGGGGTCTGCACTGCCATCAGCCGCTCTCGGGGCGGGGTGCTCTCTACAAAGCCTAGGGAGTCGGCCAGCTTGCAGGTGTCCTTGCACTGCACCGCGGCGGTGGCAGCCCCATATTCCAGGGCGTCCAGGCATACAGCCTCCAGCATGGGGAGGGTGAGAAAGGGCCTGGCGCCGTCGTGGATTACCAGGTATTTGCAGGCTTCGCTTAAGGCCAGCACCCCATTTTCCACAGATTCCTGGCGGGAGGCGCCTCCGGCGGCAAAGGTAATCCGCTTGGGGTTGGGCGCCAGCTTTCCGGCCTGGGCGGCCAGCTCTGCAATTTCGCTCATATCCTGGGGCCGGCACACCACGCAGATTTCTCCAATAAAGCCGCAGGCGCAAAGAACCCGAAGGGAGGACCAAAGGGCCGGGCGGCCTGCCAGGGGCTCCAGCACCTTGGTGCGGTTGCCCATGCGGGTGGAGTTCCCGGCAGCGGCCAGCACGGCGCCAAATTTTTCTTTCAAAAGGCATCCTTCTTTCCAGTGGGCAATTTACTATATATAATGATTAGGGCCATTTTAGCACAGCAGGAGGCAGGTGTCAATGATACGGCCCGCCAGGGCGGCAAGCAGAACAGAAATCCTGACAAAGCCAAAGCCAAATATCCCCCGCTTTTTAACTCCCTGCTCCGGCAAGCCCTCTTCTTACCGTAAGCCTCCCCCTTTCCGGAAAATCGGCAGTATTTTTGCGAAAAGGGGCTTTTCTAACCAGAGCTTTTGTCATATAATAATAAGCAGCAGGCAAATTGCCTTGCCGGAGTATGAAAAGGCCGGGCCCTTTGCCCTGCCAAAGGAAAGGACGGGATCCCAGTGGAAAAAAGACGGGTCAGGCTTTCAATTAACGGGGTGGTCTGTGGGGTGATCACCGGTGAAAGCGAGAAATACATGCAGTCCCTGGCCCTGGAGGTAGGGGATATGATGAAGCAGATTATGGCTGCCTCCCCCCTGATTACCAGGGAGGCAGCTGCCCTTACTGTGGCGCTAAGCTGCTGCGACGACGCCCATAAGTTCAGTGAGCGGGCCGGAGCCCTGAAAGAGAGAATGGAAGAGCTGGAGGTGGCGGCTGAGCTTTGGCAGGAGGAAAAGGTAGAGCTGCTGAAGTCTGCGGTAGATACCCAAAAGGACGCCCAAATGGCAGAGAAGCTGGCCAGGCTGGAGTCGGAAAATTCCATTTTGGAAGAAAGCCTCCAGCGCATGAAGGCCCTGGAGGCCCGGGCCGCCGGGCTGGAGGAGGAGAATAACGCCCTGCGCCAGGCCGCGGGAGATGCCGCCGCCAATGAGCAGGCCCAGCTGGCCGCCGAAAACGACGAGCTCCGCCGCCGGCTGCAGGAGGCCAATGAGTCTGCCAGAAAGCGGGAGGAGGCCCTCCAGGCTACCCAGCAGGCCCTTACCGAAAACCAGGCCCTGCGGCAAAAGCTGGACGACCTTCGGGAATCGGCCCGGCAAACAGAGCGGGAGCTGGAGGCTGCCCGGGAAACCGCTGCCCGCCAGCCCCAGCCAGAGCCGGACCAGGCCCAGGCGGCAAAGCCCCGGCCCAAGCGGAACCGCCGGAATCCCCTGCGGTACCAGGCGGAAATGGAACAGGAGGGCTTGGTGAGCTTTTTTGAAAAGGACAGATAATACCTTTGAGATTTTAGCCCCTGCCGGGAGCTGGGAGGCTTTGGAGGCAGCTGTATACGCTGGGGCCAACGCGGTGTATTTAGGGGGCAAGGCCTTTGGCGCCAGGGCGGGCGCAAAAAACTTTGATAGGGAGGAGCTGGCCCGGGCAGTAGGGTTTTGCCATGGCCGGGGGGTGGGGGTTCATGTAACGGTGAACACCCTGCTCAAGGACGGAGAGCTGGAAGAAGCCCTGGAGTTTGTGGATTTTCTTTGTACCCTGCCTGTAGACGCGGTGCTGGTTCAGGATATGGGCCTGTTTTCCCTGTTGCGCCAGCGCGCCCCTGCCCTTCCCCTCCATGCCTCTACCCAAATGAGCATCCAGGCCCCGGCAGGGGCGGCGCTGCTGGAGGAATTGGGCGCCCGGCGGGTGGTGCTGGCCCGGGAGCTCAGCTTAGAGGAGATTGGGGAAATTGCCGGCTGCTGCCAGGTAGAGCTGGAAAGCTTTGTCCACGGGGCGCTGTGCATGTGTGTCTCTGGCCAGTGCTACCTTAGCGCCATGCTGGGGGGCCGCAGCGGCAACAGGGGCCAGTGCGCCCAGCCCTGCCGCCTGCCCTTTGGGGCCAAGGGGGGCACTGGCCACGACCTTTCCTTAAAGGACTTGTCCTTTATCACCAGGATTTCCCAGCTGCGGGAGGCAGGGGTATGCTCTGCCAAAATTGAGGGCAGGATGAAGCGGCCAGAGTATGTGGCCGCCGCTGTGGCAGCCTGCCGAATGGCGGCACAGGGTGAGCCTGTGCCCCAGGATTTGCTGGAAAACCTGGGGGCAGTGTTTTCCCGGTCTGGCTTTACAGATGGCTACCTTACCGGCCGCCGGGGCAGGGGGATGTTTGGCACCCGGCGGAAAGAGGATGTAACAGCGGCAACAGAAAAGGTGCTGGCCGGGCTGCACAGCCTGTACCGGGGGGAGCGAAGGGATATCCCTGTGGACCTCTCCCTGTTCTCAGAGGAAAACGAGATCCGCCTTCAGGCCCGAGACGGCTATGGGGCCTGCTTTACAGCCGCCATGGCCAAAGGGGAAGCCCTTCAACAGGCTGGGGAAAAAGGGAACCTGCCGGCACAGCGCTGCGCCCGGCAGCTGGAAAAAACCGGGGGCACTCCCTTTTGCGCCGGTAAAATCCAGGTGCCCCCAGAGGGCCTCCCCCTTTCCGTGGCAGAGCTGAACGCCCTGCGCCGCCAGGCCCTGGCCGGGCTGCTGGAACGCCGCTCCCGCCGGGAGCCTGTGAAGTTTTGCCCCCAGGCTGAGAGAGAGCTGCCTGAAAAACAGGAGCGGCGGCAGCCCAGGCAAGCAAAGGAGCTGCCCTTGCGGGCTTGTTTTTCTTCCTTAACCCGGCTCTGCCCCCAGGCCAGAGATTGTAAAGAAATTGTGCTGCCAGTGGCCACAGAGCCAGAGAAGCTGAGAAGCCTGGCAGAGGATGGCTGGCCTTCCCTTCTCCTTGCCCTGCCCAGGGCGTTTTTCGGGAGCCAGGCCTGGCTGGAGGAGCAGATGAAACGGCAGATGGAGGCAGGGTTTCAAGAATTTCTCTGCGGCAGCCTAGACGCGTTTGCCCTGTGCCGCCGGCTGGGCGGGAAAGCCCATGGGGCTTTTTCCCTAAACATTGCCAATTCTGCCGGGCTGAAGGCGTTCCAGAGCCTGGGGCTGGCCACGGCGGAGGCCAGCTTAGAGCTGTCAGGCAGAGAGCTTGCCGCCCTTTCCAGCCCCCTGCCCTTGGGGGCCATGGTGTATGGCCGGCAGGCGCTGATGCTGACCAGGAACTGCCCCCTGGCCAATTCTGGCCGGGGCTGCCTGAACTGCCGGGAGCCCGGGGCCCTTACAGACCGTCAGGGCAAGTGCTTTCCAGTAATCTGCGGCCAGGCCGTGGGTGTGGAAAACCCCTGCCCAGGGGAGGGCAAAGAGCTGCTGAACTCGGTTCCCCTTTGGCTGGGAGACCAAAAATTGGCGGTTGATTTCGGCGTGATGCGGTTTACGGTGGAAAACTCTGTGGAATCTGGGGAAATCTTAGAGGGATTTCGCCGGGGAGAGAGGCCAAAGGGGGCTTATACCCGTGGGCTTTTCCGCCGGGGCGTGCTGTAACGGGGAAAATGTGGAAAACTCCGTGGAAACTGTTGATAAACTAATATATAGGCAAAAGTGGAAAACCACAATGCCCAAGAGAAAGGATGAGGACCCTTATGGAAGTAAAGTATGTAAAGCTTCGGCCAGAAGCCCAGCCCCCCCAGCGGCAAACCTCGGGCAGCGCGGGCTATGACCTGTTCGCCTGCCTGCAGGCCCCGGCAGAGATATCCCCCGGCCAAGTGCTTATGGCTCCCTTGGGCTTTGGCGCCGAGATCCCAGAGGGCCTGGCGGGCTTTGTGTTCTCCCGCAGCGGGCTGGGGGCAAAGCAGGGGATTGTTGTGGCCCAGGGCGTGGGGGTAATCGACAGCGATTACCGGGGGGAGTGGATGGTCCCCCTGCGGAACCTGGGCCCAAAGGCCTATACAGTCCATCCGGGAGACCGGGTGGCCCAGGTGGTATTTCTGCCTGTGGCCCTGCCTGTGCTGCAAGAGGCAGCCTCCCTGGCCGAAACCCGCCGGGGCCAGGGAGGCTTTGGCAGCACCAGCCTGTGAAGATATTGTGGGACCCATAGGGAGACCCCGGCATATGTACCGGATTTTTTGAATTTTCTGTTACCTTCTCCACATTGTGGTTGTGAATCCGGGAAAAATGCGGTATAATGTGAGCGTACAGCTAATTTGTTCCTTAGCCGGCCGCAGGGCAAATAAACCGGTATTTTTTGGGAAAGCTTAGTTTATACTCCAAAAAGATTTTTACATTGAGAGAAACGGGCTGGCTCCCTGAAAGAGGCGTTCTCTCCCCCTAAGGGAGGGCCCTGGGGAGAAGATGGGGTTGGAGATGGCACCCGGCACGGCCGGAGAAAGGCAGTGATGCATATGGCAGGGTTTTCTGGTTTTTTTTCTATGTTTTCCATGTTTTCCAAGGACATCGGTATAGATCTGGGCACGGCGAACACATTGGTCTTTATGCGGGGCAAGGGCATTGTTATGCGGGAGCCCTCGGTGGTGGCTGTGGATGTGCGCAGCGACGAGGTGCTGGCTGTAGGCAAGCAGGCCAAGGAAATGCTGGGCCGCACCCCCGGCTCTATTGTGGCGGTGCGCCCCCTGAAAGACGGGGTAATCGCGGACTTTGACGTGACCGCGGCCATGCTGAAATATTTTATCAAAAAGGCCCTAAAGGCCGGCGCCCTCAGCCGGCCCCGAATTGTAATCTGCATCCCCTCTGGGGTAACCGAGGTGGAGCGCCGGGCTGTAGAGGACGCCGCCCGCCAGGCGGGCAGCAACAATGTGGACCTAATGGAGGAGCCTATGGCCGCGGCGGTGGGCTCTGGCCTTCCTGTGTCAGAGGCTACAGGGAGCATGGTGGTGGACATTGGCGGCTGCACCAGCGAGGTGGCGGTAATCTCTTTGGGCGATATTGTTACCGCGGTTTCTGTGCGCATGGCGGGGGACAAGTTTGACGAGGCCATTGTCACTTATGTCAAGAAAAAATACAACCTGCTTATTGGCGAGCGCACCGCCGAAGAGATCAAAATGCGCATTGGCTCGGCCTTTCCTACAGAGGAGACCATTAACGCCTTTGTGGAGATTAAGGGCCGGAACCTGGTAGACGGCCTGCCAAAAAATGTAACCATCCACGCCGACGAGGTCCGGGAGGCCCTGGCGGACAGCGTGATGATTGTGGTAGACGCCATTAAGGAGACCTTGGAGCAAACCCCCCCAGAGCTGGCGGCGGATATTATTGACCGGGGAATTATGCTCACCGGCGGCGGCGCCCTGCTAAAGGGGCTGGACAGGCTGGTAAGCCAGGAAACAGGCATTCCGGTGCATGTGGCCGAGCGCCCCCTAGACTGCGTGGTGGAGGGCACGGGCAAAAGCCTGGAGATCGAGCTGCCGAAATCTTATTACCGCAACGCAAGAAGAAAGTAAGCAAGGGAAAGCCATGGCTTTGTTATAACCAAAAATGGAAAGATGTCCCGGCGCAGCGAAAAGCCGAGGGCCCGCCGCAGTTCCTGGGGTGGGCCTGTTCCCTTTTCGGGCTGCCGGCAGGCAGAGAGAAGGAGATAAGCCAGTGAGAGACTTTTTACGAGCCGGCTCCTTTAAGGTGCTCATGATCGCGGTGGTGGTCCTAGTGGGGCTGCTTATCTACACAGCCTCGGCGGGGGGCTCTTTGGTGGCCAGCCTGCTGGGCTTTGTAAGCACGCCCATGCAGAGCGTGGCCACAGAGGTAACAGACAATGTTACCGAGTTCCTGGACCTGGACGCCTTTACCAAGGACGAGCTGAAAAGCCTGGTGGCTGCCCTGCAGGAGGAGAACAACCTGCTGCAGGACAAGCTGGTAGACTACGCGGAGGCCCAGCAGGAAAACCAGCGGCTAAAGGAGCAGCTGAAAATTTCTATAGAGGCCCCAGAAAACGAGATGCGCTCTGCCTCTGTAATTGGCCGGGACCCCAACGACCCCTTTTTTGGCTTTTCTATTGGCGTGGGAACCCTCTCTGGCGTAAATGTGGGAGACCCGGTCATTACCAGCCGGGGCCTGGTAGGGGTGGTGGCCCAGGCCTACCCCACCACCAGCAAGGTAAACTGCCTGCTCAGCGAGGAGGTAAAGGTGGCGGCGGTTTCTATCGACCGCCAGGAGAGCGGGCTGGTCAGCTGCAGCATTACAATGGCCAGCTCTGGCCTGCTGCGGATGAACTATCTTCCCAGCGACAGCCAGATCGTGCCGGGGGATATTATCACCACCTCCGGCGTAAGCGGGGCCTTTCCTCCCAAGCTGAAGATCGGCCAGGTGCAAAGCGTGGAAAAGTCGGAAACAGATGTATCTAGGTACGCGGTAATTAAGCCCTTTGAGGACCTTTCTTCTGTGAAAGAGGTCCAGGTTATTGTCAGCTTTCCCGGCAAAGGGGAAGAGGAGGCCACCATTGTGCCCAGCCTGGAATCCGACGGGGAGGAGGATCCGGAATGAGAGATCTGAACCGGCTGATCCGGTACCTGGCCTATACCCTGGAGCTGCTGGTGCTGTTTATGCTTCAGGAGACCCCCGGCCTTTTGCCGGAAATCTATGGGGCCCGGCCGGTGCTGGTTATGCCGGCGGCGGTAACCATTGCCATGCTCGAGGAGGAGGTCCCCGCCATGGCCTTTGGTATTCTGGCCGGGCTTTTCTGCGATTTTGGCTACTCTGGGGTGCTGGGTTTCCACGCCCTGGTGCTGGGGGTGCTTTGCTTTATTGTGAGCCTTATGGTGCAGGCCTATATGCAGGTAAATATGGTAACCGCTTTTCTTACCGGCATATGGACCCTGGCCCTGACCATCAGCGCCCAGTGGCTGTTTTTTTACTACTTTCGTTTTTCAGAGCCCAATTACGCTTTTTTACACCATTATTTGCCAAAATACTTATACACTCTGCTTTTTGTGCCCCTTATCCACCTGCTAAACAGGGGGCTTTCCCAGTCGCTGGGAACAGCGGAGAAGTAGGAGGTGCTTCCCAATGCGTTTGCCCCATTTTAAAATTGGCCGTACCGCCGCGTGCGTTTTGGTGGTGGTCCTAGTTTTTGGCCTGTACGAGCTTCAGCTGTTCAATTGGCAGATTATCAACGGCGAAACCTACGAGAAAGAGGCCCTAAGCAACCGCACAGACGCCATAGAGATTAACGCGGTGCGGGGGGAAATACTGGACCGGGACGGCAATGTGATGTCTGGCAACCATATTGTGTATGAGGTAATCTACAATGCCCTGTACCTGGAGGACGACAAGCGCAATGCCACCATTTTAGAGGTAATCGACCTGCTGGAAGAGCGGGGGGAAAAGTGGCGGGACCGGCTGCCCATTGAGCTGGACGCCGAAGGGAACTACCGCTTTAAGGAAGGCCAAGAAGAGGAGATAGAAAAGCTGAAAGACCGGGACATGCTGAACCTGGCCGACTATGCCACTGCCGACGACTGTATGAACGAGCTGGCCAAACGGTACCGGTACCAGGGCTTTTCCAAAGAAGACACCCGTACCGTAATGTCGGTGCGCTACTCCATGACCCAGGACGGCTTCTCCATTAACAACCCCTATGTCATCGCCACCGGCGTCAGCGCGGAGACCGTAGGGGTTTTTGGCGAGATGGCCGGGCAATGGGCCGGCATTGAAACCCGGGTGGGAGCCCAGCGGTACTATGGGGAGGCCGGGCGCATTGCCCCCCATATTATTGGCGATATTGGCACCATGCAAGACTATTTTTGGGAGCAGGCGGAAAAAGACGGGCTGCTCTACGACGCGGAGGAGAATATTTCCGGCTACAAAACCGGGGACATTGTAGGCCGCAGCGGGGCTGAGTACGCCTTTGAAAAAGACCTAAGGGGCCAGCGGGGGCTGGAATCTGTATTTACCAACGAGAACGGGGAGGTAACCTCCACGGCCCTGGCCATTCAGCCCCAGCAGGGGAACACGGTTCAGCTTACCCTAGACTCCAACCTGCAGCGGGTGGCCAATATGTCCCTAGAAAAGAACATAAGGGAGAACTCCGGCGGGGGAGACAAGGCCCACAACTGCCGGAACGGGGCGGTGGTGGCCATTTCTATAGAGGATTTTGGGGTGTTGGCCTCCAGCTCTTATCCCACCTATGATATTGAACGCTATGCTACAGACACCGAGTATGCCAACGCGGCCAATAGCGACAACAAGAACCAGCCCCTGCTCAACCGGGCCCTTCGGGGAGCCTATACCCCTGGCTCGGTGTTTAAGCCCCTGGTGGCCATTGCCGGCCTGCAAGAGGGAGTGGTCTCTGCCGGCCAAGGCCTGTATAACTGCGAGGGCATGTTCGATTACGAGGACATGCACATGCGGTGTACCGGCTGGCACCACTACGCCAATGTGTACGAGGCCATTTCCGGCTCCTGCAACTGCTATTTTGCCGAGCTGGGCCTAAAGCTGGGTATTCGCCGGCTAGGGCCCTATGCCGAATACTTTGGCCTGGGCGAGGAAACCGGCGTGGAGCTGGGCGAGCGCGTTGGCACCATGTCCAATCCCCAGGAGTACCAAGAGCTGCACACCGGCCTGGGGGAGACATGGACCGACGGCATTACCGCCCAGGCCGCCATTGGCCAGGCGGACGATATGTTTACTCCTATCCAGCTGGCCACCTACTGCGCCGCTTTGGCCAACGGGGGCAAGCGCTACCGCACCCATTTTCTCCAGCAGGTGCTGGATTACTCGAGGGAAGAGTTGGTTCGGCGGTATGAGCCCGAGCTGCTCTATGATGCGGAAATCAGCGGCGACGTGCAGGGGGTTGTGCGGGAGGCCATGGTGCAAACCGCCACAGTGGGCACGGCAAAAAGCGTGTTTGCCAATTACCCGGTAGCCGTGGCCTGCAAAACCGGCACCGCCGAAACCTCTGCCCTAAAGTACGAGGAGGGCGGCACCGAAGAGAACATTAGCTTTATTTGCTACGCCCCTGCCAACGACCCCCAAATTGCCATTGCCGTTATGCTGGAGCACGGCCGGGGCGGCCCCTATGCCATGAACGTGGCCAAGGACATTTTGGACCAGTACTTTGGTTTTTACACCTGGGACGCCCAGGGGAATAAGTACGACCAGGAGGGCAACCTGGTGGATGACAGCGGCAAAATCCTGAAAACTAAGGAGGAGCTGGATGAGGAGGCCGCCGGGGCCACGCCCCAGCCCTCCCCCAGCGCTACCCCCAGTGAAGAAGACCAGGGAAACGAAGAAAGCGGCGAAGAGGGCCAGGCCTCTCAAGAACCCACGCCCACCCCTTCGCCTACACCCAGCCCCACGCCCATGCCAGACCGGGGCAAGGACATTCCAGACCATATTTTTACAGGGGCTATTCCGGAGCCCGCCCCTAATGAGGAGGGGGCTGAGGACAGCCAGGCCCCTGCCCCAGACGCCACCCCCCAGCGAACGCCGGACCCCGGCGGCGACGGCCCCTATTACAGCGGCGGGGCGGCAAGCCCCTCGCCCAACCCAGAGGACGGGGCAGGGCCGGAGAGCAGACCGGAGGCGGGAGACGGTTGATTTCCCGCCAAAAATAAGGAGAAATCTTTGTGCAGCGGTAACAGAAATTAAGAAAAATAATATTTGTTTTTGACAATTTGCCTCTGATGTGGTAAGATGGTAGATAAGGCGGTGTACAAGCATGGGAACAGCAACGGTCATTACCTCCGGAAAGGGCGGGGTGGGAAAATCCACCGCCGCGGTGGGCCTGGGCAGGGCCCTGGCCCAGCGGGGCCGCAGGGTGCTGCTGGTAGACTGCGACGCGGGCCTGCGTAGCCTGGACCGAATGACCGGCACGGAGGAAAGCTTGGTTTTTGATATTTCGGACGCGGTGTTTGGCAGATGCTCCCCGGCGGAGGCCATTTATCCCTGCGGGGGGCAGGAGGGGTTGTTTTTGCTCCCCGCCCCTGCCCAAGGGGATGATTTAGTCCGGCCGGTGGTTATGCGCCGGCTTATCCCCCTGCTTAAGCGGTACTATGACCATGTGCTGCTGGATTCTCCGGCAGGGGTGGGCGTCGGCTTTCGGGCGGCGGCCTGCGGGGCGGACCGGGCTCTGGTAATCTGCAGCCCGGACCCTGTGTGCGTGCGTTCCGCCAGCAGTGTGCGCCAGCTGCTGGATAAACTGGCGGTTACGGACCGGAAACTGGTGATCAACCGCTTTAACGGCGATTTTTTTGACGAAACCGGCGCTTACCGAGACTTGGACAGCGTGATTGACGCCGCCGGCCTTCGGCTTTTTGGCTTGGTGCCTGAAGATATTACCATGGCCGCGGCCTTTTTAACCGGCCAGCCCGCCCCAGAGCGCTCTGGGGGCATGATGGCCATGGCCAGAATTGCCGCCAGGCTGGAGGGGGAAAACGCCCTGATGCCCAGATGGATTAGCTAGAAGGCTTGCTTTTGCCAGAAAATAGGGAAGAATCAAGGGCCTTTTCGGCTATGGCTATATTATAAAAATCTTACCTACTGGGAGGAGTTTAAAATGAACATCGCTTTGACAGCCCACGACGCAAAAAAAGAGTTGATGGTGCAGTTCTGCATTGCGTACTGCGGCATATTAAGCCGCCATACCCTGTGCGGCACCGGTACCACCGGCAAAATGATTTCAGAGGCAACCGGGCTTAAGCTCCAGCGCTTTCTCAGCGGGCCCCAGGGGGGCGACCAGCAGATCGCGGCCCGAATTTCCTGCAATGAAATTGACCTGCTCCTTTTTTTCCGGGATCCTCTCAACCCCCAGTCTAACGACCCCAGCGCCCTGAACCTGCTGCGCCTGTGCGATATGCACAGCATCCCTGTGGCCACCAATATTGCCACCGCCGAGGTGCTGGTGCATGGCCTGGAACGGGGAGACTTGGACTGGCGTGACATTGTAAAGGGCTGAGCCCGGCCCTAAGAAAAATTGGAGAAATAGGCGGAAAAGGAAGTGTTGCAATGGAGCTGATTACAAAAGCCCCCAAGGGGACCATAGACCTTACCCCTGCACAAACAGCCAAATGGCAGCAGGCAGAGCGGGCGCTGGCAGAGGAGGCCAGGCTCAACGGGTTTGCGGAGGTGCGCACCCCGGCCTTTGAGCACACCGAGCTGTTCCAGCGGGGAATGGGGGATGTAACCGATGTGGTGGAAAAACAGATGTACACCTTTTTGGATAAGGCCGGCCGCTCTGTTACCCTGCGGCCAGAGGGTACCGCGGGCGCTGTGCGGGCCATGCTGGAAAACGGCCTGTACAATGGGGGTTACCCGGTAAAGCTGTATTACAATATCCCCTGCTACCGCTACGAAAAGCCCCAGGCCGGGCGGCTGCGGGAGTTCCGTACCTTTGGGGTAGAGGTGTTCGGCGCGGCGGAGCCCGCGGCGGATGCCCAGCTGATTGCCATGGCCCTCTCTGCTTTTCAGCGCATGGGCCTGCAGGACGTGGGGCTGCAGCTGAATTCCATTGGCTGCCCTGCCTGCCGCAAAGAGTACCACCAGGCCCTAAAAGCCTACTTTTCCAGCCACAGCGAGAGCCTGTGCCAAACATGCCTCTCCCGGCTGGAGAGGAACCCTATGCGCATTTTAGACTGTAAAAATCCGGATTGCCAAAAGCTGGCTGCAGACGCCCCGAAAATTTCCGATTACCTGTGCCCAGACTGTCAGGCCCACTTTGCCCAAGTGCAGGCCTGCCTGGACGCCCTGGGTATTTCTTACCAGCTGGATTCAGGGCTGGTGCGGGGGCTGGACTACTACACCCGCACTGTGTTCGAGTTCCCCTCGGAGAGCCTGGGCTTTGCCTTAGGCGGCGGCGGCAGGTACGATGGACTGGTGGAGGAGATGGGGGGCAGCCCCACCCCGGCCTTAGGCTTTGGCCTGGGTATGGACCGGATTATGCTGGCCCTGGAAAAGCAGGGGGTACCGTTTGCCCAGCCAGAAAAGCCCGAGGTGTACATTGCGGCCATGGGCGGGCAGGCCCAGGCAAAGGCCCTGGCCCTTACGGACCGGCTGCATAAATGCGGCATTGCGGCAGACTGCGATATTTGCGGGCGGGGTTTAAAGGCCCAAATGAAATACGCGGGAAAAACCGGCGCCAAATACAGTATGGTGCTGGGGGAGGACGAGCTGGCAAAAGGCAAAGCGTCGATCAAGAACATGGCCAGCGGGGAGACCGGCGAAATTGGCATTGAGGATAGCTTTGTTGATGATTACCTCACCTACAGCACCCAGCAGGATGACCTGAAATTTTAGTTTCTTACGGGATGTTCCGCCCAAGGGCGGGGGAGACCGAAAAGAGGAGGATGCTTTTTACAAGAGGAAAAGTATCCTCCTCTTTTTATAGCGCTCTTACACAGTCTCCGCGCCCGGGTATATCCTCAGCGGGGCAATCGCGGAGCTTGCGGCCAAGGGTTATAGAGAGGCTTGGGGAATCGTGGTCTCCTGGCCCCAAGCGTTTTTTTCGGGCGACTTTTCGCCGCGCCAACGGCAAGGCTTCCCTTTGTAAAGCTTTCAAAACTTTTGCCAGGGCCAGCGGGCATCTTTTCGCCAGGCCTTTTCCTCTGCGCCCTGCCTTTTCCATCCTCTTCGGGCGCCCCCCTTGCCGGAGAGTGTCCAAAACAAGGATTTTATGAGGGAAAGTGGAAACATATCGTTAGGCTGCAGGATTGCCGGGATTTCATCCCGAATTATTTTTTGTAAGGTAAGACTTCGCGAAGCGAAGTCTACGAAACTTTTTCTATTTTCTCACGGCATCTGAGAGCCGCGTTTTTTCTTCTCTCGCTTACCTTTATCTCCCCGTTTGCACACTCTCCCTTGCCGCTGCGCGGTTGACCTGTGGGCCATGCTGTGCTATACTTATCTTATACTGTGCTTTGATTGGAGAGTCGATAACAATGTTAACCCCCAGAACCCATACCTGTGGCCAGCTTCGCCTTGCTGACGCGGGAAAAACCGTTACCCTTTGCGGCTGGCTGGAAAATCTTCGGGAAGTGGGCGGCGGTGTGGCCTTCCTGGTCCTCCGGGATTTTTATGGCACCACCCAGGTTGTCCTGGAAACCCCCCAGCTCCTGGCCCAGGTAAAGGCCCTTAATAAAGAGAGCACCATTGCCGTTACCGGCAGGGTGCGGGAGCGTACCAATAAGAACCCTAAAATTCCCACCGGCGATATTGAAATTGCGCCTACAGAGATTGAGGTGTTGGGCCGCTGCCAGTATAATGAGCTGCCCTTTGAGATCAATTTTTCCCGAGACGCGGACGAGGCCCAAAGGCTGAAATACCGGTACTTAGATCTGCGGAATCCGGCGGTGAAAAAAAATATTGTGCTGCGGGGCCAGGTGGTTTCCGCCCTGCGCCGGGCCATGGAGGAGCAGGGGTTCCTGGAGGTTGCCACCCCCATTCTTACCGCCTCTTCCCCCGAAGGGGCAAGAGACTTTCTGGTGCCCTCCCGAAAGCATCCAGGCAGGTTTTACGCGTTGCCCCAGGCGCCCCAGCAGTTTAAGCAGCTGCTCATGGCCTCGGGCTTTGACCGGTATTTTCAAATTGCCCCCTGTTTCCGGGATGAGGACGCCCGAGGCGACCGCTCCCCCGCGGACTTTTACCAGCTGGATATGGAAATGGCCTTTGCCGGGCAAGAGGAGGTTTTTCAGGTGCTGGAGCAGGTGCTGCCTCCGGTTTTTGAAAAATTTGGCATTTACCAGAAGGTTTCCGCCCCGCCCTTCCGGCGCGTTCCCTTTTTGCGGGCCATGGAGGACTATGGCAGCGACAAGCCCGACCTGCGTATTGACCTAGTGGTAAAGGAGGCAACCGAGCTGCTTTCTGGCTGCGGCTTTGGGCCCTTTGAAAACGCGGTGGTAAAGGCTGTGCCGGTTTCTGGCTGCACCCTTACCCGGAAGGCTATCGATAAGCTATGCGCCCAGGCAGAAGTGCAGACCGCCCAAAAAACCTACTGGTTTAAGGTGGACGAAAAGGGTGAAATCGCCGGGGGCATTGCCAAATTTATCAACGGCCCAGAGGGCCTTGCCCAAAAGGTAAAGGGCGCCCTGGGCCTGGAGCCTAACACCCTGGTTATGCTGGCAGCGGGCAAAAAGCCTGTGGCCCAAAAAACCGCCGGCGTGCTTCGCAAGCTGCTGGGCGCCGCCTGCCCTGAGCATATGGACGAAAAGCGCTACGAGCTGTGCTGGATTGTGGACTTCCCCATGTACGAAATTGGGGAGGAAAGCGGCAAGCTGGAGTTTGGCCACAATCCCTTCTCCATGCCTTATGGCGGCCGCGAGGCCCTGCTGAAAGCCGAACGGGGAGAGCTGGATCCCCTGGAGCTTCGGGCGCACCAGTACGACCTGGTGTGCAACGGGTACGAGCTGGCCTCTGGGGCCGAGCGGAACTATGACCCGGAGATTATGGTAAAGGCTTTCCAGCTGGCGGGCCTAAGCGAGAAGGATGTGCGGGACAAGTTTCCGGCTATGTACCACGCGTTCTGCTACGGCGCGCCGCCTCACGCCGGGGCCGCCCCAGGCGTAGACCGGCTGATTATGCTCCTCACTGGGGAGAGCTACATCCGGGAGGTAATCGCGTTCCCCATGAACCAGAGCGCCCAAGATGCCATGACAGGGGCGCCGGGCAAGGTGGCCAAAGCCCAGCTGGACGAACTGCATATAGCGGTTACCCAGGAGGAGGAATAGCGGGGCAAAAGGGCAAAGCCCCCTAGAAAACCCTGGAAACAAGGGATGGGAGGGGGCTTTTTTTGCCCCCTTTTCTTGTCTATATCTGGGGTATGTTCTGGAAATGAATTTTAAAATTATACAAGATGTAGTTGACAACCGGGGCAGAATGGCCTATAATAATAAGGCGCCGGCAATAGAGGTTTTCCTAGCCTATGGGCAAAAGTAAACCTTATTTTGCCATAATAAAATGATAAAGAGCCCCTGCCAATGGGAGTTTGCACCAGCTTTTCCGGCCAGTTCAGCCGGCAGCCCCGCGGCAGCCTAAGGCCTTGTTCCCGGCAAAAATCTTCTAGAAAGCTTTGGGCACAAATCCAATTGGCACTGGTTCTCAACATGCCGTCAGGGAGTGTAACTTTTTAATATGCCTAACAAAATTATTAAGCGTAATGGTCAAGAAGTAAATTTCGACCCAGGAAAAATTAAAAACGCAATTTTAAAAGCCAATGTACGCATTGCTACCGAACGATTCAGCGAAAAAGAGCTGGAGGAGCTTACCGGCCGGGTGGTGGCCCGGCTGGAAAAAATGAAGAAAACCCCCACTGTAGAGCAGACACAGGATATTGTGGAGGAAATCCTTATCGCGGCAGACTACGCGAAAACAGCCAAGGCCTACATCCTATACCGGGCCCAGCACCAGCGCCTGCGGGAAATGGACGACGAGCTGGTAAAAATCTACTCTGCCCTTACCTTTGCCCCGGCAGAGGATGTGGACCTAAAGCGCGAAAACGCCAATATCAACGCGGATACCGCCATGGGCACCATGCTGAAGTATGGCTCGGAGGGGGCCAAAAGCTTTTATGACAAATATGTAATCCCCCACCACCTGGCCAGGGCCGACGCGGAAGGGGATATCCATATTCATGATAAGGACTTTTATACCCTTACCGAAACCTGCTGCCAAATCGATTTGATCAAGCTCTTTCAAAATGGCTTTTCCACGGGCCATGGCTACCTGCGGGAGCCAAAGGATATCCGCAGCTACGCGGCCCTGGCCTGCATTGCCATTCAGGCCAACCAAAACGAGATGCACGGCGGCCAGAGCGTGCCAATTTTTGACTACGCCATGGCCCTGGGAGTGGACAAGACCTATAACAAGGAATACTTTAAGGCCCTTACCCAGTTTTTGCAGCTGATGAAGACCATGCCCCACGGCCAGGCCGAGGCTATGGTAGAGGCGGCAAGGGTTGCCCTGCACAAGCCGGTAACCATGAAAAACGTAGACCAGTATGGAGAGGCCTTTGCCGATTTCCTGCCCCGGCACCAGCGGGAAAACGGCTTTGAAGAGGTTACCTGGGAGGAGGCCAGCGACGCTGCCAGGTACGCCAAGGAAACCGCTTGGCGGGAAACCGACAAGGCCACCTACCAGGCCATGGAGGCCCTGGTCCACAACCTGAACACCATGAACTCCCGGGCAGGCGCCCAGGTGCCCTTCTCCTCTATTAACTACGGCACAGATACCAGCGAGCAGGGGCGCATGGTAATACGGAACCTGCTGCTTGCCACAGAGGCCGGCCTAGGGGATGGGGAGACCCCAATTTTCCCAGTGCAGATCTTTAAGGTAAAGGAAGGCGTCAATTACAACGAGGGGGATCCCAACTACGACCTGTTTAAGCTGGCTATGCGGGTTTCGGCCAAGCGGCTGTTCCCCAATTTCAGCTTTATTGACGCCCCGTTTAATTTGCAGTATTATAAGGCTGGGG
Source organism: uncultured Oscillospiraceae bacterium (assembly GCA_910588935.1). Classification (GTDB taxonomy): domain Bacteria; phylum Bacillota; class Clostridia; order Oscillospirales; family Acutalibacteraceae; genus Acutalibacter. Next base: position 18,032 of record CAJUSM010000049.1, read on the forward strand.
ATTACGATACGGAAATTGCCTATATGGGCTGCCGTACCCGGGTAATGGGCAATGTGCACGACAAAAGCCGAGAGATTACCTGCGGCCGGGGAAACCTAAGCTTTACCTCTGTTAACCTGCCCCGCATCGGGATTCAGGCAAAGGGGGATATGAAAAAATTCTATCAGCTGCTAGACCAGCGCATAGACCTGTGCGTGGAGCAGCTTTTGCACCGGTTCAAAATTCAGTGCGGCAAAAAGGCCTATAATTACCCCTTTCTAATGGGCCAGGGGGTGTGGATTGACTCTGAAAAGCTGGACCGCAACGACTCTGTGGCAGAGGTGCTTAAGCATGGCACCCTTTCTGTGGGCTTTATTGGCCTGGCAGAAACCCTAAAGGCCCTTACCGGCAAGCACCACGGAGAAAGCGAGGAGAGCTACCAGCTGGGCCTGCAGATTATTACCTACATGCGGCAGCGGATGGATAGGCTCTCTCAGGAAACCGGCCTGAACTTTACGCTGCTGGCCACCCCCGGCGAAGGGCTTTCCGGTACCTTTACCCGCATTGATAAGAAAAAATTTGGCATAATTCCTGGGGTTACAGACCGGGAATACTATACAAACTCCTTCCATGTGCCGGTGTACTACCCCATTAGCGCCTTTGAGAAGATAAAAAAGGAAGCCCCCTTCCACGCCCTGACCAACGCCGGCCACATCAGCTATGTGGAGCTGGATGGGGATATCTGTAAAAATATCGACGCTTTCGAAAGCGTAATTCGCTGTATGAAAGAGCAGGGGGTGGGCTACGGCTCGGTAAACCACCCGGTAGACCGGGACCCTGTGTGCGGCTACAACGGCATTATCAACGAGGTATGCCCCCGCTGCGGCCGGCGGGCCGGAGAGGGAGTTTCTCTGGAAAAGCTGGAGGAGCTGCGGCAGAAGTACCACGATGTGCCGGATTACTCCAGCTTGATTACCTGATTGCCATAAGGGCGAGAGCAGCTTTCTGAGAGCCCTTTCCCGGCCCCCATACATGGCACACCCAAAGAAACCATACACGCAAGCATTGTGCTGCAAAACAATAAAACCTATATTACAGGAGGAATCACCATGTCGAACACTACAAAAAAGAACGCGGGAATTACAGGCACCGAGGAGATTTTGGTAGGCGAGGGCCGGGACTTTGAGCGCATTCGCCGTATTACCGGGTACCTGGTAGGCACCACCGACCGATGGAACAACGCCAAGCGGGCCGAGGAACGGGACAGGGTGAAGCACACACTTTCAGAGGAGGGATAAGCCTTGAATATCCTGTTGGTTAACGACGACGGCATTAACGCCACGGCACTTTGGGCCCTGGCCGGCGCCTTGGCCCGGATGCATGTGGTTACAGTGGTGGCGCCCACAGAAAACCGCAGCGCGGTAGGCCACGGGATTACCCTGCGCAGTCCGCTTTTTGCCCATCTGGCGGAGTTCCCCCATGGGGTGGAGGCCTGGGCGGTTTCCGGCACCCCGGCCGACTGCACCCGCCTGGGGCTGCTGAACCTTGCCCCCGGGCCGGTAGACCTGGTGATCTCTGGGCCCAACAATGGCTGCAACCTGGCTAGCGACCTGCCCTACTCCGGTACAGTGGCGGCTGCCCTAGAGGCTGCCATGATGGGGGTAAAGGCCATTGCCCTTTCTGCCCCGGTGGATGCCGATGAGCAGAACCTGGTGCAGACCTTTCTGTGTATTTTTGACCTGCTGGATGTGGAGCAAGATTTTGACCAGGTGCTGAATGTGAATATCCCCGACCTTCCCATTCAGGAGGTAAAAGGGGTGCGCTGGGCCCCGCTGGGGGATAACCGCTGGTACGGCGACTACGAGCTTCGCCGAACCCCAGACGGCCAGCAGTGCTACTGGCCCCCTGCCCGGCCCCCCCAGCTGAACCCCCAGGCCGGGGACGACTGGAACCGGCTGAACGAGGGCTGGATTACCTTGACTCCCCTTACCTTCCGGCTGGAGCAGCCCGTTGAGGGCCGGCGGGAAATCCCCTGGGACTAATGGCTGAAAGAAGCTGCCGCCAGTTCCGAAAGATGGGCCGGCCTTGGTGAAAAAGCAAGGCCGAAGCCTGGCCAAGGGAGGGATACATATGGCAATTCAGGTGGCGGGAATCGTAAAAAACTCAATTGTGGATGGACCGGGCATCCGGTACGCGGTGTTTGTCCAGGGCTGCCCCCATGGCTGCCCTGGCTGCCACAACCCGCAAACCCACCCTTTTACAGGAGGGCGGCAGATGGGGGCAGAGGAAATTTTTCAGGATTTTTGCAGGGATCCCCTGGTTAAAGGGATTACCCTAAGCGGGGGCGAGCCCTTTTGCCAGGCAAAGCCCCTGGCAGAGCTGGCAAAGCGGGTTCATGGCGCGGGCAAGGACGTAGTGGTGTATACAGGCTATACCTGGGAAGAGCTTGCGGCCAGCCAAGACCCGGATATTCAGGCCCTGCTGGGCCAGGCCGACCTGCTCATTGACGGCCCTTTTATTCAGGAGCTGCGGAACCTGGAGCTCAGCTTTCGGGGCAGCGAGAACCAACGGCTTATCGACCTGAACAAATCCCGGGCCCAAGGCCGCGCTGTGCTGTGGGAGGGATAAATCCCCTGAAAAAAATCTTGGGACAAAGAGTTTCACAGAAATTAAAAACAAAATTCACGGGTAGTTCAGAGAATTTTCATATTTATCGGGTACTATAACATTGTGGCCAGCAAGAGCCACAGTACGACTCTTTTTCATCATATCCTCATTTTAACTCCTTACTTCCTCTTTTGGGGGCCGTCCTTCCCGGGGCGGCCCCCAATCTTTTTGGCCGGCTTTGGGCTGCCGGCGCAGCATATTTCCAGGCCCCAGTTTTTGACAAAAGCCCATTGATTATTTCTTGCCGGTGTGGTAAAATAGATTCAAATCCCGTTCTTATAGTAGACGCACTTGAAAATCGGTATCTACCGACTTTTTAAGCTGGGGGGCAAAGCCGCCCGGTTCAAAGGCAGTATACCTCTTTTCAACCGCGTTAACTATTATCTTGCCCTGCCAAAATATTGCTTTTTTCGAAAGGAGTAAATACTTTTATGACCAACAACAAATCCGTTCTAAACTGGCTGGAAGAAATGAAAGAGCTGGTCACTCCCGATAATGTAGTGTGGATTGATGGCTCTGAAGAGCAGGTGGAGGACCTGCGCCGCCAGGCCTGCGAGACCGGCGAAATGATTAAGCTGAATCAGGAAAAGCTGCCCGATTGCTACTACCACCGCACCGCTGTAAACGATGTGGCCCGGGTGGAAGGCCGTACCTTTATCTGCAGCAAAAAGGAAGAGGACGCCGGCCCCACCAACCACTGGATGGATCCGGAAAAGGCCTATAAGATGCTTTTCGACATTGCCCGGGGCAGCTACAAGGGCCGCACCATGTATATCATCCCCTACTCCATGGGCCCTGTAGGCTCTCCTCTGGCCAAAATCGGCATTGAGGTAACCGACTCTATCTATGTGGTACTGAACATGTCTATTATGACCCGCACCGGCAAGGCTGTGCTGGACGTGCTGGGTGACAGCACCGACTGGGTAAAGGGCCTGCACTGCAAGGTGGATATTGATGAAGAGAACCGGTATATCTGCCACTTCCCCGAGGATAACTATATTATCAGCGTAAACTCTGGCTACGGCGGAAACGTGCTGCTGGGCAAAAAGTGCTTTGCCCTGCGTATTGCCTCCTACCAGGCCAAGAACGAGGGCTGGATGGCTGAGCATATGCTCATTCTGGGCATTGAGAATCCTCAAGGCGAGGTGAAGTATGTCTGCGCGGCGTTCCCCTCTGCCTGCGGCAAGACCAACCTGGCTATGATGATTCCCCCCGAGGGCTACCAGGCCAAGGGCTACAAGGTGTGGACCGTAGGCGACG
>CAJUSM010000050.1 GCA_910588935.1 uncultured Oscillospiraceae bacterium
GCACAAGCCCTTGGAGGAGCTGCCGGAGTATACCAGCCTCCAGCGGTCGGCGCGTCCAAAAACACTCGCGGTCAATGACATCAGCCTGGAGCTGACGCCGGGGGTCTGGCCTGCTGGGGGCCAACGGCGCGGGCAAGACCACCCTCACGGGGCCCGCCTCTGGCCGGGTGTTGTATGACAGTGTTCCTATTCAGGAGTTAGGGGGACAGTTCCGGAGCATTTTCGGGTTCCACCTGGAGTTCACCGTTAAGGGCTATATGGCCTGTATGGCTGCCCTAAATGGATTCCCGGAGCGGGTTTCTCTGATGGACGTCTATAAAAAGAAGACGTTTTCGATTTTTCAAACAAGCCCTAAGCTGGCGGCGGGCAAGGTGTGGAGCTGCACTATCCCGGCAGAGGCCGTGCCGGAGTATGAGAGCAAGCTGTAAATTACCAATCTGCGAGACGAAAACGGCGGCAGCGTTTCCGTCCGCTATCTGTCGGATCGGCCCCGCAACGCCATTTTTAGCGCCTCGACACCCCGCATGGAGGATCTGTATCTGTGGATGTTTCCGGAAAGGCGGAGAAAATGACAGGAGGTATCGGTAAATGAGAATCTTTCGGTTGGAATTGAAACGGGTCTTGAAGTCAAGGCTCACCTGGATTTTACTGGCGCTGCTGTTCTGCGTGGTGATTGCCGTCCTGGTGTTCTCTGCCGATTATCAGTCGGGCGCGGACGATATTTTGCGCTGTACCCGGCATGGCCGGTCCAGGCTGGGAGTACACTAAAACCTCTATCCAGATGCTCTGCTCCATCGCGGCCCTGACCGGCATGAATATCGGGGAGCTCCAGCGCCTGTTTGCCGTGGCCAGCCTGCTCTCGGTATTGGCCTCTGTGAGCTTTACACTGTTCCTCTCCTCCAGATGCAAGACCATCGTGGCGTCTCTGGCCTCCGGGCTGGTGTTCTGCATCGCGCCGGTGGCGCTCTCCAGCCGGGGACGCTGTCCACTTGGCTGTGCAGCGTCCTGCCTGCCAGCGGCGCCAGCATCCAGGCCAGTATCCTTTACGCCGTCACTGACTTCAAGTTTTTGAGCTTGGGCGGTCTGGCAGAAAACAGATGGCGACAGCGCCGCGGCCGTCACCAATCTTATCGGCCAGGTCTGGAAGAAACTGGATTCAGATAACCCCGCGCGTGGCTGTACCAGGACGGTTGTGAACAGCGGCCATAAGTTTGTGGCTTGACCCATTTGGGGCGTCATAGCCAGCAAACCAAAATGAGAAACGCTGAGCGCCCAACTTCAATCGGGCAGCTCAGTGTTTCTGTTTTGGTACATTAGAGATTGTTTGAAAATAGAGGAAATGAGGGGGCTTTTGACGCCGAAAACACCATTTCTGGCCAAAATAGACGATTTCGGAGTTTTCTAACAGACTCTAGCAAGTAAGGGGCAAAAAGTTTTTTACCCCTTACTTTTCTTCTGGTTTCCCCGTCTAATAGATAGAAACTCATGCAAGGAGGCATTTTTATGGAACGCAACCCCATTCCTCGTTGGCAGCCCCCCCATTGGCCTGGCAGGGGCAAAAAGCTGATGCTCTATTGTCTGGCGGCGGTTTTGGTGTTCTTTTTGGGCATGGTTCTAGGGGACCTGCTGAGCCAGAGCAGCCGGGCAGAGAACCCCAGCCTGGGGCTGGTTGAGAACAGCCCTTTCATTGATGTGCCCTATATCAGCCAAAGGGAGCGGTACCCAAGTGGCTGCGAAAGCGTTTCTACAGTAATGGCCTTGGGACATGCGGGCGTAAGCATTACTGTGGAGGAGTTTATTGACAGCTGGCTTCCCCAAGGCTCCGCCCCCTGCGACCGAGACGGCACAGGACGCTATGTGAGCAGCGACCCCAATGTGGCCTTTATGGGCAGCCCTTACTCTGAAAGCGGATGGGGATGCTATGCGCCGGTGATTAAGGCCGCGCTGGACAAGCTGTTGGCGGTAAAGGGCTCTGTGCTGGAAACCGTGGACCTTACAGGCAAAGGGCTGGACGAGCTGTGCGAAGAATACATAGCCAAGGGAACGCCTGTTATTGTGTGGGCAACGGCCTTTATGGAGGAACCCCGGTATGGGCAGACCCTTACCGGGGAGGAGACAGGGCGCCAGTTTGATTGGATTGCCCCGGAGCACTGTATGCTGCTGGTGGGAGAGGACGAGGAGCACTATTATTTTAACGACCCCCTGGCAGGGAAAGGGGTTGCCTACGAAAAGGCGGCGACAGAACGGGCCTATGAGGGCTTAAGGCAGCAGGCGCTGGCAATCCAATAAGAAAAACAAGGCAAGGCCAGAGGCCGCGGTGTTAAAAACCGGTGGGTTTTTACAAAAGCCACCGGTTTTTTTGAAAAGCGAAAAAAGGCAAGAAGAAGAAAAAGAAGAAGAAAAAGAAGAATAAGAAAGAGATATAAAGAAGGGAGAAAGCCTGAGGCGGCTACGCTGGCAGCTTGTACTGTAAAAGCATAGCCTTGTCTTCCTTAGGCACCCGGTAGGATTCTCGGATTTTTTGGATTGCCTTATTCTGGGTAAAGGCTGGCAGTGCCTGACGGCGGAGAAGGGGCAGGGTGTGCTGTGGAAACTTGACATAGCACACAGAGACTGCCCAGGCCACCGCCATACGCACATAGTAGGCCTCTTGGGTCATGGACTCCGCTAGGGCAAGGCCTTGGTGGAGCCAGGGCTCTTCTACAAAGTGGCTGAGGAACATGACAACGGCAAACCGGGCGTAAAACTCCCGGTCATCTGAAAAAAGGGGGAGGAGAAAGGTCCACATGGCCTCCTTCTCTTCCAGGCTTTTTAGCTTAAGGCCCGTGGAGAAGGTGTCGCAGACAGCCCAGTTGTCCACAAGAGGGAGAAAGGCCGCGACCTGGGCCAGGCGTTCCTCTATGGGGCACTTCATTCCACCGATCACCATGCCGGTAAGCATAATTTCCTCATAAGTTTGGGGAGATGCCGCAACCAAAAAGCCTGGGGCGTCCTTCTTGATAATGGCGCGGGCAATTTTTCGCAGCTCTGGTATCCGGACCCCATGCGCCATGGTGGTCCCAGGAATTAGGCGCTGGTGAAAAGACTTGTATTCCGGGTCGGCCAGAGAGGCCAGCTGGGCCAGCACATTTTGGTAGTCATGGGAGGAAAAGCTCATAGACGGGTTGCCTCGCTTTCGAGAATACTTTACTAGGGCTCCTGGGGCGTGCCCCGGCGCGTTAGCGCCGGGCCGGCACTTTGGTTTCCGTGTTTACCAGCTGGCTGATTAAGCTGAGCAGGTTGGGAATGGACTGGGACTTGTCGAACCCGGCGCAGTTGTCCCGCATGGCCAGCAGGCGCTGCTTTTCTTGGAGCAGCTGGGATATCTCCCCGGCAAAGTTGCCGTTTTTTTCAATGCGCACACACATATCATGGGTTTTAAGAAAATTGGCGTTGTCCTCCTCTTGGCCTGGGATGGCGTCGAATACAGCCATGGGCAGGTTGCAGGCCAGGGCCTCGGAAACCGTAAGGCCCCCGGGCTTGGTAACCAGGAGATCCGCGGCGTGCATGTATTTTTCCACTTCGTCGGTAAAGTACATAAGCCGGGTGGGCAGGCCAGGATGGGCGGCGATTTCCTTTTCAAAGGCTTCGAAAAGCCGCTGGTTCCGGCCGGTGATGATAATAATCTGCATTTTTACCTGGGTTTCCGCCAGCTCTCGGTATAGGCGGATGATATTGGAAACCCCAAAGCTGCCCGCCATAAACAGCAGGGTGGGCAGGTTGGGGTCCAGGCTGAGCTGGCGCAGCAGCATGCCCTGGTCTTGGCGGTCGAAGAAATCCCCATGCACAGGAATGCCGAAGGGGAAAATCTTTTTTGCGGGCACCCCAAAGTCCATAAGCTCAGGGACCATATCGTCGCTGGCCACCACATAGCTGTCTACCTGGTCGGCAATATAGGCCCGGTGAACGCCGTAGTCGGTAATGATGCAGACCAAAGGGGCGGCAACCAGGCCGTCGGCTTTTAGGGCGGACACCATTTCAGTGGCAAAGGGATGGGTGGTGATAATAACATCGGGATGATAGCTATCGATGGCGGGATAGAGCAGGTTGCTGAACAGCCCGCTGAGCTTGGGCACCAGGTTGGAAAGGCGATCCTGCTTATTGGTGCGCTTATACAGGCGGCCGAAAAGCATGGGGGCCTTTTTGGCCATAAAAAGGTAAGAGTCGCAAACGGTTTTGTCCAGCAGGCGGCCTACAGCCTTTAGGCAGTCCACGGTTCGCACGTCCCAGCCGGTATTTTCCCGGATGTATTCCTCTACCGCGTTGGCGGCACGGATATGGCCGCCGCCGGTGGCGGCGGTGAGCAGCATGATCCTCATAAATCAATCTCCTTAAAGAGGCGTATTTGTTGGTAAAAGATGGGGAAACAGCCCAAATATAAGGGCGGCAACGGGAATGATACATACCGGGGCCTGGCGAAAACAGCTTTGCCTTAGCCTAAGGCTTAGAATCACCCAGAGAAATATGGGCCCTTTTTGCCGCGAAAAACGTGCCGGGCTCTCCCCTTCTGCCAGTCATTATAACACGGTTTTTCCATTGTTTCCAGCGTTTTCAGAAAGTGTAAGCTTTTTGTAAGCCAAAAGACCAGATTTTTAACCGAATTGAAACAATTTAGCGCCTTTACATTTTCCGGAAGGCAATGTATAATAATATGTAAACCCGTTACCGGGCCTCCGGCGCGCCAGACCGCGGAGCGCCAAGCATAACCCGCTAGGGCGGGAGGAAGGACAGAGTATGAAGACGAAACAAATGAATCAGCGGATCGTATGGAAAAGAGCCGCCTTGCTGGTCAGCGCTGTGCTGCTGGCCGCTGTGCTGGCCGGCTGCCAGGAGAAGGAGGATACCAAGGAGGAGGATACCAGCTCACTGGCCTCGGTAACAGAAAACGCCAGTGTTTTTCCAGACGGGACTACGCTGGGCGGGAAGAATATAGGGGGCAAAACTGTGGAGGAAGCCCTGGACGCCGGAAAATCCGCCATGGAAGAGTCTATGGGCTCGCTGGAAATCAGCGTAAAATTTAAAGACGACACCATTGCCCTGCAGGGGGAGGATTTTGCCACCCAGGATATTTTGGAGCTGGTGCTTCCGGATATGCTGGAGAGCCGCCGGGCGGACAAGTTTGAAATTCCCTTTGTGGCGGATCTTTCTGAAAAGGGGAAGCAGAAGCTGATGGACGCGGCTAAGTCCTGCTATGTGCAGGCAAAGGATTCCAGCGTGGACCACTACGACGGGGAGGCCGGAGCCTTTGTGTTTACAGACGAGCAGGCGGGCAGCCGGGTGGATATTTCTGCCACCTTGAAAAGCGTGAAGCAGCTGCTGGCCCAAAAACACGGGGGAGATATTCAGGCCGCTTTTGTGGATACCCAGCCCAAGGTGACAAAGAAATTTTTGCAGGAAAACTTTAAAAAGCTCTCTACCTACAGCACGGTTTCCACCAACAACGCCAACGGCAACAGCAATATGAACCTGGCTCTTTCCTGCATTAACGGCACAGTGCTGAAGCCGGGAGACGTGTTCTCTTATAACGAGGCCATTGGCGACAGCACCAACCCTGCCAATGGCTGGCTTCCCGCCGGCGGGCTGGAAGGAGGCGTAAGCGTGCAGACCTATGGCGGCGGCATCTGCCAGGGGTCTACCACGGTATACAACGCGGCTATGATGGCCGGCATGGAGCTGGTGGAAAGGGACTGCCACAGCTGCCCCTCCAGCTACTGTCCCATTGGCCTGGATGCTACGGTAAGCTATGGGAGCATTGATTTCCGGTTTCGGAATTCTTTGGAGTACCCAGTATACATTGCCTCCTGGATGGACGGCACAACACTAACCGTGAATTTCTGGGGGTGCTTCCCCAAGGAATGGGACAATATTGAGCTGGGCTCCCAGCAGACCGGCAGCGAGAGCCCAAACTCCAGCGTAAAGTTTGTAGAAGACCAGTCTTTGGCTAAGGGGCAGTTTGTGCGGAAGTCTTCCGGCAATTCCGGGTACTATGCCGATGCCTGGCGGGTATTCTACAAGGATGGCCAGCAGGTGAAAACCGAAAGCCTGCCCAGCTCCTATTACCAGGCCACAGGGGCAGTCTTTGCCGTGGGGCCGGGGACAGATACCAGCAAAATAGACACCAGCAGGGAGAGCGGGAATACAGAACCCTCGCCCTCGCCGTCGCCCTCTGCCTCGCCTACCCCTGCTCCTACGCCTGGGCCTACACAGGCCCCCACCCCTGTTCCCCCTTCGCCGCCAGTAGAGGAAGAGCCCACCCCAGATCCGCCTGTGGAGGACGACCCCACACCGGCACCGCCGGTGGACGAAGACCCTGTGGACAGCGGGGCAGGCGATGAGGGCACAGGAGAAGAAGAGTAAAAGGCCCAAGGCTTTAAAACCTGTTGGGAATCTGGAGGAATGCCGGACCTGGCCGGACTTTGCCATGAGGCGAAGGGGAGTTCCCTGGTGGAATACGGACTGTGTTTCACAGGGAATGATACAGAGCATACTGGCAAAAGATGGGAAGAGATGGCGGTTCTGAAAGATGCTGACCAGGCTTTTTGGGGCGGCGATTAGCCCCCCGGCCCCAGAAGATGGGGGTTTTTACCGGAACGCCGCGGGTAATTGAGAAACCTCTGGCAGAGGTTTCTTATGGACTTGGCTCCACTGGGGCCAAGTCCTATTTTCCCTGTGGTATTCTCGCGGTGAGAAGCCGATTATGATTGAGAATAGGAGAAATCAACATGAAAGACGGTTTTTTTAGGGTGGCGGCCGCGACACCCCTGGTACGGGTGGCGGATGTAAAGGGAAATGCCCGGCGCATTCGCGGGCTGATTGAGGAAGCGGCGGCCAAGGGCTGCGGCGCGGTCTGTTTGCCAGAGCTGGCCATAACAGCCTATACCTGTGGGGATCTGTTCCAAAACCGAACCCTGATTGCCGGGGCGGAAAAAGGAATGGAGACCCTGCTGGAGGAGACCAAGAACCTGGACATCCTCTGCGTGGTAGGGGTGCCGGTGGCCTGGCAGGGCTCGCTGTACAATTGCGGGGCTGTGTTCCACAGAGGCAGGCTGCTGGGCCTGGGGGCAAAAAGCTTTATCCCCAATTATGGAGAGTATTACGAGGCCAGGTATTTTGCCCCTGCCAGGCCCGCCCAAGAAATCCTGTACTGCGGCCAAAGGGTAATGCTGGGCCAGGGCCTGGTGTTCCCCTGCGAAAATGTGGAGGGGTTGGTCTTTGGGGTGGAGATCTGCGAAGACCTATGGGGTTCCCAGCCCCCCAGCGCCGTTTTGGCCACAAACGGGGCCACGGTGATTTTGAACCCCTCCTGCAGCAACGAGGTGGCCGGAAAAGCCCAGTACCGCCGGGACCTGGTGCGCATGTGGTCTGGGCACCTGCTGGGGGCCTATGTGTACGCGGACGCCGGGCTTGGGGAGTCCACAGGAGATATGGTTTTTGCCGGGCACAATGTGATTGGGGAAAACGGGACGGTTTTGGGCGAGAGCAGCCTGTTTTCCACTGGGCTTACCATGGGAGAAATCGACCTGGAGAGCCTGGTGCAGGAGCGCCGCCGCTCTAATGTATGGAAGGACCGGCGGGATCAGGATGTAGTGAGGGTTAGTTTTGCCTACCAGGCAAAAACCGTGGAGGCTTTCCAGCCAGAGCGGGTGTTCGTCCAACAGCCCTTTGTACCTGGGGACCCGGCCACCCGCAGCCAGCGCTGCCAGGAGATTATTACCATGCAGGCCCAAGGCCTGGCCACCCGGCTAAGGCATATTGGCTGTAAAAATGTCCTTATCGCCCTTTCCGGCGGCCTGGATTCTACCCTGGCGGCATTGGTGGCGGTGCGGGCTTTCGATTTGCTGGGCCTGGACCGGAAGGGGATTCTCACCATCTCTATGCCGTGCTTTGGCACCACGGACCGCACCAAGCGGAACGCGGAGCGCATGGCCCGGGGCCTTGGGGTGGACTTTATGGAGATCTCCATTGCCGCCTCTGTGCTCAGCCACTTTAAAGACATCGGCCAGGATCCGGAAAACTATGATGTGGCCTTTGAAAATGCCCAGGCCCGGGAACGGACCCAGGTGCTGATGGATATGGCCAACCAGAGGAACGGGCTGGTAATTGGTACAGGGGACCTTTCGGAGCTGGTGCTGGGGTGGGCTACCTATAACGGGGACCATATGTCCATGTACGCGGTAAATGCCGACGTGCCCAAAACCCTGGTGCGCCACCTGGTCCGCTTTGAAGCGGACAGGCTGGAAGGGGAACTGCGGGCAGCGCTGTACGATGTGCTGGATACCCCGGTGAGCCCGGAGCTGCTGCCCCCTAAGGATGGAGAGATCGCCCAGAAAACCGAAGAGCTGGTAGGGCCCTACGAGCTTCACGATTTCTTTTTGTACCATTTGCTGCGCCACGGCTTTGGGCCGGGTAAAATTTATCGGATGGCCTGCCGGGCCTTTGCCGGCAGCTACTCGGAAGAGGTGGTAAAGGGCTGGCTCAAGGTGTTTTTCCGGCGGTTCTTTACCCAGCAGTTTAAAAGGTCCTGCCTGCCGGACGGGCCAAAGGTGGGCACGGTTGGGGTGTCGCCCAGAGGGGATTGGCGGATGCCAAGCGACGCCAGCGGAGCGCTGTGGCTGGAGGAGGTTGAGGCGCTTTAAGTAAGGCCAAGGGCTTTGGGCTAGTTTTTGGCTGAAAATGGCCAGCTTCAAAGAAAAACCGTAAGTAACACTTACGCATTGCCAGGCTTTTCGGCGGGGAGGATGGCCGCTTTTGGGCAATAAAACAGCGTTTTCGATTTTTTAAACAAGCCCTAGACCCTGAAAGAAGGCGGCGTTTTGCCTTGGGCTTGGGGAGAATAAGAAACCAGCGGTTTCTTACGGACTTGGCGCCACTAGGGTCAGGTCCTATTTGCCTGCGTTGCTTTGCGTGGTTTTTCGAACAAGGCTTTGGGGCGCTGCCTCAAAGGCTGCCAGAGGCCTGGAAGAGGCGCTTTGGTGTTTTGAACTTTGGTTAATGATGTTTTGGGGAGGAAATTTTTGTGAAAAAGAATATATTAGTCACCATGCCGGTATCTGCCGCCCAGCGGGAGGCCTTGCGCTCTGCCGCCGGCGAGGGCGAGCTGCGCTTTCGCTTGGGGGAAGAGCTGCCCTCTGGCCGGGGCGGGCAGCTGCCTTTTTCAGATTTATTGCCTGCGGAGCCGCTTGTGGAGCAGGACTTTGCTTGGGCCAACGCAATTTTGGGCAATGTAGACCCGGGCCTGCTGAGGGCCGCCAAAAACCTGGAGTGGATGCAGACCAGCAGCGCCGGGGTGGAGCCCTACCTTCTGCCTGGGCTGCTGCCAGAGGGGGCTGTTCTTACCAACGCTACCGGGGCCTATGGCCTGGCTATCTCTGAGCATATGCTGGGAATGCTCCTGTGTTTGCTGAAAAAGCTGGAGCTTTACCGGGACGCCCAGGGCCGGGAGGAATGGGCCAGCCAGGGCATGGTGGGCTCTGTGTACGGCTCTACTGTGCTGGTGCTGGGCATGGGGGATATTGGCGGGGACTTTGGCCGGCTATGCAAGGCCATGGGCGCCTATGTGATTGGGGTGCGCAGAACCCCGGCCCTGTGCCCAGACTATGCCGATGAGGTCCATTCTTCCGCCAAGCTGGATGAGCTGCTGCCCCGGGCGGATGTGGTTGCCGTTACCCTGCCCGGCACCCCCGCTACCAGAGGCCTGCTGGATCGGGACAGAATTAACAGGATGAAGCCAGGCGCGGTGCTGCTGAATGTGGGCAGGGGGTATATTGTGGATACCCAGGCCCTGTGCGACGCCTTGGAGGCCGGCAGGCTGGGGGGCGCGGGTTTGGATGTGACGGATCCGGAGCCTTTGCCCCCAGGCCACCGGCTATGGCGGCTGGCGTTGATTACGCCCCATGTGTCTGGGGGATACCATTTGTGGGAGACCCACCAGCGCATTGGGAACATTTTTGTGGAGAATCTGGGCCGGTTTATGGCTGGGGAGCCCCTGAAAAATCAGGTGGACTTTCGTACAGGCTACCGCCGGGCTGGAAACATATAAGAGGGAGCTCCTATGAAATCGATTTTTTCTGCCCTGGCCCGTTCCCCTGAATACGCCCGGCTTTCCCGGGCGGTGCACACCGGCCAAGTGCCTGCGGTGGCCGCCGGCCTTTCTGGCGTGCACAAATGCGCCGTTATTGCCGGGCTGGCCCAGAGCACAGGGCGCAAGGCCCTGGTAATTGCCGCCGACGAGGCGGAGTGCCAGCGCTTTACCGAGGATTTGGCCGCTTTGGGCCTGTGCCCGGCCCAGTACCCCCTGCGGGACTTGAACTTTCGGGATTCCGCCACAGCCTCGCGGGAATACGAGCGCCTGCGGCTGGAAACGCTTTGCAAGCTGCAAAACGGCCAGTGCGACTGTGTGGTGGCCTGCATTGACGCGGCTCTTCAGCTTACAATGGGTCCGGCGGAGCTGGCCCAGCGGCTTTTTACCATAGAGCCTGGCCAGGGCCTGGGAATTGAGGCCCTGCTCCGCTCCCTGATTACCTGCGGGTATACAAGGGAGGATCAGATTGAGGGGCCGGGGCAGTTTAGCCGCCGGGGGGGAATTGTGGACTTTTTCTCCCCCAGCGCCCAGCAGCCGGTTCGGGTGGAGTTTTGGGGAGATGAGGTAGACTCTGTGAGCAGCTTTGACCTGGCTACCCAGCGGCGGATGGATTCGCTGGACGCGGTTACCCTTGCCCCATGCGCCGAGGCCCTGCCCCAGAATGTGGAGGCCTTAGTAAAAAAAATAGAGGGCTTGGCCAAAACCCTCCGGGGCAAGCGGGCCCCAAAGGCCAAGGAGGTGCTGGCCGCCGAGGTTGAAAAGCTGGAAGGGGGCCTGCATTTGGGCTCTATGGACAAATTTTTGCCCCTGATATATGAACACAAGGCCACGCTTTTCGACTATTTTCAAGAGGACAGCGGGCTGGTCTTTTTCTCCGAGGGCAGCAAGCTTCGGGAGCGGATGCGTACCACCCTTGCCCAGTGGGGAGAGGACTTAAGCGCCTACCTGGAAGAGGGGCTGCTGTGCAGGGGGCTGGACAGCTACAGCGAGACCTGGGAATACGCCCTAAGCCAATCCCAGCGGATTCCGGCGGTGTATATGGACGTGTTCGCCCGGGGAACCTATGAGGTCCCCACCAAAACCCTGGTAAATATGACAGTGCGCCAGTTTTCCCCTTGGGGCGGGGGAACCCAGCTTTTGCAAGAGGACCTTTCCGCCCTGCTGGCCCAGGGCAGGGCCTGCCTGGTGCTCTCTGGCACCCAGCGGGCGGGCCAGGCTTTGGCTGACGACCTGAAAGGGGCGGGGCTGCCCGCCTCCTATATCGAGAACCCCTCTACCGCCGCGAAGGGCACGGTGACAGTGACAAGCGGCTCCCTTTCTGCGGGCTTTGACTGGCCTGACGCGGATTTTGCCCTGATTACCCGAGGCAGGGTTGTGCAGCAGAAGGTACGGAAATCGAAGAAAAATAAAAATTCCAAGGAGATTTCCAGCCTTTCCGAGCTCTCGCCCGGAGACTATGTGGTTCATGTCTCCCACGGTATTGGGGTGTTTGAGGGCATTCATCAGCTGGAGATGAATGGCGTGATAAAGGACTATATTAAGGTTCGCTACGCCAAAAACGACACCCTGTATGTGCCTGTTACCCAGCTGGACATGGTCTCAAAATATATTGGCCCCAGAGAGGACTCTGGCGTGCACCTAAGCCGGCTGGGCGGCGCGGATTGGCAGCAGAAAAAGGCAAGGGTGCGGGCGGCGGTGAAGGACATTGCCAAGGAGCTGATTCAGCTTTACGCCCAGCGGATGAAGGAAAAGGGCTTTGCCTTTCCAGAGGACGGGGAGTGGCAGCGGGACTTTGAGGCCCGGTTTGAGTTTGACGAAACCGAGGACCAGCTGCGCTGTGTCAGCGAGATTAAAGACGACATGGAGCGGGAGGCCCCTATGGACCGGCTGCTGTGCGGGGATGTGGGCTTTGGCAAAACAGAGGTGGCCCTGCGGGCGGCCTTTAAGTGCGTTACCGCTGGGAAACAATGCGCCATTTTGGTGCCCACCACCATTTTGGCCTGGCAGCACTACCAAACCATTTTGAAACGCATGGAGGGCTTTCCGGTAGATGTGGAGCTGCTCTCCCGGTTCCGCAGCCCCAAGCAGCAGGATGAGATTTTGAAAAAGGTCCGGCGGGGCAGCATGGATATTATTGTGGGCACCCACCGGCTGGTGAGCAAGGATGTGCAGTTTAAAGACCTGGGGCTGGTGATTATTGACGAGGAGCAGCGCTTTGGCGTGGCCCAGAAAGAAAAGCTGAAAACCCTGTGCAAGTCGGCGGATGTGCTAACCCTTTCTGCCACCCCCATACCCCGAACCCTGAACATGGCCCTTTCCGGCATTCGGGATATGTCTGTTATTGAGGAGGCCCCCCAGGACCGGCACCCGGTGCAGACCTATGTGATTGAACACGACAAAGGGATACTGTACGACGCCATCCGCCGGGAGCTTCGGCGGGGGGGCCAGGTGTACTACCTGCACAATGTGACCTCTTCCATTACCCGGGTGGCGGCCCAGCTCCAGCAGGACATTCCGGAGGCGAGAATCGGGATTGGCCATGGGAAGATGGACGAGGAGGAGCTCTCTGAGGTATGGCGGCAGCTGCTGGATCACGAGATCAATATTTTGGTGTGCACAACCATTATTGAAACCGGGGTGGATGTGCCCACGGCCAACACCCTGATTATTGAAAACGCGGACCGGATGGGGCTTTCCCAGCTCCACCAGCTGCGGGGCCGGGTGGGCAGAAGCAGCCGCCGGGCATACGCCTACCTGACCTATACCCCCAATAAGTCTCTAACAGAGGTTGCCCAGAAGCGGCTTTCGGCCATTCGGGAGTTTACAGAGTTTGGCTCCGGCTTTAAAATTGCCATGCGAGACCTGGAAATACGGGGAGCGGGGAATGTGCTGGGGGGAGAGCAGCACGGCCATATGGAGGCCGTGGGCTACGACATGTATGTAAAGCTGCTGAACGAGGCGGTAAGCCTGATGAAGGGAGAGGGCCCGGTTCAGCTGGTGGACGAGGGCTGCCTGGTGGATATGCAGGTGGAGGCCCATATTCCAGAGGACTATATTGACAGCATTAACCTGCGGCTGGACGTATACAGGCGCATTGCGGAGATCCGCAACCAGGAGGACGCCTTGGACGTAACGGATGAGCTGATTGACCGGTTTGGGGATCCCCCAGAGGCGGTACAGGGCTTAATTGACATTGCCCTGCTGCGGAACATGGCGGCGGAGCTTGGGGTTACAGAGGTAAAGCAGCAGGGCGAAAACCTGCTGCTTTACAAGAAAAAGCTGGATAAGGAAGAGATTGGCGGGCTGGTAAAGCGGATGAACGGCAGGGTGCTGGTAAGCGCCGGGAGCAAGCCATACCTAAGCGTAAAGCTCCGGGGGCAGGAACCCCTGGAGGCCTTGGGAGAGGTGCTGGGGGCAATGGAGGAATAAGGCGGGAAAGCGCTTTGCAAACAAACTGTAGACAAGCCGGGACTTTTGTTGTATAATACAAAGAGTTGGCGTTTGCCGCCAATTTGCAAAAATACTTTCTGGTCAAAAAACTTCAAAAGGATCAAGGATACCAGTTTTTTGGCTGCATGAGCCGCAAGCCCTTTGCTTACGGGGAAGAAACTTCTGCTCTGCCGCCGCTTGAAAAGCGCCTTTTCAAGCGTGCCAACAATACCACAATATGAAAGGCATGATAACCAATGAGAAAATTCTTGAAGCGCGCCGCTGCCGGCGTAGTGGCCTTGGCCATGTGCGCAGGCTTTGCCGGCTGCTACAGTGAGGACAAGACCTGGGCCGCCCGCCTGAATGAGGACCAGCTGCCGATTGGCGGCTATATCTACTACCTTTCCAGCGCCTACTCTGAGGGCGCCGCCCAGGTAGGCAGCGACGCCAAGGTGCTGGAGGCCTCTATTGAGGGGGAAAGCGCTGAAAGCTGGGTAAAAAACCGGGCCATGGAGTACCTGCGCTCTTATTATTTTGTCAGCCAGAAGTTTGACGAGCTGGGCCTTTCCCTTACCGAGGAGGATGAGACCAGAATTACAGACGCCACCAACTCCATGTGGACCTATTATAAGACCGCCATGGAGAAAATGGGAGTGGCCAAGGATTCTTTCCAGCAGGCCTACTCTGTGTACAACTTGAAATTGGAAAAGCTGCTGTATGCCATGTATGGCAAGGGGGGCGAGCTGGAGGTCTCTCAGGACGAGATGAGCAGCTACTATACGGAGAACTACACCTACTACCAGCACTTCTATGTGCCCTTTACCACCACCGATGAGGAGGGCAATACCAAGGATATGGAAGAAGAGGAAAAGGCTGACATTAAGGAGAAGCTGGAGGAGTACGCCGAGAAGGTTTCCAGCGGCGACCAGACCATTGACAGGGCCGCGGCCAACTACGCCAATTCCAGCGGAACCGAGCCCAATGTCAGCGAGCCCCAAGCCGGCCGCACCGCCTCTATGAGCGCGGTACTTGCTGAGCCCCTGAACGGCCTAGAGACCGGGAAGGCCACAGTGATTGACGGGGGCACCGGCTGCTATGTGGTTCAGAAGCTGGATATCAGCGAAGACTTTGACGCCCTAATTGCCGACGAGACCCGGACCAACACCCTTTTGCTGGAGATGAAGGTGAGCGAGTTCTCTGACTACACGGTGGAGCAGGGCGCGAACCTGGATGTAACCATTAACGACAAGGCCCTAAACAGCGTAAAGCTCTCGCAAGTGGCCAACTCGATTGGCGACAAGGGAACTTCCTCTGCCAGCAGTGAGGCGGAGTCTTCTGAGGCGGAGAGCTCCTCTGCCCAAGAGGAGGTTTCCAGTGAGGAGTCCAGCGAGGCGGAGTCCTCTGAGGTTTCGGAGGAGAGCTCTCAGGCGGAATAAGGCTGGGGCCCGTGTTGGTAGAAAAAGCCCGAGCAAGGGCTAATATATGACAGAAAATGCTGCCGGCGGAATAAAAAACCGCCGGCAAAATTTTTTTTAACAGCCGTTTTAGGAATTTATATTTTGGTTTTGACATTTACTGTGTTTGGAGGTATAATGTTTGTGTCGCAGAATCGACAAGAATACCCTGCGATGCCTATCACGAGGGAAACCAGGAGGTGAAGAAGTTTGGCAAAAGAGACCATGCAGGCCATCAGCGACGCTGAGCTGAAAGCCCGGGAGGCCGTAATACAGGCCAAAGAGGAAGGTGAAAGGCTGCTGGCAGACGCCGCTGCCCAAAGCGAGCGGGCTGTGCTGGCAGCGGTAAAAGAGGCCAGAAAAAAGGCCGAAGTCCTCTGCGGCGTAGCCCGGGCGGACGCTGATAAGCTAAGCGCGGGAGTCAGGCGCAGCACCCAGGATGAGCAGGAGCGCCTGCGCCATACCGCTGACGAGAGCCGCGGCAAGGTCGTGGAAGAGATCAGAAAAATCGTTTTGGGCAAGACCTAAACCAAGGAGGTTCGATGCAGATGGCGGTAGTGGAAATGAAGCGCATCCATGTATACGCGCTTAAGGACAACCGCAAAAAGATTTTGGAAATGCTGCAGCGCAAAGCCGTCCTTGAGGTAAACAACCCGGAAGAGGCCCAAGGCCCCTTCTCCAAAACGGACACCGCTTCCGCGCGGCTCACGTTCGAAAAAAACTCCCAGCTGATTACCGGCGCTGTGGAAACCCTGGACGCCTATGCCCCCCCGGAAAAGCCGATGCTTGCTATGCTGGAGGGACGAAAGGGAATTAACGTAAAGCAGTACGAGGCCACTGCCCAGGCGGCCCCGGAGCTGACCAAAACCGCCGGCAGAATTAACGCCCTGGGCAAGCGCATTGCCGACCAGCAGGCAGAAATTGCCCGGCTGCAGGCCCAGATAGACGCCCTAAAGCCCTGGATGGGCCTGGACGTCTCTATGCGCACTATTGGCACTGGCTCCACCAGCGTGTTTATTGGCTCCTTTCCAGAGGAGCTTACCGAAGGGGACATTAAAGCAGGCATTGCCCAAGGCGCCCCAGAGGCTACAGGCGTAGAGGTGGAGATTGTTAGCACCCAGCCCCAGCAGACCTGCGCTTTTATTGTCTGCCTGGGCAAATTTGGTATGCAGGTAGAATCGGCCATACGGGCTATGGGCTTTACCTACCCCGCCGCCCCCTCTAAAACCCCGCCTCCCCAACGGGCAGAGGAGCTCAAGGGCCGGATTAAGGCTGCCCAAGAGGAGATTGCCGGGGCAGAAAAGGAAATTGCCTCTTACGCCGGCAAGCGTGAAGAGCTGCTTTTTACCGCCGACTACTTTACCATGCGCGCCAGCAAGTACCAGGTGCTGGGCGATTTGTGGCAAAGCCCCCATGTATTCTACATTTCGGGCTATGTTACCGCCGGCCGGGCCCCGGCCCTGCAAAAGGAGCTGGAGGAAAAGTACCAGGCCTTTGTAGAGGTGGAAACCCCCGAGGAAGGGGAAGAGCTGCCGGTGCGGCTGCAAAACGGCTTTTTCGGCGCGCCGGTGGAAAGTGTGATTGAGGGCTACAGCCTGCCGGGCAAGTTTGAGGTAGACCCCGCCAAGGTAATGTGCGTGTTCTACTATGTGCTTTTTGGCATGATGCTCTCTGACGCGGCCTATGGCTTTTTGATCTCTCTGTGCTGCGGCATTGTGCTGCTGAAGTTTAAAAATATTGAAGACAGCCTGCGCAAGAGCATGAAGATGTTCTTTTTCTGCGGGCTTTCCACCATGTTCTGGGGCGTGCTGTTTGGCAGCTATTTTGGCGACGCCATTACAGTGGTTTCCCGCACGTTCTTTGGCCATGAGATTGTGGTGCAGCCCCTGTGGTTTGCCCCCCTGGAGGAGCCTATGCGGCTGATGCTGTTCTCCTTCCTGCTGGGCATTATCCACCTGTTCGCGGGCCTTGCCATGCAGATTTATCAGCTTTGCCGCCGGGGCAAGTATTTAGACGCTCTGTATGATTCCGGTTTCTGGTATATGCTGGTGGGCGGGCTGATTATTGCCTTGATATCTACCGATATGTTCCAGGACATGATGAGCCTGGATATCCCCATTCCCTCTATGGTTACCACCATTGCCCTGGTATTTGCCGGTATTGGCGCGGTGGGCATTGTGGCTACCAGCGGCCGGGAGAGCCGGGGCGTAAAGCGCTTTTTAAAGGGCCTTTACGGCCTTTACGGGGTTTCCAGCTGGCTTTCGGACATTTTGTCCTATTCCCGGCTGCTGGCCCTGGGCCTGGCCACCGGCGTTATTGCCCAGGTGTTCAATATGCTGGGCACAATGGCGGGGGGCGGCCCCGTAGGCGCGGTGCTGTTTATTCTGGTGTTCATTATTGGCCATGTGCTTAACCTGCTTATTAACCTGCTGGGCGCTTATGTACATACCAACCGCCTGCAGTACGTAGAGTTTTTTGGCAAGTTTTATGAGGGCGGCGGACGCAAATTTGAGCCCTTTGCCGCCAAAACAAAATACTTTAAGATTACGGAGGAATAGAAAATGTTTGATTGGACAACGATGGGTGTTGTGTTCGCCCTGATTGGCGCTGTGCTGGCCGCTTTGATGGGCGGCATTGGTTCCGCAATCGGCGTTGGCATGACCGGCCAGGCCGCTGCCGGCGTTGTAACCGAGGATCCCTCTAAGTTTGGTAAGGTTCTAATCCTGCAGCTGCTCCCCGGCACCCAGGGCATTTACGGCCTTCTCATTGGCTTTGTTACCCTGACTCAGATCGGCATTCTGGGCGGCGACGCCAACATGACCCTGGCTAAGGGCCTGCTGTACTTTGCCGCCTGCCTGCCCATGGCCATTGTAGGCATGGTTTCTGCCAAGTGGCAGGCCAAGGCCGCGGTTTCTTCCATCTCTTTGGTAGCCAAGAAGCCCGACCAGTTTGGTAAGTCCATGATCTTCCCCGCCATGGTAGAGACCTACGCTGTTTTGGCTCTGCTCATCTCCATCCTGGCTATTACCAGCATCGGCAGCCTGCAGGTATGATGCCGGCGCTGAAAAACAGGAGAGAGGAGGGAAATCCATGACAGGACTGGAATCTATCATCGGCCAGATTACGAGCGACGGCCAGAAAGAGGCCCAGGCCCAGCTGGACCAGGCCAAGGAACAGGCCGCCCAAATTGCTCAGAAGGCCCAGGACGAGGCCGCTGTAAAGGTGCGGGCCGCCCTGAAGGACGGAGAGCGCCGGGCCCAGGAGATCCGGGACCGGGCCCAGTCTGCCGCAGAGCTGGAGCAGCGCAACCAGATGCTGGTGTTTAAGCAGGAGCTGATCCGCCAGGCGGTAGACGCCGCCCGCCAGACCATGGAGCTGGCCCCCGATGACGAGTACTTTGACATTTTGCTCCAGCTGTTTACCCGCTTTGCCCAGGAGGGCAGGGGAGAGATGCAGCTGAATGCCCGGGACCTAAAGCGCCTGCCAGACGACTTTTTGGCCCGGATGCGCAAGGCGGTGCCCAAGGCGGAGGTTACCATCTCCCCCCGGCCCCATGAGATAGAGAGCGGTTTCCTCCTGGTTTACGGCGGTGTAGACATTAACTGCACTTTCCAGGCCATTTTTGAGGACGCCTACGACGACCTGCGGGACGCGGCCGGCCGGCTGCTGTTCCCCGCGGGCTGATTACGCGCCCCAAGAAAGGAAGCTGCCTGCTATGAAAGAAGAATATATCTACGCGGTGGCCCGGGTGCGCTCTAAGGAGCTGGGGCTGTTCAGCCGCCAGGACGTGGACCAGCTGATGGCCTGCAAGACCTATGACGAGTGCCTGAAAACCCTAAACGACAAGGGCTGGGGCACCGGGGAAAGCGGCGCCTCCGCAGAGGCCATATTGGCCGCGGAGGAGGAGAAGACCTGGGCTTTTATTCACGAGCTTACCGACGACCTGACTCCTTTCCAGGTGCTCCTGTATCCCACCGACTACAATAACCTGAAAGCCGCCATTAAGGCGGTGGTTACCGGGGTAGAGCCCCACCAGGTGTTTTTGCCTGGAGGCGCGGTGGATGTAGAGCTGATGCTGCGCTGTGTGCGGGAGGGCGACTTTTCCGAGCTGCCGGAGGCTATGGCCCAGGCGGCGGACAGCGCCTACCACACCCTGCTGGAAACCCAGGACGGACAGCTCTGCGATGTGATTTTGGACCGGGCCTGCCTGGTGGATCTGCTGGAATGCGGCAGGTCCAGCGGCAACGACATCCTAAAGAATTACGCCGAGCTTATTGTGGCTACGGCAAACATTAAGGTGGCGGTGCGGGCTTGCAAAACCGGAAAAAGCCGGGCCTTTTTGGAGTCGGCCCTGGCGCCCTGCGCCAGCCTAGACGTAGTCTCTTTGGCTGGGGCTGCCTGCAAAAGCCTGGAGGACCTGTTTGCCTATCTCTCCTCTACAGCCTATGGGGAGGCCGGGGATAAGCTGAAGGAGTCCTACTCCGCCTTTGAGAAATGGTGCGACGACAGGGTGATGGACCTGGTAAAGGAGCAAAAGATGAACCCCTTTACAGTAGGGCCCCTGTTCGCGTTCGTCATCGCCCGGCGCAACGAGATGAGCACCGTGCGGATCATCCTTTCTGGCAAGCTAAACCAGCTGGACGACGGGATGGTTCGGGAAAGACTGAGGGAAATGTATGTATAAAATTGCAGTTTTGGGCGACCGCGACAGCATTTACGGCTTTGCGGCCCTGGGGCTGGAGGTGTTTCCGGTTTCTGGCAGCGAGGAGGGCGGGAAAACCCTGCGCCGCCTCAGCGAGCAGGACTATGCCGTGATATACATCACCGAGGCCTTGGCCGAGGAGCTCTCTGCTGAGCTAGACCATTTTCGGGAGAGCCTGCTGCCTGCCGTAATCCCCATTCCCGGGGTGCAGGGCAATACAGGCATGGGTATCCGCATGGTGAAGCATTCGGTGGAGCAAGCTGTCGGCTCCGACATCATTTTCAATGATAATTAAAATAAAACGAGAAACGGGTGATCGGTAAACATGAGCAATGGCACCATAAAAAAAATAGCCGGGCCTCTCGTTATCGCCAAAGGCATGCGCGACGCCAACATGTTTGACGTGGTGCGCGTCAGCGAACGGCGCCTGATCGGCGAAATTATCGAGATCCACGGCGACGAGGCCTCCATTCAGGTGTACGAGGAGACCTCTGGCCTGGCTCCCGGCGAACCGGTGGTATCCACCGGCGTGCCCATGAGCGTGGAGCTGGGCCCAGGACTTATTACCAGCATTTACGATGGCATCCAGCGCCCCCTAGACGACATTATGAAAATTTCCGGCAACAACCTGCAGCGGGGCGTGGAGGTTCCCTCCCTAAAGCGGGACCTGGAGTGGGACTTTGTGCCCACCGCCAAGGTAGGAGACGAGGTAACCGGCGGCGACATCATTGGCACTGTGCAGGAGACCGTGGTGGTTTCCCACAAGATTATGATTCCCCCAGGGGTTTCCGGCAAGCTGACTGATATTAAGGCCGGCAAGTTTAAGGTAACAGACACTGTGGCCACAGTGGAGACCAAAAATGGCCCGAAGCCCATTGGCCTTATGCAGACCTGGCCTGTGCGCCAGGGACGCCCCTATAAGCAGAAGCTCTCTCCCGACATGCCCCTGGTAACCGGCCAGCGGGTGGTAGATACCATGTTCCCCATTGCCAAGGGCGGCGTGGCGGCAGTTCCCGGCCCCTTTGGCAGCGGCAAAACTGTGGTGCAGCACCAGCTGGCCAAGTGGGCCGAGGCGGACATTGTGGTATATATCGGCTGTGGCGAGCGGGGCAACGAGATGACAGACGTTCTAAACGAGTTCCCCGAGCTGGTGGACCCCAAAACCGGCAAGTCCCTGATGGAGCGCACCGTTCTGATCGCCAATACCTCCGACATGCCCGTGGCGGCCCGTGAGGCCTCCATTTATACCGGCATCACCATTGCCGAGTACTTCCGGGACATGGGTTACTCTGTGGCCCTGATGGCCGACTCCACCTCGCGCTGGGCCGAGGCCCTGCGCGAGATGTCTGGCCGCTTGGAAGAGATGCCTGGCGAAGAAGGCTACCCGGCCTACCTGGGCAGCCGTTTGGCCCAGTTCTATGAAAGAGCCGGCTCTGTAAAGACCCTGTGCTCTGGGGACCGGGAAGGCGCCCTGTCTGTAATCGGGGCAGTATCCCCTCCCGGCGGCGACATTTCCGAGCCGGTTTCTCAGGCCACCCTGCGCATTGTAAAGGTGTTCTGGGGCCTGGATTCGTCCCTTGCCCAGCAGCGCCACTTCCCTGCCATTAACTGGCTGACCAGCTACTCGCTGTATCTGGACAACATGGAAGCCTGGTTTAACAGCAACGTGGCGGAGGACTGGACCTCTTTGCGCAACAAGATCAGCAGCCTGCTGCAGGACGAGGCTGAGCTCCAGGAAATTGTACAGCTGGTTGGTATGGACGCCCTAAGCGCCCCGGACCGGCTGAAGCTGGAGGCCGCCCGGTCTATCCGCGAGGACTTCCTGCA
>CAJUSM010000051.1 GCA_910588935.1 uncultured Oscillospiraceae bacterium
GGTCCCCGGTGGGGACCGTTCTGACCCGACCGAGCCGGCAGGCGAGACCCCATCCTAACAAAAAATAATTCGGGATGGAATCCCGACCGTCCTGCAGCCTAACAATATTTTTCCACTTTCCCTCATAAAATCCTTGTTTTGGACACTCTCAGAATAAAGGGAGCAAGATATTCCCCGGACAATGAGGCCTTTCCCTGCCTCTGCGCATATATTAAGGCAGCACTGCCCAGCGTTAAAATCGGTTTTTACCGATGCCAAAGCAAGTTTACTATAAAACCTGCTGAGAAAAAGCTTTCAAATAACAGAAAAAGGCCTTCCGGTAAAGGAAGGCCTTTTCCATTTGTCCTCATCCCATTTTTTCCAGCAGCCGGCTCTTTTTTAGGGCTAGCCGTACCACAGCGCACAGGGGTACAGATACCACCACCGCAATGGCGGCGTTGATGCTGGAGGTAACCAGCTTGGTGAACAGGGAGGTGAGCACCGCTCCCAGCTCACTGCCAATCAGCAGTCCCTGTATAAAGCTCTTGCCCAAATACAGCACCATATATGTCAGGCTGCCGGCGGTAGCGGCGGCAATATTCAGCCCGTGGTTTTCTGCCCGGTGGCCTTTGGCATGGGCCGTCCAGCCGCACACAGCGGCCAGCAGGAACTTAAAGAGGAAGGTAAAGGGGGCGCTGGCGATATAGGCCGGGTTGGTTACATCATACAGAGCAGAGCCAATACCAGCGGCCAGGCCGCCGCCAATGGGGCCAAGCACAAAGCCGGAGAGCAGGCAGAAAATGTTGCCTAAATGAATGCGGGTTACATCGCCAATGGCCACAGGTATGGGCACGCTGATCATGCTGGCTACAAAGACCAGCGCCGCGAACATGCCGATAGACGCCACACGGTACACCGTTTTGTTGGATTTTTCCATTTCAAGTCATCCTTTCATCAGAGAGTTTTGGATCCCCGGTCAGTATTTTTTTACCAGGAATATTTGGTTTTCAAAGCCGCCCTAGGTCTCCATGAGCTAAGGGGCTTTGCCTTAGACTTTATAATATTCCATGCAGGGCCATTTGTCTTTTGGGGCTTATATTCTGGCCACGCCGGTGTCTCGGGCGGCTTGGGCAACCGCTGCCGCAATAGCGGGGGCCACTTCTGGGTGAAAAGCGCTGGGAATAATATGGTCCTCTGTCAGCTCCTGGTCAGGGATTAGGGCGGCAAGGGCACGGGCGGCAGCTAACTTCATTTCGTCGTTGATTTCCCGGGCGCGTACATCCAGGGCTCCCCGAAAAATCCCAGGAAAAGCCAGTACATTGTTAATCTGGTTGGCGCAGTCAGACCGGCCAGAGCCCGCAATTCTTGCCCCGGCGTCCAAAGCGTCCTGGGGAAAGATTTCTGGGGTGGGGTTGGCGCAGGCAAACACAATGGCATCCTTTGCCATAGAGGCCACCATTTCCTTTGTCACGCAGTTGGGAGCAGAGAAACCCATAAACACGTCTGCGCCCTGAATCACGTCGGCCAAAGCTCCAGCTTTGCCTAGGGGATTGGTAACCCTTGCCAGCTCGGCCTGGGCAGAGGTCATGCCTGGAAGGCCGGCGCGCAAAGCTCCCTGGCGGTCGCAGACCACCACGTTTTTCAGGCCTAGGGCCATAAGCAGGCGGGTGCAGGCAGTGCCTGCCGCGCCGGCGCCGTTTACCACAGCATAAACCTTAGCAAGGTCTTTTCCGGTTAGGCGAAGGGCGTTTAGCATAGCAGAGACAGTGACAACCGCCGTCCCGTGCTGGTCGTCGTGAAACACAGGGATATCCAGCCGTTCTTTCAGCTTTGCCTCGATCTCAAAGCAGCGGGGGGCAGCGATATCTTCCAAGTTAATGCCGCCAAAAGAGCCGGCCAGCAGCTCCACGGTATGTACAATTTCGTCCACATCCTTAGACCGGATGCACAAAGGGAAAGCGTCCACCCCTGCAAAGACCTTAAATAGGGCGCATTTGCCCTCCATAACAGGCATGCCGGCCTCAGGGCCAATGTCGCCTAGGCCCAGCACAGCGGAGCCATCGGTAACCACTGCCACCAGGTTGCCCCGGCGGGTATATTCATACGAGAGCTCCCGGTCCTTGGCAATCTCCAGGCAGGGGGCGGCTACGCCAGGGGTGTAGGCCACAGAGAGGTCGTCCTTGCTTTCCAAGGGGCAGGGGGTCTCTATACGGAGTTTCCCCCGCCACTGGCGGTGCATTTCCAGGGCTTTCTGGCTATAATCCATTTTGATCTCCTCAACTTTTTGGCAATGTTTTTTTGTTCACTGTATACTAATATCATTATATCACCTTGCTCTAGTGAAATCAACTTTTGGGGGTGTACAAATATAGGCCTCATTTCCCGGCGATTTCGTATGGTTGTCCAAAGACATTCCCGTTGGAGCGTTCCCGCTTTCCTGCACGGTTGTCCCCAAGCTGTGCAAAATTTAGCACAGAATAAATTGTGTGATCGCAATAAAAGATATTGCGCATGCAGGATCGCAAAATAGTTTATAAAAACTGAAATTGTGTATTGATAAATTGAACATTAGGGCATATTATAAAAATGAACAAAGAAGAATAAAAAAATGAGGTAGAATATGAACAAAAAGCCAGGAGTGTCCATTTTATCGATAGCGTTTTTGCTGACAATCGCAGGAGGCGTGCTCTATATTTTCAGGTGCCCTTTGCACTTTCCGGTGTGGGAACCAGCGGTAGAAGCGGAACCCATCCCGGGGGTGGTAAGCAAGGAGTTTGTGTCAATTGAGGATTACGATGAGGACTGTGTAGCAGTGAACTTCATCCTGACCTGCGATAAAGAGGTGGGACACAAAGACAAAAGGGGAGTTGTTTCTTGGTGGGTTGACTATAATCGGGATGGGGATTGGTATACAGTATACCGGGCCCCTATGCAGAGAGCGGATGCAATTGTTCCTGCTTTCAATCCCCTGACCCCGCCGGGGCAATATGAGGAGGCGATTTACATTCCGCGCAAAATAGTTGAATGGAAGGGGCGATATCGACAATACTCTATAGATACAGGATATTTGGAGTTTACGGTTGATTGAGGAGTATGAAAGCTTGATATAAAGAAAGGAAAGGTAAATTGTATGGAAAACCAGAAAATCGGACTGAGTTTTGAGGCTGGTAAGCACGGTGTCTATACATACGATGCCCTCACCGGGGAAGAGCGGTTTACACCTGCCTCGGAGTACGCGCCCAAAGAACCACGAACCAGATTAGCCCCGCAGGGAGAGATAGCAGAAACCGAGGATGCGGAAGCGCGGGGAGATGGTGTACCCACGGTTGTCAGCGGGAGGCCTACTGGCCCGCAAACCAGTACTTGCCTTATTGGCACAAAGTATGAAAACGGGGAAGTGGCGTCTGGGACAGGATGGCTAATCAATAAGCGCTATGTTATGACTGCGGCCCATATGCTTTATCTTCGAGATTGGTGAAAGGCTCAACACGTTGCGGTGTATATCTGCCCTTCCGGCGGGAAAGACACTGCAAAGCAGTACCGGCTCGGCCATTATTACAACATGGGCGGTGATTATCAGAAAAACCCCTCTAGTTCTGGCGATAAGTATGATGACAGTACTCCTGAGGACGATCTAAAATATCATCAAATAGGGATGTTTGATGACTGAGGCGTCATAAGGCTGGACAACGATGTTAACGCAAGTGGTATTGCATATTTGCTGACTTACACTGTTAACAGCGCCAATGATATGCCTGGTACTTACTACACTCAGGGGTATCCTAGATTTTACGGGTTAAATGCAAACATTGCAAAATGGGACGACCTGTACATGTACTCTGAGCGTGGTAAAATTGGCGGTGACCAATATCAGAGAACGCTGGATTTGGTTTGGACTGATATGCAAATATATAATGGCCAAAGTGGTTCACCTGTTTATAGCTTCAGGAGTGAAATTGGCAACGCGATTCAGGGAACTGTGGTCTCAGGACAGACTGTAGGAACCGCACAACGGGGCTTCATCCTCCTCTATAACGACTGGCTGGATTCCTGGGTTTGCGATAACTGTTCCCTGTAAATCACACTCGCAAAACATCAAATAAGGCAGGGCTTCTTCCCGGAAACTCTTTGTTTCAAGATAACTCTCCCTGCACCCAGGCAATAAAAGAGCGCGCCTACTCCTACCTGGTTTGCCGGCCATAGATAATCCTGGCCAGCTCTTCTCCGGTGGCGGCCAAGTACTTGGCGCCGTGCCTTTCCAGCTCTTCCCGATCCCGGAACCCCCAGAGCACGCCGCAGGTATCCATACCGGCGTTTCGCCCGGTGTCCATATCCACCCCGCTGTCCCCAATGTACAAAACCTCCTGGGGGCATGCCATAAGCTCCTCTGCCATAGCCAAAAGGGCGGTGGGATCCGGCTTGGTGGGAATTCCCTGCCGCTGGCCGTGAACCTGGTGGACCAAAGAGCCATAGAGCTCACCGGTGATAAATCGGGTCATATTATCTGGCTTATTGGAGAGCACGCCCAGCTTGATTCCTTGGCCTCTCAGCTTTTCCAGCAGCTGGGGCAGGCCCGGGTAGGGGGCAACCAACTTCATAGGGTCGCTTTCGTAAAGCCGGTCGTATTCTGCCCGAAAGCGGGCCAGATCCGCCGGGGAGAGGGTAGCGCCTACCTGGGCGAGCATACGCTTCATAAGCAGGTCGGCGCCGTTGCCTACCAGCCGCCGGTAAACAAGGGGTTCAATGGGCGGAAAGCCGAAGGCGGACAAAGCGCCGTTGCCAAAATAGGCAATGGATTCCAAGGTGTTGGCTAGGGTGCCGTCCAGATCAAAGATACAGGCGGCATAGGGAATGTTTGGCATGGGATACCTCCCGGAAAAGATTTGTGTGCTTATTATACGGCGGCAGAAGGAAAAATGCAACCTGCCCAAGGCAATAGAGGTGACGCGGCAGGAAGGATGGGCTCAAAGAATGAATGCTGTTCAAGCCTTACCAATATAAATGTATGATAGGGCGGGATCAAAGCTAGACTGCCAGCAGGGGATATTCTGGAGTGCCCGCAGGAGAAGTGAAAAGCCCGGTCACGACGAGAGCTCCATCGCGACCGGGCTTTTGGCTGGCCTGGGAAAGGCAAAAGGGGTGGGAGATTTCTTTTAAAAGCGCTTCTCCTTCCCGTAATACGCCCTAGTGGATTTTACGGGCAAGGCCGTCCTCCATATCTGAATAGCTCGGCCTCCTTGGATTTTAGCTTTTATTTCTTCCCGCCTGGATGCTTACTGAATCTTCCGGGTCCGGATTTCTTCCTGAGCTTTCTCAATAAATTCCTCTGCGCTCATAGCCCCCAGGTCTCCTTCCTTACGGTGGCGGACAGAGAGGTTGGCTGTTTCAATTTCCTTGTCCCCTGCCACCAGCATATAGGGCACCTGCTGCACCTGGGCCTCTCGAATTTTGTAGCCGATCTTTTCGCTTCTAAGGTCGCACTCCACCCGCAGGCCCGCCTTCTCCAGCTGGGCGGTCAGGGCCTTGGCGTACTCGTGGTGCCGCTCGGAGATGGGCAGCACCACTGCCTGTACAGGGCTGAGCCATAGAGGGAACTTGCCGGCAAAATGCTCGGTGATAACTCCAATAAACCGTTCAATAGAGCCCAGCACCACCCGGTGGATCATCACAGGCCGGTGCTTCTGGCCGTCCTCCCCGGTATACTCCAGCTGAAAACGCTCAGGCAGCTGGCTGTCCAGCTGGATGGTGCCGCACTGCCAGGTGCGCCCCAGGCAGTCGGCAATGTGAAAATCCAGCTTGGGGCCATAGAAGGCGCCGTCTCCCTCGTTGATGACAAAGTCCTTGCCCATGCCTGTAATGGCTTCCTTGAGCACATCCTGGTTGTGCTCCCACTCCTCCACAGTGCCAATATGGTCCTCCGGCATGGTGGAGAGCTCAATGGTATAGGAAAGGCCAAAGGTAGAATACACCTCGTCAAACAGGCGCACCGTCTCCTGAATCACGTCCAGCATCTGCTCCCGGGTCATAAAGATGTGAGCATCGTCCTGGCTAAAGCAGCGTACCCTAAAAAGGCCGTGCAGGGTGCCAGAGAGCTCATGCCTGTGCACTAGGCCAATTTCCCCCACCCGCAGGGGCAGCTCCCGGTAAGAGTGGGGCTCATTGGCATATACCA
The DNA here is from genome assembly GCA_910588935.1 of uncultured Oscillospiraceae bacterium. GTDB lineage: Bacteria > Bacillota > Clostridia > Oscillospirales > Acutalibacteraceae > Acutalibacter. The sequence continues at coordinate 6,152 of CAJUSM010000051.1, forward strand.
GCATGCCGCCAGGGCAGTTCATGGGTTTCACGCCAAAGTTGATTTCGTCAATAACCGTGGTGTACATATTGTCCTTATAGTGGTCCCAGTGCCCGCTGCGCTCCCACAGGGCGCGGTTCAGCATAATGGGCGTGCTGATCTCCAAATAACCGTACTTTTTGTGGACCTCCCGCCAATAATCCAGCAGGGTGTTTTTCAGCACCATGCCCTTGGGCAGGAAGAAGGGAAAACCCGGGGCCTCGTCCCGGAGCATAAAGAGGCCCAGCTCTTTGCCCAGTTTCCGATGGTCCCGCTTTTTGGCCTCCTCCAGCATCTGCAGGTGCTCCTCCAACTGGGCGGCTTTGGGGAAAGAAATGCCGTATACCCGGGTAAGCATTTTCTTTGTGGCGTCCCCCCGCCAGTAGGCCCCGGTAATGGCGGTAAGCTTTACGGCTTTCACCCCGCCAGTGGAGATCAGGTGGGGGCCGGCGCACAGGTCGGTAAAGTCGTTTTGCCGGTAAAAGCTAATTTTCTCCCCATTGCCGCTGTGCTCGTCAATCAGCTCCAGCTTGTAGTCCTGGCCGGCCATCTCCTCCCGGGCGGCTTGGGGCTCCAGCTCGTACCGCTCCAAGGGGGAGTTCTCCTTAATGATTTTTTTCATCTCTTCCTCAATTTTAGGCAGGTCATCGGGAGAAAGAGGATTTTCCAGATCAAAATCGTAGTAAAAGCCGCTGTCAATGGCGGGGCCAATGGCAAACTTTGTGCCAGGCCGCAGCCGCTGCACTGCCTGGGCTAAAATATGAGAGGTGGTGTGCCAGTAAGCTTTCTTGCCCTCGGCATGGTCAAAGGTGAGAATTTCCAGGGCGCAGTCCTGGGTGAGAGGGGTGCGCAGGTCACAGACCTCCCCGTCCACTCGGGCGGCACAGGCAGACTTGTACAGACCCATGCCAATGGATTTGGCCACATCGGCGGGGGTTACGCCGGCCTCAAACTCCTTGGGCTGGCCTTTCAGGTCGATGGTGATCATAAATAAACTCCTTTCCGCCAGGGTATTTTCAAGAGAAACAAAAAACGCCCCAGCATCCCTGCCCGCCTATTAGGCAGACAGGCTTTACTGGGGCGACACAGCCTGGTTGGTTAAATTTTAGGCGCGCCGCGGTTCCACCCGCATTCAAGACCCGCAAAAAGCGGCTCTCCTCCTGTTGGCCTATAACGGGGCCTGCCGGCATACCTTATGGCCCCATAGCAAGGGGCTTTCGGCAGCTGCTCCAAGGCGGTGGCCCTGGCCGGCTTTCCCGCCTGCGCTCTCAGCCTGGTTGGCGCGGGCTCTCTGGTGGAAAGGCAAAAGGGAAACAGGGCGTCCTTTTCTCAGCATTTGCAATGATTTTCTTAAAATTATACCTGGATTTCTGGAATTTGTCAAGCTCCGTGCAGCGACATTTTTTGCCGCCCCAGGCAAAGTATTGGAAGAAAAAGAGGATTGCATTAAGAGAAAATAGTGGCTAGACGAGAAGTAGAGGCCATTTTTTTAAAGAATGTTCACAAATTTCTTGACAAAAAGGGGCATATGGAGATACAATGAGTAACAGAGTGCACCCGGGTGCTTTTTATATATTTTATATATTTCTAGTGACGAACACCAAAGTCAAAATATATATATAAAAAACTTAATAGGGTTTGAAAGCAGCCATTGCATTTTCTCTCAAAAAACAGGGAGCTCTCCCCCAGAGGGGTCCCTAGGGAGAAGCCAGCCCTTAAGGCGGTTTTCCCGGAACGAATAATCTGAGTACAAAAATCATGATTAGGGGCGGGCTTGGGGCCAGCCCCATGGAAACCAGAAAAGGAGGTGCCCGATTGGGCGAGGTAAATGTGTGGCTGTGCGTGGCAATTGCCGTTTTGTCCGCGGCGGCGGCGGGGGCCGGGGGTTTTTTCCTGGGCTTTCAGTACCGCAAAAGCAAGGCGGAGGCAACCATAGGCTCGGCTGAGGAAGAAGCAAAAAGAATTGTGGGCGAGGCGGTAAAAACCGCGGAGGCCCGGAAAAAAGAGATTGTATTGGAGGGGAAGGACGAAATTCACCGGCTGCGCAACGAGTCGGAGAAAGAGCTTTCTGACCGCCGCAGGGAGATTCAGCACCAGGAGCGGCGAAACCTGCAGAAGGAGGAAAGCCTGGAGCGCAAGCTGGAAAGCATAGAGCGCAAAGAGGACCAAATTGACCAGCGGAACAAAAAGGCCGAGGAGCGCCTGCGGGAGGCAGAGGCGGTAAAGAAGAGCCAGTTCGATATGCTGGAAAAAATCTCTTCCTTTTCTATGGAGCAGGCCAAGGAGTACCTGCTAAACCATTTGGAAGATGAGCTGATCCACGAAAAGGCCGTAAAGGTCCGGGAGTTTGAACAGCAAACCAAAGAGGAAAGCGACCAGGCAGCCCGGGAGATTATCTCCATGGCCATCCAGCGCTGCGCGGCCGACCATGTGTCTGAAGCGGCCATTAGCGTGGTGCCCCTGCCAAACGACGAGATGAAGGGCAGGATTATTGGCCGGGAGGGCAGGAACATAAGGGTCATAGAGACCCTCACCGGCGTAGACCTGATTATAGACGATACCCCAGAGGCCATTACCCTTTCCAGCTTTGAGCCGGTGCGCCGGGAAGTGGCAAAGGTGGCCCTGGAAAAGCTGATTTCGGATGGCCGCATCCATCCTACCCGCATTGAGGAGACCGTGGAAAAGGCCCGCCGGGAGGTGGAGGCAACTATTAAGGCCGAAGGCGAGCGGGCTGTGCTGGAGGTGGGCGTCAATGGCGTGCACCACGAGCTGGTGAAGCTCTTGGGCCGCCTGCGGTACCGTACCAGCTATGGCCAAAATGTGCTAAACCACTCCCTAGAGGTGGCTTTTCTCTCTGGCATGATCGCCTCAGAGCTGGGCCTGAATCCCACGGTGGCCAAGCGGGCGGGCTTGCTTCATGATATTGGCAAGGCCCTAGACCACGAGATGGAGGGCTCTCATGTGCAAATTGGCGTAGAGGTGGCCAAAAAGTACAAGGAGAGCGAGGCCGTTGTACATGCTATTGCAGCCCACCATGGAGATGTGGAGGCAAAAACAGTAATTGCCTGTATTGTACAGGCGGCGGACGCCATTTCAGCCGCCAGGCCTGGGGCCCGCAGGGAGAACCTGGAAAACTACATCAAGCGGCTGGAGAAACTGGAAGAACTGGCCTCCTCCTTTGCCGGCGTGGAAAGCTGCTACGCCATCCAGGCAGGCCGGGAGGTGCGGATTATGGTAAAGCCAGAAGCTGTCACCGACGAGCAGATGACTCTGCTGGCCAGGGACATCTGCAAAAAGATCGAGACAGATTTAGACTACCCCGGGCAGATCAAGGTGAACATGATTCGGGAAAGCCGGGCGGTAGATTACGCGAAATAGCCGGACAGCATCCGTGCCCAGTGGTGCCCCCCGCCCTCATCAGGCGGGGGGCATTCAAAAGAACGCAATAGGAGGCGCTCTATGACATACAAGAAGCTTGCCCAGGCCATGCGCCAGTATAGCCGTACAGACGATTTGTGCAAAAGCGGCCTGGGGGTGGAGGGTTCCCGCATCCGGGAGAACGTAATTCTCACCCCTGGCTGGACTCCGGAACGGGTGTCAGGATTGGGCGAGGCGAAGCTGGTTTCCGCCAGCGGTCCCCTTTACGGCATAACGGTGTGGGAGATCAATGTGGATGGCCAGGGGATTACCTATATCAAAACCGGCTGCGGCGCGCCCCCTGTGATGGACGCCCTGCTGTCCCTAGGGGAGACCGGCTGCAAGCGGGTGCTGTTCCTGTCCTCCATTGGGGGGCTGGCTCCTGAGATGGAGGTGGGCGATCTGGTGCTGCCAGAGTATTCTGTCAGCGGGGACGGAGCCAGCCGGTACCTGACCGATGGCTTTGAGGACACCCTGGGGGAGAAAGCCTACCCGGACCCGGAGCTGTTCGCCCGGCTGCGGGAGGAGACCCAGGCCGTGCGCGCCAGTGAAAACTTGCGCTGGCACCTGGGCCGGCCGTTTTGTGAGGATACCTTGCTTGCGCAGTTTCACCATATCCCTGACATTTTAGCCCGGGGCTGCAACACATTGGATATGGAGAGCGCCGTGGCGTTCCGGGCGGGGGCCCTGATGGGCCTGCCAGTAGCCGCGCTGCAGTGTGTGTCAGACAATTCCCTGGCAAAAAAGTCCCTGCTGGGGGGCGTGAGCGGGGAGGAACAGGCCCGGCGGAACTATGTGCGCGGGCAGGTGATTCCCGTAATCCTAAAGAACCTTTTCAAGAGCCTGGCATAGCTCTGCAAAGGCCAGGGGGGCATATGCAGGGGCGAGCACACAAAAATTTCGCTTTGCTTTTTATTTTTCTCAATAAGGCATTTGCTTTTTGGCTTTCTGTTGTATAATTGTAAATGTACCACACAATTGCCTTCCTGCAAGCAGAAGTTTTTCAAACAGAGGTGGATGAGCATGAAACAAAACAAACGATAACTATGGAGGTTTTGCTATGAAGAAGATTCTTCTTTGGGCTGCAATGCTTGTCCTAACAGTAGCGCTTGCGTCCTCGGCTTCTGCCGCGGACCTAACTGCTATGGATGAAAGAATCGCGGAAATGGCCAACGAGCTTTCCGAGATCCGTTCTTCTGTGCAAAAGGGCCGGATGGCCGGGCCCGCTTTGGAAGCGGCCTACGAGCAGGCCTTGCAGGACGCGGGCTGGGAAGTGGTCCACATGGAAGTGGACCTTTCCCCTCAGGCTTTGGGCTTGGATCCGGAGATTGTGGAGCTGGCCTACTCTGATATTGAGAATGTTTCCCCCGAAACCCAGGAGAAAATCCTGGAGGCCAGGGAAAAGGTGATCTACAGCGCAAAGGGCTGGGGCGCCAACCCCAACGCCCCTCTCCTCACCTTTAACCCTAGCCAAAAGAAAATCACGATTCTGCCCTGCTTTGAAGAGCTCTTCCCTGGCTGGGATCTTCCAAAAGGGACAGAAACCGTGCCCGAGGAAATTCCTGCTGCAACAGCTGCTGCTGTAGCTGCCCGTGGCCTTGAGGCCGCCGGAAGAAATACCATGACTGTTTGTATGTTTAACAGGGAAATAGCCATCAACAACTCTGGAAGCTCAAAAACTTCGCCTTTTTAATGCGAAGACGGACGCCAGCTACAACAATACTTTGAACGATTTTTGGACTTATGCCAACCGTTTCGTAACTTGCACTAAAGTCAACTTAGGGGTTACATCGCCTGGCGGCGGCGATGTAGGCTATCTTTTGGATGCTGGGCCTGGCGATACGGCTCTATTTGTCCGATATTTTTTCACCCCCTTTGGGCGTATCCTATGTTGGCGTAAGGGCAAGCACAAGCGGAACAGCTGGGCGTGCAACCGCGTTTGTCTGGCGTGAGGCTGACTACGCCATTGATGTTTAATTTTTTTGCACGCTATTCAATTTTTGGCATAAATATATCCACCAAGGTAAATTGAGGAATTTTATTGCAGGAAGGCAGAGGTAACGCATTCCATTTTTAGAGTGCGTTGCCTCCGTTTTTTACACACGATGATGTTACATAATAAAAAGGAGCAATCTGCGTTTTTAGGAGAAAAGGGGGATTCTATGCTTAATATTTTGTGTATAGGCGACGTAGTAGGCAGCATTGGCTGTGGGTTCCTGCGGGAAAAGCTGCCTGCCCTCCGGCGGCTGAAAGGGATAGACCTGGTCATTGCAAACGGCGAAAACTCCGCCGACGGCAACGGGATAACCCCTGCGTCTGCCCAACACCTGCTTGACAGCGGGGTGGATGTGATTACCACCGGCAACCACAGTTTCCGCCGGCGAGAAAGCTATGAGCTGTACGATTCCAGCGAAATTCTGCTCCGCCCGGCCAATTATCCTTCTGCTGCCCCAGGCCGGGGGCTGTGCGTGGTAGATTTGGGGCGGGCACAGGTGGCGGTCATCAACCTGCTGGGCACTGTGTATTTGGAAAGTATGGAGTCCCCATTCGAGAAGCTGGACGACCTGCTTTCCCAGCCCGGCCTGCCTAAAATCCGTATTTTAGATTTCCACGCCGAGGCCACCGGGGAAAAGCGAGCCATGGGCTATTTCGCCGGCACTGGGCTTACCGCCATGTTTGGCACCCACACCCATGTGCAAACCGCCGACCAATGCCTGCTGCCAGGGGGCGCTGGCTACATTACCGATGTGGGGATGACAGGCCCTATTGACTCTGTTCTAGGTGTAAAGCCAGAGATTATCGTAAAAAAATTCGTAACCAAAATGCCTGCTAGATTTGATACAGCCAAAGGCCCCTGCCACATGGATTGCGTTATATTTTCTGCCAACGAGAAGACCGGGCGCTGCCTAGAGGTAGAAAGGCTTTCCGTCACTTAGGCCATACCGGTGGACAAAAGAGAGGCGAAAAGGCGCCCTGCTGTGAGCTTTTGTCATATCTTTCTGGTTTATGGCAATGCTGGTAAGGGCGGTAGATGGGTGCTGCCCGCCAAACTAGAAATGACTTTTCTTACCAGCGCGGCACACACTTGCCAGTAGCCCCCTTAAATTTCCAGCGTAAATAGTACCCGGTTTTCCCATCTAAATCTATTTCACATGTGGGAAACTGCCGGTTCGGTTTCAACAATGTTTCCCTTTTTTCACCCAATAGGCTTACCGCCGCGTCTCCCCCAGAGAGCTGCGAATCAAGGGGGAATTTGTATATTCTGCTTTTACAAAATCTTCCCATATGCTTGGCCCGGTCAGTGCAAGAATGCAAGGTCACTCTTTCCCTGTCTTAGCTGGGCGAAATATAAATAAGATTGCGGCAATGTTCTTTGATGCCGCAATGTTTTGCAAAACTCGCCCAAGCAATTCTCCCGCAGCCACATTCCCAAAAGTGACTTCAAAAAGGGAGTGTTCAAAACGAGGATTTTATATGAGGGGAAGTGGAAAAATATCGTTAGATTACAGGATTGTCGGGATTTCATCCCGAAATATTTTGCGTTATGGATGGGGTCTCGCCTGCCGGCTCGGGTGCTGTGTGCCAGTGGCACACGTCCAGCACCGACCGGAGCGGCAGCGTAGACCGGGTCAGAACGGTCCCCACCGGGGACCTTCCCCCTGCGGCAAGGTCGCGGGGCGCCGCCCCACACCCCGCAGCCTTTGAGAAAGGTAAAACTTCGCGAAGCGAAGTCTACGAAACTTTTCCCATTTTCTTACGGCATCTGAGAGCTTCGTTTTTTCTTCTCTAGTTTACCTTTATCTCCTCGGTTGGACACTTCCCTTCAAAAATTCCGCATTGTATTTTTGAAAGTTCTGTGCTACAATAGGAAAGAATAGGAAAATAGTTTTCAGCGCTGCCGGAAACACCCGCGCTGCGTACTTTTTATAAAGGATGTGCATCCCATGATTCAAGGCGCCCAACTCAAAAACGCTATTATCTCCGGCTCCAACAACATTGCCAAGTACCGCAAGCAAGTGAACGAGCTGAATATTTTCCCGGTGCCCGATGGGGACACCGGCTCTAATATGTCTATGACCATAGACGCTGCCGCTGCCGCGGTAAAGGAGCTTCCGGATACCGCCGGCGCTGGCGAGGTGGCCAAAAAGGCGGCTGCCGCTATGCTCCGGGGAGCAAGGGGAAACTCCGGGGTCATCCTCTCCCTGCTGTTCCGGGGAATTGCAAAGGGCTGCGAGGGGCTGGAAGAGATCAGCCCTCAGGCCTTGGTTCACGCCCTGGATTTAGGCGTGGAGGAGGCCTATAAGGCTGTAACCAGGCCCACCGAGGGCACCATCCTTACCGTGGCCAGGGTAGCCGCCGAGCATGGCCGGGACGCGCTGGACCACGGAGCCCAGGGCGCTGTGCCGGTGTGGGACGCGGTGTGCATAGGCGGCGCCCAGGCCCTGGAGCAGACACCGGAGCTATTGCCTGTGCTCAAGCGGGCCGGCGTAGTAGACGCGGGCGGCCAAGGCCTCTGCCTTATTTTTGAGGGGATGCTCAGCGTGTTCCGGGGCGGCATTATCATTGAGTCGGGAATGTCTGAGGAGGAGAGAGCCCAGGATGCGGCGGAGTTCTTTAAGAACGCGGCGGCGGAGTTTGACAGCGAGATCAACTTCACCTACTGCACGGAGTTTATCATTGGCCGGGATAAAACCATCCCCACCGATCCCCTGGAGCTTCGGCTGTATCTAGAGACCATTGGCGACTGCGTGCTGGTGGCCGATGACGAGGAGATTATTAAGGTTCATGTCCACACAGAGAACCCAGGGGACGCCCTTCAGCGGGGCTTGGCCTTTGGCCAGCTCCTTACGGTTAAAATTGACAATATGAAGGAACAGCACAAGAAGCTGGGCGCTGTTTCCAGCGAGCCTGCGGCAGAGCCGGAAAAACCCGCCCAGCCCCAGCGCCAGGAGCCTACAGAGGAGCTGGGCTTTATCTCTGTGGCTGCCGGCGAAGGGCTGAAAGGGCTGTTCCTAGAGCTGGGCTGCGCGGTGGTGGTCAGCGGCGGCCAGACCATGAACCCCAGCACCGAGGATATTTTAAGTGCGGTGTTGGCTACCCCGGCGAAAAAGGTCTTTGTGCTGCCCAACAATAAAAACATTCTCATGGCAGCGGAGCAAACCGTTCCCTTGGCCGAGGACCGGGAGGTTATCGTGTTGCCTACCAAAACCATTCCCCAGGGCCTTTCTGCTATGCTGGCCTTTGACCCGGATGCGTCGGTAGAGGAGAACCAGGCGGCCATGCTGGCAGCCGCCAGGAATGTAAGCACCGGCCTGGTTACCTTTGCGGCCCGCGACTCGGAGTTTGGCAGCGACGCCATCCGCAAGGGGGATATTTTGGGTCTGAAAAACGGCAAGCTGCACTATATCGAAAAGGACCCCGTGCATACCTGCGTGCGGGTGGCCAGGTCTCTAAGCACCAAGCAGACCAGCTTTATCACCCTGATTTACGGCGAAGGCATTACGGCGGATCAGGCCCAGGAGGCCAAGCGGCTGCTGGCGGCAAAGGTTCACTCAGATGTGGAGATTACCCTGGTAGAGGGCGGCCAGCCGATTTATTACTTTATTATCTCTGTGGAGTAATAAGGACAGCGTGAATATTCTGAGGAAGACTGCGGCAGGGCGGCCTTCCTCTTTTGCTTGGGATGAAAAGAAAGGAGGCGGCGGAATGCGGCGCCTGTCCGGCATTGCAATTGAACGGCTAAAGGGCGTAGGGGAAAAGCGGGGAGAATTGTTCCGCCGGCTGGGGGTGGAAACAGCGTGGGACCTGCTCAGGTTTTACCCTAGGGATTACCAGGATTGGTCCCAGACCTTTCCCATTGACGAAGCCCCCCGGGACCAGCTTTGCGTGGTACGGGCAAAAGTAATTTCCGCCCCCAGCATGACCCGGGTGAAAGGGGGAAAGCTCCTTTTCCGGCTGGCGGTTACCGATGGGGACACAGATCTGCATCTTACGTTTTTTAACAACCGTTACATCGACCGCCTGCTGCTCCCGGGGAAAACCTATCTGTTCCGGGGAAAGTTGGGGTTTTCCGCCGGAAAGTACTCCATGACCATGCCGGAGTTCGCGGCCGAGGAGAAAGCCCATGGCATTACTCCGGTGTATTCCTCTACCCAGGGCCTTAGCTCCCGGCAAATTGGGGCAGCGGTGGCCAGCGCCCTGGGGCTTATGCCCGAGGCCCCAGAGGATCCCCTGCCCCAGGCCCTGCGGGAGGAATACCAGCTGTGCCACTTGGGCTATGCTTTAAAAAATGTCCACTTTCCCCGGTCTCAGGAGGATTTGGATATTGCCAGGCGGCGGCTGGTGTTCCAGGAGTTTCTGGTGCTGCAGTTGGGCCTCACTATGATCAAAAGCGGCCGGCGGGAGCAAAACCTCCACCGAATTCCAGAGCGGTATCCAGAGGACTTTGCCGCTCTGCTGCCTTTCCGGCTTACAGGGGCCCAGCAGCGGGCTATTGCCCAGGGGGTAAAGGACATGGCCGGCAATTCGCCTATGAACCGGCTTATCCAGGGAGATGTGGGCAGCGGCAAAACAGCTGTGGCCGCCGCCTTGTGCTGGGTAACGGCAAAGGCCGGCTGGCAGGCAGCCCTTATGGCCCCTACCGAAATCTTGGCCGGGCAGCACTACCAATCTCTGGAGGGCATCCTTGGGCCTGCGGGCCTGCGGTGCGCCCTGCTTACAGGGGGGGTAAGCGCCGGAGAGCATAAAAGAATTCATCAGGGCCTGGCGGCGGGGGAAATCGACCTGGTTATCGGTACCCATGCCCTCATCAGCCAGAAGGTGGCTTTCCGGGATCTGGCTCTGGTTATTACAGACGAACAGCATCGTTTTGGAGTGAACCAGCGGGTGGCCCTGGCCCAAAAGGGCGCGTCTCCCCACCTGCTGGTAATGAGCGCCACCCCCATCCCCAGAACCCTGGCGCTAATGGCTTACGGGGATCTGGATATTTCTGTGCTGGACGAGCTGCCCCCTGGCCGCAGGCCTGTGGAAACCTACCTAATTGGGCCGGATAAGCGGGAGCGGGCTTTCCGGTATATTCAAAAGCACTTGGACCAAGGCAGGCAGGGCTATATTGTCTGCCCGCTGATTGAAAACGATGAGAGCGGCATGATGAGCGTGAACGAATACGCCCAGTTGGTGCGCAGGGCTTTGCCTGCCGGGAAAATCGGGGTGCTCCACGGGAAAATGAAGCCTGGAGAAAAAGAAAGCATTATGAAAAGCTTTGCCGAAGGGCAAATTCAGCTGCTGGTGGCCACCACAGTGGTGGAGGTGGGGGTGGATGTGCCCAATGCGGCCATTATGATGATAGAGAACGCGGAGCGGTACGGTCTTTCCCAGCTCCACCAGTTGCGGGGGCGAATCGGCAGGGGAGAGCACCAGTCCACCTGTATTCTGGTTTCCGACTACAACAGCCCGGAAAGCCTGCGGCGGCTAAACCTGTTTAAAAGCACCAACGATGGCTTTGCCATTGCAGACGCAGACCTGAAATTCCGGGGCCCGGGGGACTTTTTTGGCCAGCGCCAGCATGGGCTGCCCCAGCTGAAAATTGCGGATATGTTTGGGGATATGGGGCTGCTGAAGGAGGCCCAGCGGTGCGCCAGGCGGGTGTTCCGGAGGGGGGCGCTAGAGACAAAGGAATATGGGGCTCTCCGCCAGGAAATCCAGGAGCTATTTAGCAAAACAGGGGATATGGTGGCGCTGTGAAAGCAAACAGGCCCCTGAGAAGGACAATGATAAAAGGAGAAAATTATTATGTGTGAAATAGGCGTGTTGGGTGCCGGCACTTGGGGCATTGCTTTGGCCAGAATGCTGGCGCTTACTGGCAATCAGGTCACTGTTTGGTCTGCTATGGAAAAAGAGGTAGAGGTGCTCAGCAAGCTGCGAGCCCACCCCAACCTGCCCCAGGTGGCCATTCCAAAGCAGATGGTGTTTACAAAAGAGATTGCCCAGGCCTGCCAACATAAGGCAGTGCTGCTCTTCGCGGTGCCCTCCCCCTTTGTTCGGTCTACCGCCAGGCTGGCGGCGAAGTACATTCCAGAGAGCCAGATTATTGTGGACGCCGCAAAGGGGATAGAGGCGGATACCCTTTTTACCATGACAGAGGTGATCAGGGATGAGCTGGAACAGTCTGTTCAGGGCTTAAACCCAAGGCTGGTGGCCCTTTCCGGGCCCACCCACGCCGAGGAGGTGGCCAGGGATATGCCCAGCACGATTGTTTCTGCCAGCGCAGACCTGGAAGCCGCCGAAATCGTCCAAGATATCTTTATGAATACCTGTATGCGGGTATATACCAACCGGGATATTAAGGGGGTGGAGCTGTGCGGCGCGGTGAAAAACATCATTGCCCTGGCCGCGGGCATTTCAGCTGGGTTGGGCTATGGAGACAACACCAAGGCCGCAATTATCACCCGGGGCCTGGCAGAGATTACCTGCTTAGGCTGCGCCATGGGGTGCGTGGAGCAAACCTTTACCGGCCTGGCGGGTATTGGGGATTTAATTGTTACCGCCACCAGTATGCACAGCCGGAACAACCGGTGCGGCCAGCTGATCGGCCAGGGCCTGAAAACAGAGGAGGCCGTAAAGCAAATTGGCATGGTAGTAGAGGGAATCCACGCCATTCCTGCCGCCATGCGGCTCTCTCAAGAATATAAAGTAGAAATGCCTATTGTAGAGGCGGTAAACGCCATTGTTTCCCGGGGCGTAACGCCCGCCGAGGCGGTGAAAGAGCTGATGGGCCGGGACAAAAAGGGAGAGCGGGGAGAGCCGCTCTGAACAAAATTCCCAGAAGAACCCCCAAAACCGGGGGTTTTTCGGCGAATGGGGAGAAAATGGCAGTAGACCTGGAAAATGTAAATTTTTTTTGAAAAAACCTTGCAAAACTTTGACCCTTGTGTTAATATACACTAGTACGACTGCATTGGAGCGTTGAAGCGGGAGGTTGCGGCCTAAGAGCGGGAGTTCTGGCCGGTTTTTCCGTGGAGCATGTCCGATTTTAAACCGGGCGAAGGAATCTAACCGGCAGGAACCATCGGGAAACCCCCGGAAGGCCAAAAATTAAGCCGCTTAGAGGATGTTGTGAGTTTCGACTCTGTCCCCGGGATCTGCCCTGCGCAGATTACCGGTTTTTTGATGTCAAAGGTGGAAACACCCGGAACAGTGTTGAAAAAAGCAAAGACGCCCAAGAACTATTTAGGAGGCGGTAGAAAGTGGCAGTCAAAGAAAAGATCAGGATTCGTCTGAAAGGGTACGACAGCAAGCTGGTGGACCAGTCGGCAGAAAAAATTGTGGCTACGGCCAAGCGCACAGGCGCCAGGGTTTCTGGCCCGGTGCCCCTGCCTACAGAGAAAGAAATTACCACCATTCTCCGGGCTGTCCATAAGTATAAGGACAGCCGGGAGCAGTTTGAAATGCGCACCCACAAGCGCCTGATCGATATCCTCAGGCCCAGCAACAAAACTGTGGAAGCCCTTATGGGCCTGGAGCTCCCCGCCGGCGTTGAGATTGAGATTAAACTCTAAGCCATAATCGCGATTTCAACCTACCGAACGCGGAGGGTCATGTTGACAGGGCGCGCCCCTGTTAACCAATAACCTAGCGGGACTGGAAAAGTCCCAGGAGTAGAAAGGAAAGAAAGCAAAATGAAAAAAGGGATCATCGGCAAGAAGGTCGGCATGACGCAGATCTTCGACGACAAGGGGAAGGTCATCCCCGTCACGGTGGTAGAGGCTGGGCCCTGCGTGGTTACCCAGAAGAAGACCGTGGAGAACGACGGCTACGACGCTGTGCAGATCGGCTTTGGCGACCAGAAGCCCCAGCGGGTGAACAAGCCCCTTACCGGGCACTTTAAAAAGGGCGATGTGGCCCCCAAAAAGACCCTGCGGGAGCTGCGGCTGGAGGACATTAGCGCTGTGAATGTGGGCGACCTGATTAAGGCCGACGCCTTTGCCGCCGGAGAGCGCGTAGACGTAACCGGCACCAGCAAGGGCAAGGGCTATGCAGGCGTAATTAAGCGCTGGAACTTCCACCGGCTGAAAGAGACCCACGGCTCTGGCCCCGTAGCCCGCCACGGCGGCTCCAACGGCGCCTGCTCCAGCCCCTCCCGGGTTTGGAAGGGCCTGAAAATGGCCGGCCATTTGGGCGCCGAGACCGTTACCGTGCAAAACTTGACAGTGGCCAAGGTGGACGCGGAAAACAACCTGATCGCCATTAAAGGCGCCATTCCCGGCCCCAACGGCGGCATCGTGATTGTGCGCGACAGCGTGAAAGCTTAAGGGGAGGAGGAAGAAGAATGGCTGAAGTAGCAGTTTTGAACATGCAGGGCCAGGAGGTTGGCCGGCAGCAGCTGGCCGACGGGGTTTTTGGCATTACCCCCAATGTGCCTGTTATGAACGATATGGTAAAGAACTATCTGGCCAACCAGCGCCAGGGCACCCAGTCTGCGCTGACCAGGAGCGAGGTCTCCGGCGGCGGCAGAAAGCCTTGGCGGCAAAAGGGCACCGGCCGGGCCCGCCAGGGCAGCACCCGCGCCCCCCAGTGGACCCACGGCGGCATTGTGTTTGCCCCCAAGCCCCGCAGCTACCGTTACACCATTAACAAGAAGGTGAAGAGGCTGGCTATGAAGTCCGCCCTCTCCTCCAAGGTGATGGACGGCGAGATGATTGTGATTGATCATATCAGCTGCGAGGACTACAAGACCAAAACCATCGCCGCCATGCTGAAGGCTGTGGGCAGCGAGAAAAAAGCGCTCATTGTGCTGGACAGCGTGGACGAGAAAGTAATTGCGTCCGCTAGGAACATTCCCGGCGTAAAAACCGCCCAGGTAAACACCCTGAACGTGTACGACATCTTGGGCGCGGATAAATTCATCGTTGTGCAGGGCGCTGTACAAAAGATTGAGGAGGTGTACGCATAATGGAGGCCCATGACATCATCATCCGCCCAATCATCACCGAGAAAACCATGGACGGCAATGCCCAGAAGAAATACACCTTCGAGGTTGAAAAGCGCTCCACCAAAATTGACATTAAGCGTGCCGTAGAGGCAGCTTTCGGCGTAAAGGTGAGCAAGGTAAACACCCTCCATGTGCGGGGCAGGCTTCGCCGCCAGGGCCGTTGGCAGGGCTACACCAAAAGCTGGAAAAAAGCTGTGGTTACCCTGACCGAGGACAGCAAGACCATTGAGTTCTTCGAGAGCATGATCTAAAAACCAGAAGCCACGCTCTCGGCGGACCGAAGCGGATACCCCAACGAAACAAGATAGGGCAGGAATGGGCGGCGCCTAGGTGGCGCGGCCCGCAAAGCCAAGTATTAGGAGAGTGAACAGAACAAATGGCAATTAAGAATTATAAGCCGACAACAGCGGCTAGGCGTAATATGTCCGTTACGGACTATACAAGCCTTTCCAAGGGCGGCCCAGAGAAAAGCCTGCTGGCCCCTCTGGCCAATAAGTCCGGCCGCAACAGCTACGGCAGAATCACCGTGCGCCATCGCGGCGGCGCAAACCGCAAAAAGTACCGCATTATCGACTTTAAGCGGCAGAAGCACGACATGCGCGCCACTGTGCTTACCGTGGAGTACGACCCCAACCGCTCTGCCTTTATTGCCCTGGTAGAGTATGAGGACGGGGAGAAGCGCTATATCATTGCCCCCAACGGCATTAAGGTGGGCGACAAGGTGGTTTCCGGCGAGGGCGCGGATATTAAGCCCGGCAACGCCTTGCCTCTCAAAAATATTCCCACCGGTACCTTTATCCACAATGTAGAGCTGTATCCCGGCAAGGGCGCCCAGTTGGCCCGGGCCGCGGGCATTATGGCCCAGCTTATGGCCAAAGAGAACGGCATGGCCCTGCTGCGCCTGCCCAGCGGCGAGCTGCGCA
>CAJUSM010000052.1:0-10718 GCA_910588935.1 uncultured Oscillospiraceae bacterium
TCTACGAAACTTTTCCCATTTTCTCACGGCATCTGAGAGCTGCGGTTTTTCTTCTTTAGTTTACCTTTATCTCCTCGGTTGGACGCTCCCCTATCTGCTTGCCCCCTTGACGCATTTACATCTAAGTGTTACAATAAGATGAAATACGTCTGAAACCAGGTTCCTTATACGAACGATGTAACTTTATGGCAGCTTTCTCAGGAGTTGACTTTGATGAGCGTTTTACACAGCAACCAGCCCACCGCTTCTCCTCAGAAGCGGCGTAAGAATAGGAACAGGGCTTATGCCCTGGTTTTTGCCCTTTGCATTGCCCTGCTCCCTCTTGCCGCGCCTGCAAGGGCGGAGGACGTCAGTGCCGCCAGCGATGTAAGCCAGGCTGGGGATAATACCGGTCAGGAGAGCAGCCAGCCAGAAAGCGGCGGGACTGCTGCCCCAGAAATCCCCCAGCCTGGAGAACAATTCTACTATTTGGACCAGGCTGGGGTTCTCAGCCAGGAAACCCGGTCGGCTATCGTAGAGCGAAACCAGGGTCTGTATGAAAAATATGGGGTGCAGTTGGTGGTATTTACCAGCGCCAACCTGCCTGTGCAGGGCTATGCCCAGCGAGTGGAATACCTGCGGTCTGTTATGAGCCAGTGGCAGGTGGGCGGCGGAGAAGGCCGGGGGCTGATCTTAGCCCTTTCCACTGGGGACGAGGACTACCTGGCTGTAGCAGGGGAGGCTCTGAAAGGGGAGTTTACCACCCAAAGCCTAAAGGCTATGCTGGACGCCCAGCTGGAGCCGGATTTCGCGGCCAAGGCCTACGACGCCGGGGTGGGCAAATTTTTTGGGGCGGCGGCAGACCGGGCGGAGGCCTACTGTGGGGCCAATTCAGGCTCCTTTACCTCCAGCGGGGGCGAGAAGACACAGAGCAGCCCTAATGTGGGCGCAAAGAAAAAAAGTGCCGGCAGCACGGTGCTCCTATGGGTAGGTATTGTAGCTGGTGTGGTGGCGGTGGCCAGCATAGTGGTGTTTGTGCTGGCGGGCAGTTCTCACGGCCGGCGGTTGCCCTCCCGGCGGGGCGTGCATAGGGGGAGCCCTATTATTACGCCTCCTAGGAGCAATGTGCTGCGCCACGAGTTTCGGCCCACGGTGCAGATCAAGTCCTCCCGGCAGACCACAGGGGTTTACCGGAACCAAAAGCCCACCCGGACAGACCGGAGGCAGTAAAAAAGACAACAATGGAAGCAGCCCTGTGGGCCGTTTCAGTCAGGAGTTTATGAAATGGTTTTTGCGGATCTCTTCTTTCTCTACGTATTTCTGCCCCTTTGCCTGATCTGCTATTTTGTGGCAAAGCCCCTGCAGGCAAAAAATGGGGTGCTGGTGGTCTTCTCCTTGATTTTTTACGCTTGGGGAGAACCTCTTTGGATTTTTCTGCTGCTGTTTAGCTCTTTCCTTAACTGGGCTATGGGGATTGTAATTGAGAAAACCCGGGGAAACGGCGGAGCAAAGCTGGCAGTGGCCATGGGAATTATTATTGATATCCTGCTGCTGGTAATATTTAAGTACAGCGGTTTTTTGGTAGAGAACATTAATAGCCTTACCAGCTTGGGCCTGCCGGTGCCCAACATCCGGTTGCCAATTGGCATCAGTTTTTACACCTTTCAGGCCATCTCCTATATTTTGGACTGCTACTGGGAGTCGGTAAAGGTGCAGCGGAACTACTTTAAGTTTTTGCTCTACCTCTCTTTGTTCCCCCAGCTGATTGCCGGACCTATAGTGCGCTATAGTGTGGTAGAGGACGAGATTCAAGAGCGGAAAACCACGGTAACCGACCTTTGCGACGGAGCCCTAAGGATGATTGTGGGTTTGGCGAAAAAAGTGATTTTGGCCAATAATCTTTGGGTAATTGTAGACAGCTTTTTTGGCAAGGACATTGCCGGGCTCTCAGTGCTGGGTACCTGGTACACGGTAATTGTGTACTCCCTGTATGTCTATTTCGACTTTAGCGGTTACTCAGATATTGCCATTGGGCTGGGAAGGATGTTTGGCTTTCATTTTGACGAGAATTTCCGCCATCCCTTTGCCTGCAAGACCATTGCCGAGTTTTGGCAGAGATGGCATATCTCTTTGGGCTCTTTCTTCCGGGACTACCTGCTCTATGTGCCCATCTTAGGCAAAAACCGGAAGTACCTGAGCTTGTTCTTGGTGTGGTTCTGCACAGGGATATGGCATGGTGCCGCGTGGAACTATATTATTTGGGGTCTGTACTTTGGCTGCTTTATTTTCTTTGAGCAAAAACTGGGGAAAAAGCGGATAAAGAAATGGCCGGTGTGGTGGAAACATATATACAGCAAGCTGGTTATTATTATTGGCTTTGGCATTTTCTATTTTGAGGATATGGCTCAGCTGGGCCAGTTTTTCCTAAATATCACCGGGGTCTGTATGGCGGTAAACCATGCCCCATTTTTCGACCCGGTAACCTGGTCCTCCTTTATGAACAACCTGTTTTTGGTTATAGCAGGCATTCTGTGCAGTATGCCCCTGCTTCCAAAAGTGAAGGCGTTCTTCCTAGAGGGCAAAAGCGATGGCCTCTATATGGCCGGGCGGCTAGGCTCGGCGGCGGCCTGCCTGGGCCTATTAACGGTGGTAAGCATTCTGCTGGTGGATACAACCAACAATGTATTCCTGTATTGGAGATTCTGAAAAACCCGGAAAGGAGGTACGGAAGATGGATGAGAAATATACAGGCAGGGAATTGCCTGAGGATATTGTCAGCCGCCGGGAGCCCACCATGGCGGAGCGGCTGGCTGCCCAGCGGAGAAGGGCCGCGGCCCCAGGGCCAGGCTTTCCTCAGAATCCTTTTGGGGGCTCCCGGCAGGGAGTGGTGCAGCAGGCCAGCTCTCAGAGCCAGGGCATACAAAAAACCGTGATTTACGGTACAGGAGAACACCGGATTGTAGAGCACCGGGTAGTGGAACGGCGGCCTGCGGAACGGCCTGCCAGCCATAGGCGGGAGCAGGGCCGAGAAAGCATGCCCGCCCCTGTACCTCGCTATGGAGCCCAGGCCCCGGCCTATCGACCGTCTGCCTATGAGACGCAGGTTATAGATACCCGGGCCACGCAGGCTCGTGACCAGGATCCTGCTGTCTATGAGGAGGAGCAGGAGTTTAGGAGCGCCTCTTTTCCCAGGGTGGAGGAGGCTCCTTTGCGGGGCGGGGAACAGCTCCCTTTGGAGAGCCTTCAAGAGACCGGGGCCTTTGAGTCTTTGGGCGCTTTCCAAGAGGGCCGGGAGATGACCATGGCAGAGCGGCTGGCTGCCCAGCGCCGCCGGCCCCAGGCTGCTACCCAAGAAAACAACTGGGGGGCCGCGGAGGCTGGGGAAGACAGCCCAGCCTCCGCGGCCGGGCAGGAAAGCCAGCGCCAGGAGAGCCGCCGGAGGAAAAAGAACGCCCGGGCTCTGCTGGAACGCAGGATGTCCTTGGTGGCGACAGGAGTGCTGGTGCTGGGGTTTGGAGTTGGTACCTTACTGATGCTTTTGCTGCCGAGGTCCACTAAGTCCATGATTGAGAAACGGGAGCTGGCAACGCTGCCCAAGTTTTCCTTGGCCAGCTATTTCTCTGGGGAATTTACCGCGGGGATTGCCACCTACTTTACCGATACCGTGCCTAACCGGGACGGACTGAAAAACGCGGGAAATAACTTTAAGGGCCTGTTCGGTCTGCCTAAGGCAGAGGACTCGGTGGAGTTTGTGGGCGCGGTGAACAAGGTGAACCCGGCGGGTAAGGAGGATCAGCAGCAGGACCAGAGCACTGTTCAGGTTCCCGCCCCTGTGGAGGGAAGCCAGGCCGGGGAGCCGGTGCAGACAGCCACGGCCCCAGGAGATGAGCTGGAAGGCGCGGCCGGGCGCAAAATGAATGAGAGCCAGCCGCCGCTGAAGGAAAATAATTTTGTAAAAGAAAACGTGGAGGGTGACTACAACAATGGTTTGCTGGTCATTAAGCAGGCCGGGCATTTCCGGGCGCTGGAACTATTTGGCGGCGGCTCGGGGGATGACTATGCTCAGGGGTTAAACGATTTATATGACCAAGTGGGAAGCGCTGGGGTAAACCTCTGGTCCATGCCCGCGCCTTTGGCCAGCGAGTTCTATACCCCCCAAAATTATCAGGAGTACACGAATAGCCAATCGGACTGCTTTGACAAGGTGGCGGGCAAGCTGAACCCAGCCATTCGGTCCATCAATATCTGCCCAGTGCTCTCTCAGCATGTGGAGGAGCCTATTTACTGCCGTACAGACCATCACTGGCAGCCTTTGGGGGCCTACTACGCGGCCCAGGAGTTTGCGAAGAACGCGGCCTTGCCCTTTGATGACCTGAGCCAGTATGAAGAAGGGAAGATTGAGGACTTTGTTGGCAGTATGTATAGCTTCAGTGAGTCGGCGGATATCCTGAATGATCCGGAGGACTTTGTGTATTACAGGCCGAAACGGCAGTATAAAACCACCTACTACACCCAGGGCTTTGGGTATGACCCAGAGAGCGTGCCTGGGGATGATGACTGGTTCCAGGAAGGGGCGGCAGGTTCCAATGCCTACCTGTACTATCTGTATGGGGACGGCTTTATTGTAAAGACAGAGAGTGACCAAAAGAACGGGCGGACGCTGCTTTTGATTAAAGATAGCTATGGAAACGCGGTGGCCCCCTTCCTGACAGGCAGCTTTGAGAAGATTTTTGTAGCGGATGTACGGTATATGGAGCGGAACCTAGCAAGCTTTGTTCGAGATATGGGGGTAACGGACGTGCTCTTTACTATGACCTCTTATTCCGTGGTGGGGGATGCGGCAAGCAATATCCCCACGCTGGTGAGCCAGAACGCCGGGGAGACCGTGACAGACGACAAGCCGGCAGGGGACAGCACTGGAGACGAAGGCGGCCAGGCGGGAGACGATGGCGCGGAGGAATAAAGGCGGGCGTTTCTTTAGGCCTAGAATATAGAAGAGAAAGCCTGGCTTATAGGATGCCGAAGCATGAGGAAAAGTTTTGGCGTCTTGCCTGCCGGCTCGATTGGCGGTCTCCCACGGGAGACCCGCATCCCTTTTTAGCAGCAGAGGAGTTTTTGCCTTAGGGGGCTCTCCGGGCCTTTCCCCTGGGCACATAGCGCCGAAGGTCTTATAAAAAAAAT
This sequence comes from uncultured Oscillospiraceae bacterium, assembly GCA_910588935.1. Taxonomy (GTDB): domain Bacteria; phylum Bacillota; class Clostridia; order Oscillospirales; family Acutalibacteraceae; genus Acutalibacter. The sequence continues at coordinate 5,161 of CAJUSM010000052.1, forward strand.
AAATTCGGGACAGGGCCCGGAACCCCCTTGCCCTTACCCCAAGCCCAAAACAAACGGATGGAGGCTACAATTACTATGCGGGAACTGCAATATCCCTTTGACCCAGGAGAGATTATCCGGAAGAGGAAGTCCCTTCTCAAGGCTTTGAAAGGGGACGGCTCTGCCAGAATTGAGAAAAAAATAGCGGTACTGGGAGGTTCTACTACCAGCGATATTGTGAAGACCATGGAGCTTTTCCTGTTGGATAGCGGCATAGCCCCTGTTTTTTACCAGTCGGAGTATGGCCAGTATTTTCAAGACGCCATGTTCCCCTCAGAGGAGCTATTGGCTTTTGCCCCGGATATCGTGTTTGTTCACACCACTGGGCGGAATATTACCGCTTGGCCCCAAATGACAGATTCTCCCCAGCAGGTGCAGGAAAAGCTGGAAGGAGAGCTGGCCAAGTTTCGGGCAATGTGGCAGAGCGTGGAAGAAAAGTTTCACTGCCCTGTGATCCAGAATAATTTTGAAAAGCCCTTTTTCCGCCTGCTGGGCAGCCGGGACGCCTGGGACTACCGGGGACGGGTGAACTTTACCGCCAGGCTGAACCAGGCCTTTGGCGAATATGCCCAGGACCATACCGGCTTTTATATTAATGATGTGGATTATCTTTCGGCAGATTTTGGCCTGCGCCAGTGGAGCGACCCGGCCTACTGGAATATGTACAAGTATGCCATGTGTTTTGAGGCAATCCCGGCTTTTGCTTTTAGCGCGGCCAATATTGTAAAATCCATTTTCGGAAGAAACAAGAAAGCCTTGGCTTTGGATTTAGACAATACCCTTTGGGGCGGGGTAGTGGGAGACGATGGCGTGGATGGCATTGAAATCGGCCAGGAAACTGGAGTTTCTCAAAGCTATTACGAGTTCCAGAGCTATTTAAAGCAGCTGAAAACCACTGGGATCCTTTTAACGGTGTGCTCCAAAAACGATGAGGAAAACGCCATTGCGGGCCTGAACCATCCAGAAGGGGCTTTGCGGCCTGAAGACTTTGTGGTGATTAAGGCCAACTGGGAGAATAAGGACCGGAACATTGGGGAGACAGCGGCTCAGCTGAATATTTTGCCAGAATCCATTGTGTTTGCCGACGACAACCCGGCAGAGCGGGAGATTGTTCGGGCCCAGCTGCCCGGGGTGATTGCCCCGGAAATGGAGGGGGTGGAGAATTACATTGCCAACATTGACAGGGGAGGTTACTTTGAGGTAACCACCTTTAGCGAGGATGACCTAAAACGCAACGAAATGTATCAGGCCAACGCTATGCGGGCGGCCCAGCGGGCCTCCTTTGGAGATTACAGAGAATACCTGCTGAGCCTGGATATGAAAGCGGTAATTGATGACTTTGTACGGGTGTACCTAACTAGGATTACCCAGCTAACCAATAAGAGTAATCAGTTTAACCTAACCACCCGGCGGTATACCACCGAGGAAATGGAACAGGTTTTTAATGGGGAGGAGTATATCCGGCTGTACGGCAAGCTGGTGGACAAGTTTGGAGACAACGGCGTGGTTTCGGTGGTAATTGGCAAGCGAGACGGCAGGGCGCTGGATATTGAGCTGTGGCTGATGAGCTGCCGGGTGCTGAAACGGGACATGGAGCTTGCCATGCTGGACCGGCTGGTGGAAAAGTGCCGGGCAGTGGGAATAGAGGTTATTCGGGGGCACTATTACCCTACGGCGAAAAACTCCATGGTAAAGGGACTGTACGAGAGCTTTGGGTTTGAGAAAACTGGGGAAGAGGAGAACGGAAGTACCCATTGGGCTCTGAAAATCCAAGGGTACGAGAACAAGTGCAGCGTTATTGAGATAAAGGGGAACGAAAACTGATGAGATAAGGAGAGAAGGCCTAGCTCTAAATGCCGAAGCCCTGAGAAAAGTTTTGCGGTCTGCTCACAGGCAGAGAGAGGAGAGCCGCGCCCTATAGCTTCGCAAAGGGTTATATAAAAATCTGGGATAAAATCCCATAAATAATTATTTTAAGAAAGGACGAGCCAACATGGATATGAGAGAGATTTTTACCAGACTAAACCGGGTTTTCCAGGAGGTTTTTGACGACAGGAGTATCCGGGTAACGCCCCAGACCACGGCGGACGATATTGAGGACTGGGACAGCCTGGAGCATATTACCCTGATCTCTGCGGTGGAGCGGGAGTTCCGAATGAAGTTTAAAATGGGGGAGATATCCTCCATGCGGGATGTAGGGGAAATGGCCCAGATTATTCAGGAACGGGCTAAGGGCTGATAAGCCGTAAAAAAGAACACCCCCCAGTGGGCCGGTTGGCCTTGCTGGGGGGTGTTCTTTTTGAGGGAGGGATGAAAATAGAAGAGAAAAGAGCTTTTGGGATAATATCCTTGCATTTTTTTAGTTTTTGGGCTTTCACCGGAGGGCAATGAACCCTTTCCGCTGCCCTCTGGCTTTTAGGCGCCCGTATTTTGAGTTTGCGCGTTAATCTTTCATGATAACGCCGTTACCGTCGAATTTGGGACCGTTTTCAGAGAGGATCATCACACCTTCTATGAGGCCCCAGATCACTGCCGCCACTGAGGCCACGCCGCAGGTAAGCAGGCCGCCTGCCAGGCAGAGCACCAGCTGTACAGTGCCCCGAGTGTTCATGCCCATGTAAAAGTTGTGAATACCCAGCCCCCCCAGGAGAAAGGCCAGCAGGCCGGCAGCCAGGCGGCTTTTTTGGAGATAGCCTGCGGGGGGTGTAGTGTATTTGGGCTGCTGGGGCTGAACAGGGGGCTGGTAGCTCTGGGCCGTAAAATTAGGAGCCCGGTACCCGTTATTCTGCCCAGTATACTGGGGCTGCTGATACCCCTGGTCTTGGCCATAGGGCTGTTGGTTAAATGGCTGGTCCTGGTGAATCTGCTGGGAAGTGTAGCTGTACTGGTTGTACTGCACATTGCCCTGCTGCTGCACCACCGGTTCCGGCGGGGGCTCGGGGGCGGCGGGGGGCTCGGGAAAGGTAATAGTGGGAGGAGCCGGGTCTGGCTCCAGAGTTAGCTGGGGTACCGGCTTTTCAGGAGCAACGGCCCCTGGCGCGGGATTGTTGGGAGCCGGCTGCTGGGTAGCCTGGTTACTGGGGGCCGAGCTAGAAGCACCGGTTTCTACGGCGGTTTCTGGTGAAGCGGTTCCAGAAGAGGGGGTTTGGCCGGCAGGCTCCGGCTGCTGAGGATACAATTCTTTGTTGTCAGTCATAAAATGCCTCCTTAATCCTTGAGGAAAACGCCGTTGGCGTCGGTGTTTATACGTCCGTCTAGAAGTTTAATGCCGTCCAGAATACCCCAAATTTCCATGACGATGGCCCCCACACCGCAGGTAAGGAAGGAGATGAGCAACTGCATGAGACCCCGGGAGGTATTGCCCAAATAAAAGCTGTGGATGCCATATGCGCCTAACAGAATGGCCAAAATGCCCGCCGCCACCCTGCTGCGCTGGGAATAGCCGGGAGGGGGATCGATGCCGGCTTGGGGTTGGTACTGGGGCGGGTTGTACATGGGCTGCTGGCCCTGGGGCTGATAGCCGCCATTGTTATACTCTGCCATGATATGTTACACCTCTTTATAGTTTTTTGGCCTGCATTAACTATAGCACGAAGACGGCGGGGAAAGCAATAGGATGGGATCAAAAGTAAGGGATTCTTAAATTGTGGACGGGCTTTTCGAAAGCTTTTCGAAAAAAATTTTGAAAATCTTGAAAAAAGTTGCTCTTTTGGGGGCAATTTTTTTCGTTTTTAGGGGGTATTATGAGAGGAGGTTTTCGGGGCATAAATGCCCGAGGAAAAAACAGGGTCGCAGAGAGGAGGGAAAAGGGAAGAAATAGAATAAGAGCGAAAGGGGAGAGAGGAAATGCTGGGGTTTAAAAAGAAATCAGTGCAGGCGATAAGCGTGCAGACTAGGCCGGCGGAAGGAGCCAGCCTGCCCATGGGGGCTGGGGAACGGGAGCTGTACCGGGCGCTGCGCAGGGCTGTGCCGATTATTGACGCGGCAGTGTACAAGCTGCGCCGTTTGATTGGGGGTTTTACGGTTTGGTGCCCGGAAAAAGACACCCAGAAGGCCCTGGCGGCGTTTCTTGACACCGTGCAGGTTAACGCTGCCGGGGCGGGGATTGGAGAGTTTTTAGGGATTTATTTAGAAGAATTGGTGACCTATGGCACAGCGGTGGGGGAGATGGTAGTGGCGGGAGGCCAGGTGTCGGCCCTTTATAACGCTGGCCTAGAGGCGTTAGAGCTGGAGGAGGACGGGGCCTTGGGGGTGAAGGTCTCGGTGCGGGAGGGCGGAGTGAAGCGGCCCTGCCAATATCCCCAGCTGCTGCTGGTCTCGGCGCTGAACCCAGAAGCGGGGTCCCCCTGGGGGGTATCGGTGCTCCGGGGGCTGCCCTTTGTCAGCGAGGTGCTGCTAAAAATTTACCACACCCTAGGAGTAAACTGGGAACGGCTGGGGAATGTGCGTTTTGCGGTAACCTGCCGGCCAGAAGGCGCTATGTACGGGGCGGGAGACAGGGCCAGGCAGATAGCTAAGGAGTGGCGGGCAGCCATGGCCAGCCGGGAGCCCCGGGACTTTGTAGCGGTGGGGGATGTTTCTATTCGGGCCATTGGGGCGGATAACCAGATTTTAGACAGCGAGGTGCCGGTGCGGCAGATGCTGGAGCAGATTGTGGCTAAGCTGGGCTTGCCCCCGTTTTTGATGGGGCTTTCTTGGTCTTCTACGGAGCGGATGTCCAGCCAACAGGCAGATGTGCTTACCAGTGAGCTAGAGGCCTACCGCCGGGTGCTCACCCCGGTAATCTTAAAACTATGCAGGACCTGGCTGACCTTAGGAGGTTATCGCTCGGAATGCAGAGTAGACTGGGAGGAGATTACCATGCAGGACGAGGTGGACCATGCCAACGCCAGATATCTGTCTGCCAGGGCGGACAAGCTGCTGTATGAGCTGGAAAAGGAAAAGCAGGGCAATAAAGTGGAACCGCCAAAAAAGGAGGAAGCTTGCCTATGAAAGAGGGACATGTGATCAAATCGGTAGAGGCCGGTGCAGAAGACATGGCGGCAATTAACCGCTATACCCGCCGGGCTTACCAGCCAGAGGAGGTATACACTTTCTCCCTGGTGCTGTGCGATAACGAGGTGGACAGGGACTATGAGCGGTTTAACAAGGGAAGCCTAGAAAAGCTCCGGGAGTTGTTTTTGGGGAAAACCTGTATTTTGGACCACGAGTGCAAAAGCGCCAACCAGACCGCCAGAATCTACCACACCCAGCTGGAAAGCTGCCAAGAAAAAACAACCCAAGCTGGAGAGGGACTGATTCGGCTGACAGCCAAGGCATACCTGCCTAGGACCCAGGGGAACCAGGAAACCATTGCGCTGATTGACAGCGGGATTTTAAAAGAGGTTAGCGTAAGCTGCAGTGTAAAGCGGCGGGTATGCGGCTTGTGCGGAAAAGAGGACTGCCAGCATGTGCCCGGCAAAACCTACCAGGGGAAAATTGCCCACAGGGTTTTGCTAGAGCCTGCCGACGCCTATGAG
>CAJUSM010000052.1:10728-18671 GCA_910588935.1 uncultured Oscillospiraceae bacterium
GTGCTCATTTGTGGCGGTGCCAGCCCAGCGGGGGGCAGGGGTGGTAAAGCGCTTTGCGGAAGGGGATGAAAAACAGGAGGGCCAGCTGGTGCTTACCAAGGCCCAAGCCCAGGAGCTGAGGGAAAAGGCCAGATGGGGAGAGCTGTACCGCCGGGCCCTGGAAAAGGACATATTGAAATACAGCGGGATTGTACAGCCGGAAATGCCCCGGGAGGTGATGGAATCTGCCGTAAAGGCCATGGGCATGGAGGACTTGGAGACGATGGGCCGGGCATACGAGAAGATGGCTGGAAAGCTGCTGCCCCTGCGTCCCCAGCTGACGCCGGAGCGGCGGGAGGAGCAGCCGGAGGAGAACGGCGGGTTCCGGATTTAGATGGCGGGCTAGGCCTGCTGGCATTGGCAAAAACAAAAAATAAATATAATAGGAGGAATTTGAGATGAACGTATCTTTTTTTGGAATCGGCGAGCTGACCGCAACCTTTCAGGCAAGCGGTGAGGTAGAGGTTGGAAATCCGGTGAAAATTTCTGGAAACGGGGTTGTGGAGGCCTGCAGTGGGGCAAACGATGTGCCTATTGGCGTAGCGGTGAGCCGTAAAGATGGATACGCGGGTGTACAGCTAAAGGGCTATGTGCGCCTGCCTGCGGCTGCCGGCTTGAGTGTTGGCTGGAAAAAGATCAGCCTGACCAAAGATGGCGCGGTTCAGGCAGGGGAAGCTGGCAGAGAAGTGCTGGTGGTGGATGTGGCCGAGGGTATGTGCGGCCTGATGCTTTGATTTGACACAAAAAAATAAGGAGGTTTTTTTATGGCTTATTATGAGAATGTTAGTTTGGAAAAAGGAATGTATTCTGCTCCGGGCAAGAGTTTTACGCAGGTGCTGGAGGAACTGGACAGTTCTGAAAATTACCGTGGCACTGTCCTAGAGGGCCTGGACGCTTACCAGCGCCAGCTAAAGCGTTTTGGCATTCGGGTAAGCGGCCCGGGCTCCAGCAGTGTGGAGAAATTTTTCCAGAACAGCTCTAGTGCTGCCCTTTTCCCGGAATATGTGGCCCGGGCCGTAGCCCAGGGCTTAGATGGGGAGGCCAAAGCGGAGGACATTGCCGCCACGGTAACCATGATAGACGCCATGGATTACCGGACCATTTCTGCCGGGGCGGACGGGGAACGCCACGATATGCGGCCAGTGGCGGAAACCGCCCAACTGCCGGTGACAAAAATTACTACCAATGCGGGGCTGGTAAAGCTGCGCAAGCGGGGCAGGATGCTGGTAAGCTCTTACGAGGCTCTCCGGTTTCAAAAGCTGGACCTGTTTACCGTGACCCTGCGGCAGATTGGCGCATACATTGCGGCAGCCCAAATGGGAGACGCGGTGTCCGCTTTGATGGATGGGGATGGCAGCAAAGGGGGAATCCAGTTTGTGAGTGGGGGAACCCCGAATTATGGGGACTTTATTGGACTATGGGGAAAGCTTTCTCCATACCGGCTGAACACAGTGCTTGCCGGCACGAAGGCTATGCAAAAACTGCTGCAGGTAGAGGAGTTTAAGGACGCTCAGGCAGGAATGAATTTTCAGGGGACAGGAAAGCTCTGCACCCCTTTGGGGGCAAAGCTAATTCATGTGCCTGGCATGGCGGAGGATAAGATTATTGTGCTGGATAAGAGCTGCGCTTTGGAGATGGTAAAGGCTGGGGGCGTGGTGACAGAGTACGATAAGCTGATAGACCGGCAGCTGGAGCGGGCGGCCATTACGGTAACCAGCGGCTTTGCCAGGATTTTTGAGGGCGCGGCGGCAGGCCTGGACTGCGCGGCTGGCAGCTGAGGGAGGCCCTTGAAGATGAATATGGATCAGGTGGTAGAAAAGTTTTGCCGGTATTCTGGGGAGACGCTGGACGGGGAAAACTTGGAAAGAGACGAGCTGTGCCGCTCCCTTTGCCGTGAGTGCCTAGAGGAAATTCGGGCCCGAGGATGCTGCTGGGACGAAAGGGGCTGGCAGGCCCTGGAAAGCCTGGCGGCTGCCCAGGCCTTCTATCAGCTGGCGCTGGTGGATGGATGTGGAGAACCGGACTATGTCTCCTCCCCGGAGCTAAAAATAGAATTGGGAGATCGGGCCCAGCGGGCCAAACGGCTTTGGGAGGAAAAACGCCGGGCCTGCGGGAAGCTTCTTCCGCCGGAAGACTTCTATTTTGGGCAGGCCTGAGAGATACTGGAAACATTTTCTTCTTTTAAGAAAGGAGAGTACATGAAAGGCTTGGAAAAACAGTTGTTTTCCCGATTCCCGCCGGCAGAGCTGGTAAAGCCTGATGGGAGCCGGAAAAAAGGGAGAGGAATTGTTGTGCGGCAGAGGGCCCCCACCGGGGCCCTTGGCCTAGACCGCCACCCCCTAGGGAAACTGTCTCAGCCGCTGTATGTATTTACCGGCGTGATGGCAGAGGTGGACCGGGGAGATCGGCTTTGCCAGGGCGGAACAAGCTACCGGGTGATCAGCGCCCAGCCAGTGGGATTGGCCGGGAAACCTCTGTGGGTGAGGGTAGTCTTGGAGAAAGAGGAGTGGGAATATGAAGGGATTTGATTTGCTGGGCCAGCTGCTGGCAACTCTGAAAACAGGAGAGGCGCAAGGAGAGTTCCGGCTGGCCTTAGAGCCTCGGCCCGCGGGGCGGGCTATTGCCCGGCCTGTTGCTCTGGGCCGGGTGCTTAGCGAAACAGAATCGGGGGAGGAGGGGACGGCGAAGCTGGGCTTTACCGTTTATATTCCCCAGGGAGCAGGGCCGGAAACCGCTGAGGAGTTTCTAGATTCCCTCATTGCCCAAATAAAATCTGCCGCAGAGCCAGTAGAGGTGGAGCGGGGGACAATTGGCCAGGACAAGCTGACAGGCCTTCTTTTTGGAGAATGCCGCTTCCTTTTCCAATGGGGCGCTGGAGGTCAGGCGCCAGGGCAAAGGCTGCCTATTACCATTGGGGATTGGCAGGCCAGGGTAACCAGCTGGAAACTGGGGATCAATCCTACAGGGGACTCTTTTACCGCCATTGGCGAGGAGCTGCCTTTTTGGATAGAACCTAGGGCGGAATATCTGTTGGAGCTTAAAGGCCTGACAGGCGGACCTCCTGAGGCAGGCCAAGAGAACATGGAGGTGGTGCTGCCCGGCCAGGGCGGCAGATTGCTGGGGTGCAGGTGGAAAAGTTTTTCTTCAGAAGGCACGGCGGTGCTGGTGGGAAAGGGCTTTGCCCCCGCGGCACCTGAAAGGAGGAATGACAGTGGAGAGCCTGGACAGAGCGGAGGAGCTGAGCAGAGAGATTGAACGGGACAGCAGAAGATACCCTAGGGAGCTGTGAGAGGAGGCAGAAAAGCGTGAATTTGATGACCATGCGGTTCAAGAATTTTACCTGGCCGGTAAATCCCATCCAGCTGGACTTGGAGTGCAGCCGGTCTGTAAAGGAGACAGCTCTGCCTTTTGCAGGGGCTCAGGCGGTGGATCTGGGGCCGAAAAAGCGCCGGGTCTCTGGTCAGGGCCGCTTTACCGGGCCAGACTGTATGGAACAGTGGAAAAGGTTAGAGGCAGTGTTTGCCCAGGGCGGTCCGGGCAGTTTGCAGCTGCCTGGGCTGGAGCCCTTTCTGGCGGTGATGGATTCTCTAAAGCTGTTGGGCCGGGAGGGCGCGGGACAGGTGAGGTATCATTTTTCCTTTACTGAGTACCAGAGGGGGCCAGCCTATGGGGGCCAGGGCGTTCACCAGGCAGCGGCAGGGGAGAGCCTGTGGGATTACTGCGGCCAGTATCACTGGGATTTTGAAGCGTTGCGCCGGGCCAATCCCCATATCAGAGACATTGCCTGGCTGGAGGCGGGAGAGGAGGTGTATTCTCCATGACTTTTTGGGGTGAACTGGAGGAAGGTGGCCAAATGCTCTTGGGGGATCCCCAGGAGGCGGTGCTCAGCTTTGACCGGGAAGCGCCGGCAGACCAGCTAAAAGCTGTTTTCTCTGCTGACGGTCTATGGGAGCCCTTAAGGGAGGTGCGGGTGTACCAGGAGGGCCTAGGGGTGTTTCGAGGCATTGTGGATGAGCAGAACACCAGGCTGGGCCCGGGAGGCCTTACAATAGAGCTGGTGTGCAGAAGTCGGGAGGCCTTGCTGCTGGACAATGAGGCTGAGCCGGGATGCATCCGCGCCCCCTCCTTAGAGGCGCTGGAGCGCAGGTTGCTGGAACCCTTGGGCCTAGGGCCAATACAGGGGCCAAGGGACAGCGTGAGAGGAGAGCTGACAGTGGAAAAGGGCAGCTCCTGTTGGGCGGTGCTGGCCAGGTTCTGCCGTGAGTATTTGGGCACGGAGCCTTATGTGGATTTTGATGGAAACCTGCACTGCGGCTTTCAAAAGGAGAGGCGGTTGACGCTGCCCCAAGTGATTTCTGGAGAAATTTGCCGGTTGCCCTGTAAAAGGCTTGGCTCTGTATGGAAACAGGGATACCGAGGCGGATATGACACCCTGTTTCGGGCTGGGGAAGGCCAGACGCTCCCCAGAAGGTATATAAGCGCCCAAAGCGGCCAGGATCCCCATATCCTGCTGGAAGAGGCCCGGCGGGAGAGCTTTTCCCTCCGGGTGACCAGCCCAGGGCTGTGGTGGCCTGTACGGAACGCGGTAGTGGATGTGACGGTGCCTCTGGCAGGGAAATTCTTGGGTTGCCCAGTAAAGCGGGCAATGTGCAGGCAGGACCAGGCAGGGGAGAGGACAAGCTTTGTGCTGGAGCAGGGGGAGAGATGAAGATGGAGCGAAATGTGAGAAAAAGGGGGCGGTTGGCATGTGGCTAACCAGACAGCTGGCTTCGAGCACAGGGATACGGCTGCGCAACGGCCAGGTAGAGGGCGGCGGGGAATTCGCTGTTCAGGGGGAGGTCAGGTTCCGCCAGCCGGAACAGCTTTTTCCCTATGGCTTTGCCAGCGCGGCGGCAGGAGGCAGGCAGGCGGTGATGCTGGATGGTTACTGCGCCGGCCTTTCCGCTACTCCAGACACCAGTCTGGCAGAGGGGGAAGTTCGGCTATATTCGGCGGGAGGAGCGGAAATCCTGCTGAAAAACGATGGCGCAGTGGTGATTAACGGACAGGTGTTTGAACCGAAGGAGGCGGTTTGAATCAGTGGGATTAAGGACACAAAGGTGATGAACGGCGGCTATGTGCTAGGGGCCAATGGTCTGCCCTTTTTGGTGCAGGGAAAAGAACTGCTGCTCCAGCTGGCCAGGCTGCGGCTTTGCCTGCGTAAGGGCAAGTTTCCCTATAGCCAGGAGGCGGGCAGCAAGCTTTGGGCTTTGGATTTAAATGGGGAACACAGCAGAGAAAGGGCTTTGGCCCTAGCCAATGAGGCCTTGCTGGATCTGGCGGGAGTTCAGGCGGAATCGGCGGAAATCAGCGGAGGGAAGATCATTTTCCGCATTGTGACGCCGCTGGGAGAGGGGGAAGTGGAATATGGAGAAATACAGGGAGATACTGGAACGGATGCAGGGGGCCTATAGGGAAAAAAGCGGCTGGGAGCCAGAGGCGGTGTCTGACCTGGGGCTTAGGCTCCAGGTGCTGGCCGGGGAACTGTGCAGGCTTCATGCCAGGTTGGACTGGCTGCAGGCCCAGGCCTTTCCCCAAACGGCGGTGGGGAAACAGCTGGATCTCCACGGGGGCCAGCGGGGCATTGTGCGCCGGGGTGGGGAAAGGGCACAAGGGGTCCTGACCTTTTCCAGGTACCTGCCCATTAGCTTTGACATCCTCATCCCCAAAGGGACCATCTGCGCCTCCTATGGAGAAGAGGCGGTGGAGTACGAGACCACTGAGGACGGGATTCTGGCTGCCGGCCAGGTAAAGGCAGAGGTGCCCGCCCAGGCCGTGGTGGGGGGCAGCCGGGGAAATGCTGCCGCCAGCTATATTAACACCTTGGTATCAGAGGTAAACGGGGTAAACTACGTGGTAAATACCCAGCCCTTTACTGGAGGGAAGGATCCGGAGGATGACCGGGCCTACCGGTCCCGGATCTTGGAGGCTTTCAGCAAAATTGAGAATTGCGGGAACTCCTACTATTACCAGCGCCTGGCGCTGGAGCAGGAGGGGGTTACCTCGGCCCAGACAGTGGCCAGAGAGGACGGCCCGGGCACGGTGACGGTATATGTGTGGGGCCAAGGGGAGGCCCTGGGAGAAGAAGCTCTGGAGGCGCTGAGCAGCCGGCTGAACCAGCTGCGGGAAGTAGGGGTTACGGTGTCGGTGAAATCCGCCGCCTCCAAAAAGATCAATATTATGGCCAGCCTAAAGATGCGGCCAGGGGCAAGCTTTGCCCAGGCCAAAGAGCGGGCAGAGGCGGCCCTTTCCGCCTGGTTTGCCGGCCTGAAAATTGGACAGCCGGTGTATTTAGGGGACCTGAGCCGAGTGCTTTTGGATGACCCGGCGGTGGCAAAGGTGGTTTTTAACAGCGCTGCAGATACAGAGACTCCTCCAGGAACCATGCCTGTGCTGGGCATGGCGGTCCTCAGTGAATCTACATGACAGGGGGTGAAAATATGCGCCGGGTGATGGAGGCCTCCGGCGTGTACAAGCTTACAGGGGATTCTCCTTTGGACTGGGAGCTGGACGCCTATACCGCCGGCCTGAAAACAGTATGGGACCGGGCGGAGGCACTGGAGCGAGATCTCTTTGTGCAAACAGCCGGGGAGAAAGCTTTGGCCGGCTGGGAGCTGCTGTACCGCCTCCAAGCCTGTGCCTCTGGCAGCCTGGAGGAACGGCGGGGGGCGGTGATTAAGGCCCTAAGCCCTTACTCTGGGCCAGCCAGCCTAGGGGTGATAGAGAACCTGGCGGAGGCCTGCGGAGTGAAGGCCAAGGCAGAGGAGGCAGAGGGCAAGCTTTTGCTCCGGGGTGAAAAGCTGCTGGGTGTTACAGAGAAGGAGGCAAAGCGAATGCTTGAGCAGGTGCTTCCCAGCCATGTGCCGTGGGAGCTGAGCTTACCTTAGAAAAAGGCCGGGGGTTCTAGGTAACGCAGGATGAATCAAATGGTTTAAAAGCGCGTTTGCAAGGAAAGTCCGCGCGTTTTTGGGAACTAAAAAATCAGCCGGAAAGCCAATGCTCTCCGGCAGAAAAGAAAGCCCCTGGCAAACTAACTTTGCCCAGGGGCCAAAATTTTTCCCTTTTCCGATTTTTACTTCAGCACGCAGTCGGCCACTTCGCCGGGGATATCCTCCTCTGCGGCGGAAATGGAAAGCACAAAGTTTGTGTCCGCGGCCTGGCTGAGCTTTTTCAGTTGGGGCACCAGGTAAGAGCAGGCCTCGGCGCCAGTGCCGGTAATCTTTAAGGTGGAGTCCACAAAGATATCCGTCACATCATAGTTGCCAGCGCAAATGCCGCTGATAAAGCCCAAGAGCGCGTCCTGGCCCTTAATGTCGTAGGCATCGGTATCCACCAGCCTAGCATGGTAGGGGATGTTATAGGTCATCTGCTTGCTCTTTTCAATGACCACCACATTGCCGTTCGACTTTTCTAGGGCGCTGTTTACCAGCTCGATGAGCTTTTTTGTTTTGCCAGAGCCTTTTTTGCCAGTTAAAAGAGTAACCATTTGAACTCTCCTTTGTTTTGTAATATTTTGTTATGGACGCCTTGCCGGCGCCCTGCTTACCGCAGTTGTGCTTAGCCGTTTAACCGTTCTTCCAGTGCGGCCTTGGCGCTTTCATAGCCGGGCTTGCCCAGCAGGGCGAACATGTTCTTCTTGTAGCTCTCTACCCCAGGCTGGTCGAAGGGGTTTACCCCCAGCAGATAGCCGGAAATGGCGCAGGCTTTTTCAAAGAAGTAGATCAGCTGGCCCAGGCTATCTTCGGAAAAATCGGTGACATGGAGCACCATATTGGGCACGCCGCCGTCGTTATGGGCCAAAACCGTGCCCTGAAAAGCCTTCTCGTTTACATAGGCCATGGTTCTGCCCTCCAGGTAGTTTAGGC